>CAZYVA010000048.1:0-15189 GCA_964650695.1 uncultured Dorea sp. | reverse complement strand
CCTGCGCGGAAGGAAGTGGAAAGCTTTCTCCCGGAGGGGACCGTTTCCAAAAAAGATGGAACAGGAAAGAATAGTCTATAAAACAGGAGGAGCAAAACGATGAGTAAAATAATAGGGATTGATTTGGGTACTACAAATAGCTGCGTGGCAGTCATGGAGGGCGGGCAGCCAACGGTCATCGCCAATACGGAAGGCGCAAGGACGACGCCGTCGGTTGTAGCTTTTACGAAAGCTGGAGAGCGCCTGATCGGGGAGCCGGCAAAGCGCCAGGCAGTCACCAACGCGGAGCGGACGGTTTCCTCTATTAAGAGGGAGATGGGTTCGGACTACCGTGTAAAGATCGACGAAAAGAAGTTTTCCCCGCAGGAGATATCCGCTATGATCCTGCAGAAGCTGAAAGCGGACGCGGAAGGATACATGGGGGAAAAAGTGACAGACGCGGTCATCACGGTCCCGGCTTATTTTAATGACGCGCAGCGCCAGGCTACAAAAGACGCCGGGAAAATCGCAGGGCTGGATGTGAAGCGTATCATCAACGAGCCTACCGCCGCCGCCCTTGCATATGGCCTGGACAACGAAAAAGAGCAGAAGATCATGGTTTATGACCTTGGCGGCGGCACGTTCGACGTGTCTATCATTGAAATCGGCGACGGCGTGATCGAAGTGCTTTCCACTGCGGGCAACAACCGGCTGGGCGGGGACGACTTCGACCAAAAGGTCGCGGACTATATGATCGCGGAATTCAAGAAAGAGCAGGGTGTCGATCTTTCCGCGGATAAGATGGCGATGCAGAGGATCAAGGAAGCCGCTGAGAAAGCAAAGAAAGAACTTTCTTCCGCGACGACGACCAATATCAACCTTCCGTTCATCAGCATGAACCAGAGCGGCCCGCTGCATTTTGATATGACATTGACAAGGGCGAAATTTGACGATCTGACGAGGGATTTGGTGGCAAAGACGTCCGAACCGGTACAGCGCGCCCTTGCCGATGCGGGGATTTCCGCATCCGAGCTTGGCCAGGTGCTGCTTGTCGGCGGTTCTACGCGTATCCCGGCGGTACAGGAGGAAGTGAAGCGTTTGACGAATAAAGAGCCAAGTAAATCCCTGAACCCGGATGAGTGCGTGGCCCTCGGCGCTTCCGTCCAGGGCGGGAAGCTGGCCGGCGATGCAGGCGCGGGCGATATCCTGCTCCTGGACGTCACCCCGCTGTCCCTTTCCATTGAGACAATGGGCGGCGTAGCGACACGGCTGATCGAAAGGAATACGACGATCCCGACAAAGAAGAGCCAGATTTTCTCGACGGCGGCTGACAACCAGACGGCAGTAGATATCAATGTCGTGCAGGGTGAGCGTCAGTTCGCGAGGGACAACAAGTCACTGGGGCAGTTCAGGCTGGACGGCATCGCGCCGGCTCCCCGTGGAGTGCCGCAGATCGAGGTTACGTTTGACATCGATGCAAACGGGATTGTAAACGTATCCGCGAAAGACCTTGGCACTGGGAAAGAGCAGCATATCACCATCACAGCGGGTTCCAACATGTCGGATGAGGATATTGACAAGGCGGTAAAAGAAGCCGCACAGTTTGAGGCACAGGACAAAAAGCGGAAAGAAGCTGTGGATACAAGGAACAGCGCGGATTCCATCCTCATGCAGACGGAGAAAGCACTCGGTGAAGTAGGCGATAAGCTGGACGCGGCAGACAAGGCGGAGATTGAGGCGGACTGCAAGGCATTGAAGGATTTGCTTGAGAAAGTCAGTATAGACAATATCACCGACGCGCAGACGGCAGAAATGAAAGCTGCGACGGAGAAGCTTACGGCAAGCGCACAGAAAGTATTTACCAAGATGTACGAGCAAGCCGGGGCTGCGGCAGGCGCAGGGACACAGGGACAGGGCCCGGATGCGGGCGCGGGCGCTGGCCCGGCGCCGGAAGGCTTCCAGGGCGATGATGTTGTGGACGGAGATTACAAAGAGGTTTAAGAAGCGTGAATGTCGCTGAGTATATCCAGCTAAGCCCCTATGCCCCTGTGGGGCGCGATGGGCTCAGTTCCATAGTTCGCATTCCGGGGAACGTATCAAAGCGTCCCCCGGAACTTCCATGTAGACAGAGAGGGATATAAAATGGCAGAAGCAAAAAGAGATTATTATGAAGTGCTTGGGGTAGGGAAGGACGCGAATGACGCGGACTTAAAAAAAGCATACCGCAAGGTTGCAAAGAAATACCATCCGGATATGAACCCTGGAGACGCGGAGGCCGAAAAAAAGTTTAAAGAGGCTTCGGAGGCTTATGCAGTCTTAAGCGACCCGGAAAAACGCCGCCGGTACGACCAGTTCGGGCACGCGGCCTTTGAAGGGGATGCGGGCGGCGCCGGGGGCTTCGGCGGTTTTGATTTCAGCGGCGCGGATTTCAGTGATATTTTCGGGGATATATTCGGGGATTTGTTTGGCGGAGGATCCAGAAGAGGGCGGAGCCAGGGCCCGATGAAGGGCGCGAACGTCCGCAAGAGCGTAAGGATTACCTTTGAGGAGGCTGTTTTCGGATGCGAAAAGGAGCTGGACGTCGTCTTGAAGGATACATGCCCGAAGTGTAACGGAACCGGCGCAAAGCCGGGGACTTCGCCGGAGACGTGCCCGAAGTGCGGCGGGAAAGGACAGGTGGTTTATACCCAGCAGTCTTTCTTTGGCACTGTGCAGAATGTGCAGACATGTCCGGACTGCGGGGGTACCGGCAAGATCGTGCGGGAGAAATGCCTGAACTGCGCCGGGAGCGGATTTGTTTCCAGCCGGAAGAAAATCTCCGTTTCCATCCCGGCCGGGATCGACAACGGGCAGAGCGTCCGTATACGGGAAAAAGGGGAGCCAGGCGCGAATGGCGGCCCGCGAGGGGATCTGCTGGTGGAAGTCACGGTTTCCAGGCATCCGGTTTTCCAGCGCCAGGATATGCATATTTTCTCCACTGTGCCGATTTCCTTTGCCCAGGCGGCCCTGGGCGCGGAGATCAGGATCAAGACCGTGGACGGTGAAGTGCTTTATAATGTGAAGCCGGGGACCAAGACTGATACCAAAGTGCGGCTGAAAGGAAAAGGGGTTCCTTCCTTGCGAAACTCACAGATACGGGGGGACCATTATGTGACGCTGGTGATCCAGACGCCGGAGCATCTAAGCCCGGAGGCGAAGGAAGCCTTGCGGCAGTTTGACGCGCTGGCAGGCAATACCCTGGGCGCCGCAGGCCCGTCCGGGACAAAAAGGAAAAAAGGTTTTATGGATAAAATGAAGGAAGCCTTTGATGATTAGCCATCAAAGGTTTTCCTTGCCAAAACAGGCAAAACAGGCTTTTTGGAAAAAGTCTTTACACATTCTGGTGAAGTGTAGTATAATAAATAATGTTTCAAGACAGTCGTTTGAAAGTCGATTCAGACGTTATCCCATGTGATTTGGCAGGCATAGATGGAAACAGCGCCCGGAGGGGGATCTGTTTTTGCCTGCAGGATGAAGAAAGGATCAGTGATTTATGAGAGAAAAATATGAATCTCTCCCGTTGTCCACTTTGAAAGATCTGGCAAAAGCGCGGGGGATGAAAGGGCTTTCAGCCATAAAAAAAAGTGAACTCGTAGAACGTATGCTCAAGCAGGACGAAATAGATAAAAGAGAAAAAAAGGAAACCGTCAAGGAGATGTCTGCGAATACCGGGGATAAGGAGATCCATGACATTGACCGCCTGGATAGCGGCGTCACGGTGTCCGGTATATTGGAAGTGATGCCGGACGGGTTTGGCTTTATCCGCAGCGACAATTATCTTCCGGGTGACAGCGATATTTACGTGTCGCCCTCACAGATCCGCCGGTTCAATTTGAAGACCGGGGATATCCTGGAAGGGAATACCCGGATCAGGACCCAGCAGGAAAAGTTCAGCGCGCTGCTCTACCTGACGAAGATTAACAGCATCGACCCTCTTGTGGCGATGAAAAGAAAAAATTTCGAGGATCTGACGCCGATTTTCCCGAATGAGCGGATCCGTTTGGAGTGTGGGAAGACCAGCACAGCGATGCGGATCATGGATTTGATGTCCCCGATTGGAAAAGGGCAGCGCGGGATGATCGTCTCGCCGCCGAAGGCAGGGAAGACGACATTGCTAAAGCAAGTCGCGCTTTCAGTCCTGAAAAACAACCCGGAGATCCACCTCCTGATCTTGCTCATTGACGAGAGGCCGGAGGAAGTCACCGATATCAAAGAGGCGATCGAAGGGGACAATGTCGAAGTGATCTATTCCACGTTTGACGAACTGCCGGAACACCACAAGCGGGTGTCGGAGATGGTGATCGGACGGGCAAAGAGGCTGGTTGAGCATAAAAAGGATGTCATGATCCTCCTGGACAGCATCACAAGGCTTGCCAGGGCCTACAACCTGACAGTCCCTCCATCGGGCCGTACACTTTCCGGCGGGCTTGACCCAACGGCGCTCCATATGCCGAAACGCTTCTTCGGGGCGGCGAGGAACATGCGCGGGGGCGGCAGCCTGACCATCCTCGCGACGGCGCTCGTAGATACCGGCAGTAAGATGGACGATGTTGTATACGAAGAGTTTAAAGGAACTGGCAACATGGAGCTGGTATTGGACCGCAAGCTCCAGGAAAAGCGCCTCTTCCCGGCGATCGATATCCCAAAATCCGGCACGCGCAGAGAAGATCTCCTGCTTTCCAGGCAGGAGCAGGAGTGCGTGGAAAGTATCCGCCGCGCGATCAATGGGATGCGTTCCGAGGAAGCCGTAGACAATTTGATCAATATGTTCAACCGGACACGGAATAATGAAGAATTGATCTATCTCCTAAAAAAGACAAAAATTATATAGACAATATGGCTGCTTTGTGATATGATGAAAAAGCTGTTCAGAAGAAATCATTGTACGCGGTTTTGCGCGTAAAACCAATAAAGAAGAGGTGAAAATCATGAAAGAGGGCATCCATCCAAAGTACCAGCAGGCAACCGTGACCTGTAACTGTGGGAATACATTTGTGACGGGTTCTACCAGCAAAGAGATCCACGTTGAGATCTGTTCCAAATGTCATCCGTTCTATACGGGCCAGCAGAAGACAGCGCAGGCCCGCGGCCGTGTAGACAAGTTCAATAAGAAATACGGCATGGGCTAGCAGGTTCATAAAGGCAGGGTTGAGGTTTTCAAACCTCAACCCTTTTTTACAAACTGTGCCAGGCGTGGCAGGAAGGGGATTCCTTATGAAATCATCGAATATTGGCGGCCAGGCGGTCCTGGAGGGGATCATGATGCGGCATGGGGATGAGTATTCCGTGGCCGTGAGGAAGCCTGACGGCGCGATCAGCGTCAAAAAGGATACGTATAAAAGCGTGTGCCCGTTTCCGGCGTTATCAAGGATCCCGTTTGTCAGAGGGATATTTGGGTTCGTGGATTCCCTGGTGCTTGGGATGTCCACGCTCATGTATTCGGCGGATTTTTACGAGGAAGAAGAACAGGAAGTTTCCGAGGCGGAGAAGAAAAAGCAGGAAGAAAAAGAGAAATGGATGATGGGGGCTACGCTTGCTTTTTCCATCGTCCTGGCGGTCGCGGTTTTTATGGTACTGCCTTATTTCCTGTCTTCCCTGATGGAGCCGTTGATCCCCTCCTATACGGTGCGGACCGTGCTGGAAGGGCTGGTAAGGGTTGGGATCTTCCTGCTTTATGTTGTTTTGATCTCCAGGATGGAGGATATCCAGAGGACATTCATGTATCACGGCGCGGAGCATAAATGCATCAACTGCATCGAGCATGGCCTGCCTCTGACGGTAGAAAACGTCCGTGCCAGCTCCAGGCAGCATAAACGGTGCGGGACCAGCTTTTTGTTTTTTGTGATGGCGGTCAGCATCGTCCTGTTGGCGCTGATACGTGCGGATTCGCCGGTGATGCGTATTGGGATCCGGATTGCGCTGCTTCCGGTGATCGCGGGCGTTTCCTATGAGGTGCTCAAGCTCGCAGGGCGCAGTGAGAATCCGATCGTCAACCTGCTCAGCAAGCCAGGGCTGGCTATCCAGAGATTGACAACAAAAGAGCCGGACGAGCGTATGATAGAGGTGGCGATTTGCGCCGTGGAGGAAGTCTTTGACTGGAGAGCGTATGAAGCGGAAAATTTTGGACGGGAAACAGCCCGGTAAGGAAACGGCGGCGATGCCGGGAAGCGGTCTGCCCCGCGCAGATAGCATGGATGGCGCTCCCACCCTCCGGCGGCTTTACAGGGAAGGCGCAGAGGCTTTGGGCGCGGCCGGCATCCGGGAAGCGGATCTGGATGCGTGGCGCCTTCTGGAATATGCGACTGGGACCGATAAAGCGCACTATTACGGGGATCCATTGAAGACGGTGGAAAAAGGGCAGGTAATGGCTTACCGCAAGCTGCTGGAAAAACGCGGCCAGCGGATCCCGCTGCAGCATTTGACAGGCTGCCAGGAATTTATGGGGCTGCCCTTTTTTGTAAACAGGCAGGTGCTGATCCCAAGGCAGGATACGGAAGTCCTGGCGGAGGAAGCGCTTTCCAGGATGCGGGCAGGGGACCGGGTGCTTGATTTGTGTACCGGGTCCGGGTGTATTCTCCTGAGCCTGCTAAAGCTTGGACCAAAGGCATGGGGAACCGGGGCGGATCAGATGGAGGGCGCTCTTGCGGTGGCGGAAGAGAATGCCCGGCGGCTGGGCGCATCGGCGTCCTTTATAAAAAGCGACCTGTTTGCGGGGATAGCGGATGATCAAAAGTTTGATATGATCGTCTCAAACCCGCCCTATATCCCAACGGGCGAGATCGGCCTGCTGGAGGATGAGGTGCGTCTGCACGAACCGAGGGAAGCGCTGGACGGAGGTGAAGACGGGCTTTCCTTTTACAGAAAGATCCCGCCAGAGTGCGCGCACAGGCTGAAACCCGGCGGATGGCTTTTGATGGAGATCGGCTGCGGGCAGGCGAAGCAGGCCGTGTGCCTGATGCAAAAGGCGGGTTTTAAGGATGTTCTTGTCAAAAAGGATTTGGCGGGACTTGACCGTGTTGTGGTTGGGAGGTTATGATAAAGAGAGGTTCTAACAGGTGAAGAATGTGAGGAAAAAAGATGTTTGACAGATTAGAAGATTTGCTGGTCCGCTTCGAGGAGGTGCTGAATGAGCTTCAGGAACCGGATATTGCGAACGACCAGGAGCGTTTCCGGAAGCTGATGAAAGAGCAGAATGACCTGACGCCGATCGTGGAAGCCTATAAAGAATACAAGTCCAGTAAGCAGGATATCGAGGACAGCCTGCAGATGCTGGAGGAGGAAACGGACGAGGAGATGCGCGCGCTTGCCAAGGAAGAGCTGGGGGAAGCCAGGGCAAGGGTGGCCCAATTGGAGCATAAGATGAAAGTCCTGCTGCTCCCGAAGGATCCGAACGATGATAAGAATGTCATCGTTGAGATCCGCGCCGGCGCCGGCGGGGATGAAGCGGCTTTGTTCGCGGCAGAGATCTACCGGATGTTTTTGCACTACGCGGAAAGGCGGCGCTGGAAGGTGGAGATGATTTCCCTCAATGAAAACGGGCTCGGCGGATTCAAGGAATGTGTGTTCATGATCCACGGGCAGGGGGCCTATTCCCGCATGAAATACGAAAGCGGCGTCCACCGCGTCCAGCGCGTCCCGGAGACAGAGAGCGGCGGGCGTATCCATACCTCTACGGTGACGGTGGCCATCATGCCGGAGGCGGAGGACGTGGATGTGGTGATCGATGAGAAGGATATCCGGATCGATGTGATGCGTGCATCCGGCAACGGCGGGCAATGCGTCAACACGACGGATTCCGCTGTGCGCCTGACCCATTATCCGACCGGGATCGTGATTTACAGCCAGACGGAGAAGTCCCAGCTCCAGAATAAGGAGAAAGCCTTTAAGCTTCTGCGCTCGAAGCTGTATGATCTGGAGATGGAGAAAAAGCAGTCGGCCCAGGCAGACGCAAGAAGGAGCCAGATCGGTACGGGGGACCGTTCGGAGAAAATCCGTACTTACAATTTCCCGCAAGGGCGCGTGACCGACCACCGGATCAAACTGACGCTGCACAAGCTGGACGCTGTGCTGGGCGGGGACCTGGATGAGATCATCGACAGCCTGACTGCCGCAGACCAGGCGGCGAAGCTGGCGGCGATGGGGGAGGAATAAGGATTTTATGGAAGAAACCGAATTTAAACGCCCGGAGCTTGAAGACAGAGCGGTCATTTCCCACTACTTTCACCATCATACCAGCCGAAGCTGCGACCGGTGTTTTGCCAACGTGTACCTGTGGTCCAGGAAATACCCGGTGAAATGGGCGGTGGCCGAGGATACGCTTATATTCAAGAGGGAGGATGAGACGCACCTGTCTTTTGCGTTCCCGGCGGGAAAAGACGGCGACGTCAAAAGGGCGCTGGAAGCCATGAAAGCGTACAGCGCCAAAAAAGGATACCCGTTTTCCATGTACAGCGTGACCCCGGACAATTTTGAAAAGCTGGAAAGCTGGTATCCGGGAAGGTTCCAGGTTGAATATAACC
The DNA here is from genome assembly GCA_964650695.1 of uncultured Dorea sp. Lineage (GTDB taxonomy): Bacteria > Bacillota > Clostridia > Lachnospirales > Lachnospiraceae > CAZYVA01. The sequence continues at coordinate 6,652 of CAZYVA010000048.1, read as the reverse complement.
GCGATGAGGCGGATTATGTATATGAATCCGAGAAGCTTGCCACGCTGCCGGGCAGGAAGCTCCATGGGAAGCGGAACCATATCAATCACTTCAAGGCAGCCTATGAGGGCCGCTGGGGTTACGAGGCTATGGGGAAGGAAAACCTGGAGGAATGTTTTCAGATGGCCCTGAAGTGGCGGAATGAAAACGGCTGCGAGGAGGATGTGGAAAAAAACGCGGAAATGAACGTGACGCTGAACGCCCTCCGGCTGTTTGATGAGCTGGGGCTTGTGGGCGGGCTTTTACGGGTGGATGGCCAAGTGGCCGCGATCACGATGGGCGAGCCGGTCTGTTCAGATACCTTTGTGGTGCATATCGAGAAAGCGCTTGCCGGGATCGAGGGCGCTTACCCGATGATCAACCAGCAGTTTGTCGCGCACGCCTGCATGGGATACCGGTATGTCAACCGCGAGGAGGACACGGGCCTGGAAGGGCTCCGGCAGGCAAAGCTTACTTACCGCCCGGCTTTTTTCGTTGAGAAAGGGTATGCAAAAGAAATTCAGGGATAAGGAGAATGAGCGATGGTTGCAGAAAAGATGAAAAAGATGGTGGCAAACAGTTCCGCTATCCGCGCGATGTTTGAGGAGGGAAGCCGGCTGGCGCAGATGTACGGGCCGGAGAATGTATTTGATTTCAGCCTGGGCAATCCCAACGTCCCGGCGCCGGAGGCGGTAAAAACAGCCATCCTAGAGCTTTTGGAGGAAAGCGACCCGATAGTGCTGCATGGGTATACCAGCAGCAACAGTGGCTACGCGGACGTCCGGGAAGCGGTTGCGCAGTCCTTGAACGAGCGGTTCGGGACAGCTTTCGGCGGGCAGAATATCGTTATGACTGTGGGGGCGGCAGGGGGGCTGAACGTCATCCTGAAAACCCTGCTCAACCCAGGGGATGAGGTGGTTGTCTTTGCCCCTTATTTTGGGGAGTACCGGTCTTACACGGACAACTATGACGGCGTGCTGGTGGAGATATCGCCGGATACGGAGACGTTCCAGCCGAAGCTGGATGAATTTGAGGAGAAGATCACGCCGAGGACGCGGGCCGTGATCGTCAATTCCCCGAATAACCCGACGGGCGTCGTCTACACGGAAAAAACGATCCAAAAGATGGCGGCGGTGATGGAGAAAAAGCAGAAAGAATACGGGACAGACATCTACCTGATTTCCGATGAGCCGTACCGGGAGCTGGTGTACGGGGACGTGGAGGTCCCGTACCTGACAAAATATTATGCCAATACAATTGTCGGTTATTCCTTCAGCAAGTCCCTTTCCCTGCCGGGAGAGCGGATCGGATACCTTGTGATACCGGATGAAGCGGCGGACAGCGGGGATGTGCTTTCGGCGGCGAATGTGGCGACCCGGATCCTTGGGTTTGTCAACGCGCCGACCCTGCAGCAGAAATTGGTGGCAAAATGCCTGACACAAAAGACGGATATCTCGTTCTATGACCGCAACCGGGAAACACTGTATAATGGCCTGAGAAAGCTCGGCTTTGCATGCACCAAGCCGGAAGGGGCGTTTTACCTGTTCGTAAAGTCGCCGGTCGCGGATGAAAAGGCGTTCTGCCAGGCAGCGAAGAAATATAACCTGCTCCTTGTGCCGGGAAGTTCCTTTGCGTGTCCGGGGTACGTCCGGCTGGCGTATTGCGTGGCGCACAGGACGATTGTAGACGCGCTGCCGAAATTCGGGGAACTGGCGCGGGACTACCAGTTGACAAAGGTATAAGAGATGAGAGCATTTGAAAAGAATATCCGGAAAACAGAGCCTTACGTGCCAGGGGAACAGCCGCAGGGCAAGGCAGTGAAGCTGAATACGAATGAGAACCCCTACCCACCGTCCCCGAAAGTGGCGGCGGCGTTGGCGGGCATGGAAGCCGGGCGGCTGCGCCTTTACCCCGACCCTTCGGCCGGGATGCTGGTGAAGGCGCTGGCAGGCCATTACCGGGTCAGAGAAGACCAGATTTTTGTCGGGGTGGGATCGGACGATGTGATCTCCCTGTGTTTCCTGACTTTTTTTAACTCAGAAAAACCGATTTTTTTCCCGGACGTCACCTACTCTTTTTATAAAGTGTGGGCGGGGCTGTACCGGATCCCTTACGAGCAAAAAAAGCTGGATGACGGTTTCCGGATCGTAAAAGAAGACTACTACGCGCCAAACGGCGGCGTGATCTTTCCGAACCCGAATGCTCCGACAGGGATTTATGAGGAATTGCCGGTGGTGGAGGATATCATCCGCCACAACCCGGACTCCATTGTCATTGTGGATGAGGCATATGTGGATTTTGCCGGGCGCTCCGCGCTGGAGCTGATCGACCGGTACGACAACCTCATCGTTGTGCAGACCTTTTCCAAGTCGCGTTCCATGGCGGGGATGCGGATCGGCTATGCGCTCAGTAACCCGAAGCTGATCGGGTATCTGAACGATGTAAAATATTCCTTTAATTCCTACACGATGGACCAGACGTCCCTGTTTTGCGGCGCGGCGGCAGTCAAGGACCAAGGATATTTTGAGGAAACCATTCATAAAATCATACAGACGAGGGAGTGGGCGAAACAGGAACTGACAAAACTGGGCTTTGCCTGCCTGGATTCGCAGGCGAATTTTTTGTTTGTGACCCACCCCTCCTATGAAGCGAAGCAGATCTTTGAAGCGTTAAAAAAAGCGGGGATCTATGTGCGCTACTGGGATAGCGGGCGCATCCGGCAGTATATGCGTATCACCATTGGGACGCGGGAAGAAATGGAAGCATTGCTGGCATTTCTGGAGCGGTACATCAATGGCGGCCTGCCTGAAACGGGCCTGGGACAATAAAGCGTATAGGAAGCGGCAATCAATGCGGCCGTTTCCTATGGCTGTGAAGGTACTGGACAGTTCAATAAAAACAGGAAAGTGAGCGGAATACCATCATGACGGAGACACTTGTACAGGGGATCATAGAAGCATTGGGCGGGAGTGTTGGGAAAGAAGCGATCATTTTTATTATTTCGATGATCCCGATCCTGGAACTTCGGGGCGCGCTCCTGGTGGCGGGGCCGCTGCTCGGCGTCTCCCTGCCAAGGGCGCTGCCCATCTGCATCATTGGCAATATCCTGCCGGTCCCGTTTATCCTTTTGCTGATCACACCTGTCTTCAATTGGATGAAAAAGACAAGGATGCTGAAGCCGATTGTAGATAAGCTGGAGGCAAAGGCCATGAGCAAGAGCGCACAGATCGAGAAGTATGAATTTTGGGGGCTTGTCCTGTTCGTGGGCATCCCGCTTCCGGGGACCGGGGCATGGACCGGGTCGTTGATCGCCGCTCTTTTGGGGATCAAATTTAAAAAGGCATTTCCGGCGGCTGTGCTTGGGATCTTGATGGCGGCAGTTATTATGTGCATAGTCTCCTATGGCCTTCTGGGGGGCGTGCAGCTATTGGGTTAGGGAGGATATCCGAAAAGTGAGGAGGTTTTGCCCTATGCGCAGGGAACGGTTTAAAATGGAACGGGAGGGACTGGTGGAAGTCGGCCAGGAGGTAGAGATCAGCGAACGGAGCGCGGTGACCGGGCAGTATACGTATCTGGTGGAGCCGTCTGTCGCCATGTCCGGGATTTACCGCACCGGGCAGAGGATACTGGCGAGGAAAGGCGTGATCCATCAAATAGAGAAAACGGAAAAAGGGTTCTATTTGCTGGTGGATCTGGAAAAATAATGGATCGTGGGCGGGGGACGGACGCCCCGCGGAAAAAGAATGAGAGGGCTCGGTGAGTAAAAGTGGCAGGAATTGATGAAAAAAAACGGAGCAAAGAGTGGACGGTCGCAACGACCGCATCGACAATCGTGATTGTCCTTGTGGCCGCTTATCTGCTGGCGAAAATGTTCATGACAAATCCGCTGCAAGGGACCTGGTCAGGGGAAGACAGGGCCATGATGCTGGCGGTCCAATCCTCCGGCGCGGCGGTTGTGACGCTCCTGGAGGTGGGAGAGGCTTCAGATGTGGAAGTGCAGGTGGATTACACCCTGGATAAGGACGCGAAGCTCATTGCGTTCCATGCGGATGAAAGCAATCTTGAGGAGCTGGCACAAGAATCCGGCGGGAAATTCACAAAAGCCATGCTTCAAACGGCTGTCAACCCCATCCTCAGGGAGTTTGATTATAATGTGGATGATGGGCAGCTCGCCCTGACGGAACGGGAATACGGGGGGCAGATGGTATTTGTAAGGGAAGAATAGCGGAAATTCCGAATCAAAGGCTTCGCTTTATGCGGGCCAGACTGGAGGCAGGAGATGTATATCAGTGCGATCACAACGGCGGTCCCGGAAGACGTAGAGGACAGAGTCCCGTTGGAGCAGGAGGTTTACAGGGTATTTACCAAACTGGGGATCCCTTTTGAGCGTGTGGATAATGACGCGGTTTCTTCCATGGAGGAATGCCGTGATATCGGCGTCAAGCTTGGCGCGCCAGTGAGGAAGGATGTGTTTTTGTGCAACCGGAACAAAACCAGCTTCTTCCTGCTGGTCATGCCGGAGGATAAAGCCTTCGAGACGTCGTCCTTCAGTAAAAAACTGGGGGTTTCGAGGATGTCCTTTGCATCGCCGGAGCATATGATGGCGTATCTTGGCACGAAGCCGGGTTCAGCGAGCGTTGTGGGGCTTTTGCACGATACGGATGATTATGTGCAGTTGATTTTGGACAAGGAGGTGGCGGAGGCCGAGTATTTTGTCTGCAACGTCGGCATTAACACAACGCACCTGAAGATCAAGACGCAGGATCTGATCAAAAAATTCCTGCCTTTTACGCACCACCGGGCGAGGATCGTGGAATTGTAAAAAAGAATAGAAATGGAGTATGCATCAATGACAACAGCAACAGAGTTAAAAAATTTATTGTGGAGCATCGACCACCGGGGTTATCCGGCGTACAAAGGGACAAAGGGGCTGTACCAGTTTCCGGGGTATCTCCTGGGGATCGACCATGTCCAGGGGGATCCGTTCGCGGCGCCATCCAGGCTCCATATCGAAGTGGCGGGGAAGCAGGCGGGCTTTCCGCCGTATTTGTATGATGAGAAAGGAAAGAGGATCGCTTTGCAGGATCACCTGACACGGATGTTTGAAAAATGCGCCCGCAGGTTTTCCTTCCAGGCAAAGGGTTCCGGGAAAAGCGGGATTTTGTCTGTGACGCGCTGCGGGCAGGAGGTACTGGAGCGGAGCGCCTGCGCGGTCGAGGAAGCCACAGGGAAGGTGGTGCTTCGGTTCGAGGCCGGATTCCCGGCAAACGGGCGTTCCATCAATGCAGGCGAGCTGATCAAGATTTTGTTTGACTTCCTGCCGGAGTGCGTGGACCAGGCGCTGCTTTACCGGAACCTGGACAAGCAGGCCGTGGAAAAGGTCATGGAGCTTTCCGTGGACCAGCAGTATATCCGCGGCGAGCTTGCAAGGCGCGGCCTCGTCGCTTTTGTGGCGGACGGGGCGGTCCTTCCAAGAGAATCGGGCGTGTCGCAGCGGCCGATGAAAGGGGCGGTTCCGTTTAAAAGCCCGGAATCCATGCGGATTTCCATGGAGCTTCCGTACCGGGGGACATTGACCGGCCTGGGGATCCCCAAGGGGATCACGTTGATCGTAGGCGGCGGCTATCACGGGAAATCCACGCTTTTAAAAGCATTGGAGAGCGGTATTTACCCCCATATCCGGGGAGACGGACGGGAATATGTCATTACCGACGCGGATGCAGTGAAAATCCGCGCGGAGGACGGCAGAAGCATCAAGCATACGGATATTTCCATGTTTATCAACGACCTTCCGAACCAAAAGGATACCCACGCTTTCTATACGGAGGATGCCAGCGGAAGTACGTCGCAGGCGGCGAACGTGGTGGAGGCGATGGAAGCCGGGGCGCATGTGCTTCTGATCGATGAGGACACCAGCGCGACCAATTTCATGGTGAGGGACGAGCTGATGCAGAGGGTCATCCATCGGGACATGGAGCCGATCACGCCGTTTATTGAACGGATGAGGGAATTATTAAATGTTTTTGACTTGTCTACGATCCTGGTTGCCGGAAGCTCCGGGGCTTATTTTGAAGTGGCGGACCATATCCTGCAGATGGACCACTATGTGCCAAAAGAGATCACGGCGCAGGCGAAGGAGGCCGCGAAAGCTTACCCTGGTTTGACATTCCCGGAGAAAGCGTTGGAAAAGCCTGTGTTTGACAGGAAGCCGAGGAAAAACCCGGAGGTGTTCCATAAGGGAAGGATCAAGATCAAGACGATGGGCCGGGACGGCGTGATGCTGAACCATGACACGGTGGATCTGCGGTATGTAGAGCAGCTTGCGGATCCCCAGCAGCTTACGTGCCTGGGGTACATCCTGAAAATGCTGGAGGAAGGAAAGCTGGACGGGAAACAGACGGTAAAGGAGCAGGTCGGGGCGCTTCTTGGGCAGATGGAAAAAAGTGGGTTTTATGCCGTGGCCGGGGGGAACCCAAAGGACTTCGGGGCGCTGCCAGGGAACCTTGCCATGCCAAGGCGCGAAGAGATTTTTGCATGCGTAAACCGTTACAGGGGGTTGAGGATGTAGCCACCCAGGGTCAAATATCCGAAAATCCTCTTGCAAGCAAGCTTGCATCGGATTTTTGGATATTTG
>CAZYVA010000047.1:6333-15371 GCA_964650695.1 uncultured Dorea sp. | reverse complement strand
AACTCCCGCCAAAGGTTTTGGAGACCCCTATCATACCACTTGACCAATCCCCTGTATGCTGGCTCACACTTGATATTTATACCATAGAAACAAACAGCGTGTCAAGCATTTCCGCATAAACGAATGCGGTATTTTGTTGCGTGATTTTGTCGTGGGTGATATTCACGGTTTTACCCTTTTGGTTATGGTTGTTGTGCGAAGAAAACGAAACGCTCTATCATCCTGCTTTTATCTGGAAACCTAATTTCCCGATGGCAGATACGGGCGCAAAACCCCGGCAACATTGCAGATGGGCATCGTCTGGAGCAATACACGCCCTGGCCCGGTAATCACCGTATTGAACAATCCCTCGCCGCCAAACAGCATATTTTTTACGCCCGGCACGTTCTTGATATCGATCTGGCAGGTTGCCGACATTGCCGCAAGATGCCCGGTATCAACGATGATCTGTTGCCCCTGCTGCAGCTCATACTCCATGATATGCCCGTCAAATTCAGCAAACATCGTTCCTTGTCCGCTGACCTTCTGCATGATGAAACCCTCGCCGCCAAACAGGCCGGAGCCCAACTTCTTGCGAAAATGCACCGACAACTTCACTCCGGCTTCCGCTGCCAGAAACGCGCTTTTCTGGAAGATCATCTCTTTCCCCGGCTCAATCTCAAATGCCCGGATCGAACCTGGAAAACTAGATGCAAACGCAATGAACCCTTCACCGCCCACTGCGGTATAGATGTTCTGGAAAAAATGTTCTCCCGCAAAAGCACGTCCTAACGCTTTGCCAACTCCACCGTTGCTGGACGTCTCCATCTTCATGTTCGGCGACATCCAGGACATCGCCCCGCCCTCCGTAATCATCTTTTCCCCGCCTTCCAGCCGGCAAACTACAACCGGAAGTGTTTCTCCTTGAATCTGATACTGCATACCCTTAACCTCCTTGGTACTATGAAACTAACATTGGAAACTGAACTCGCCATATCCCGTAAAAGGTGCGGATGTTCTGTTATGAATTCAAATCCTCTGTAACGGACTTCAGGTTCAGGAAATTCGTTAAATAATCCTTCGTCCCTGATTTGGCGTCCGTCCCGGACATATTGAACCCGCCAAACGGATGCTGCAGCACTACCGCCGCCGTACACTTACGGTTAAAATACAAGTTTCCGACATGGAAATGGATTTTCGCTTTCCGGATATGTTCCCTTGTCTCACTGTATACAGAGCCGGTCAGGCCGTACTCGGTCTGGTTGGCAATCTCCAATGCCTCGTCAAAGGAATCCACTTTCACCACTGCCAGCACTGGCCCGAAAATCTCTTCATTGGCAATCCTCGCATCCTTGGACACATCACGGATAACCGTGGGGGCAATGTAATAACCAGTCTTGTCGCTGTATGTCCCTCCAAACACGACTTTCCCTTCCAAACGCCCAATCTCTATGTAGCCGGAGATCTTGTCAAAGGCAGCCTGATTGATAACCGGACCCATCGCTTTGTTCTCCCGGCCAGCTCCCTGGCCGTCTTTCAGTTCCTTTGCACATTTTACGACTTCCTCTACAAACTCCTCGTAAACATCGCCCATCACCAGCGCCCTGGAGCAAGCGGAACACTTCTGCCCCTGGAAAGTAAACGCGGAACTTGCCACTCCTGCCGCTGCTTTTTGAATATTGGCGGAAGAGTCCACGATGATCGCATTCTTCCCGCCCATCTCTGCAACTACTCTCTTCAACCATCTCTGGCCCTTGGAAATTTGGGCTGCATGCTCGTTGATCCGGCAGCCAACTGCTTTAGAACCCGTAAAATTGATGAACCTCGTCAGCGGGTGCTCTACAATCGAATCACCGATTTCCGACCCCGCCCCCGGAATATAATTAAACGTCCCTGCCGGAAACCCCGCTTTTTCCAAAAGTTCCATGTACTTATAGCATACGATCGGTGTGTCAGAGGACGGCTTGCAGACAAAAGTATTACCCGAAACCAGCGCGGCAGAACACATGCCGCCCATGATTGAAAACGGGAAATTCCATGGCGGGATGATCGCGCCAACCCCGATCGGGATATAGCTGCACTTGGTATCTTCCTCTGTCGGGACTAAATCCATCCCTTTATCCAGTTCTAACATATTCAATGCGTAGGAATTGAAGAAATCCAGGGCCTCACAGAGTTCCCCGTCTGCCTCGCCCCAGTTTTTCCCACTTTCCAGAACATTCCATGCATCCAGGTAATAACGGTTTTCAACCGTCAGCGCCGCCAGCCTTCTGACGCAGCGCACCCGCTCCTCGACAGGAACCAGGCTCCAGTCTTTGAATGCTTCATTGGCTGCTTCAATTGCCTGATCCGCCAGTTCTTTTGTGCAGGAACTCACATACCCCAGTACCTCCTTGTCGGCCGGCGAGACAGACGTAATCTTCTTTTCCGTCTCAATCCTCTTTCCCCCAATCAGCAGCGGATAACTCCGCCCCTTTTCTGCGTCTGCCTGTTTAAATGCTTCTTCCATCTTTTTCCGGTTTTCTTCCAAAGAAAAATCCAACTCTGCGGCGTTTTGAAATCCTTTCAGCATTTTTCCCTCCTTCATTCTTTTACAATTTTAATTTACGAAAGCATTGTAGCAGTAAAAAGAGGATTCGTCAATCAGAATACCTGGATGAGTTGCTGTGAGCGTCCCCTGCGCCGTGAATAGTAACGGAAATCCATCATTCCCCGCTGATGGCAAACATCGCCTCCGAAGCATTTTGATATCTCGCATTATACTCCAGCAAATTATATTCCTCGATCCTCTGTCCCTCTATGCTGTCATCGTTTTCTGTGTACTCCCTCCATTCCCCGGCTGCTGTCAGATAACCATTCCGATTCAAAGCCGGCACCGTCTCCTGCATGTCCAATAAATAATTTTGGTAAGCCGTCGTTTCCAAGCCAGCCACTTTGAGCAAATTTGCAGAAAGATAATTTACGCTCATATATCCTGCCACATCGGACAAATCCACGTCATAATTCGCATGAATGACATAAGGCGTGGCATACATCGTCTGCGTGTCCGCAAGCCCCTGGCATACCCCGCCGCGGATCGCATTGTAGATATCGTCCCCCAAATTCGGATAATGATCCCCAAACATCACAACAATCGTAGGCTCATCCCAGGCATCGATAGATTCTATCAATTCTTCAAACGCCTGGTCCGATTCGTACATCAGCGACAAAAACTGGCTCAGCGTTCCACCGATACTTTTTTCCTTAATCGGCAGCGGTTGATCCGGCCGCAGCCTGCTATCGCTGTAACCGCCATGGTTCTGCATGGTAACCGCAAACATGAACTCCGGCTGGTTCCGGATGCTTCCTTTCATCAGGCGGAGGATCTTATGGTAAACATCCCGGTCGGAAACAAGCGCTCCCCTGAGAAATTCCGGGTTTTCATAATCTCCTATAAAATAACTTTCATCAAACCCCAAATACTGGTATACCACGTCCCGCCTCCAGTTTACCGCTGCGTTTGGATGGGTCGCCATCGTATGATACCCCTGCGCTTCCAATGTTGATACAAGGGAATAGGTATCTTTGTTGATTTCCGTCGCGAATGGGGCGATGGCTGACATATATTCCAGGGAGTTCCCCGTAAGGAACTCATATTCTGAATCACACGTATGGCCGCCAAACACCGAGACGAGCGTCCTCCCGGTGACGGTATTCTCTTCCCCGCCGCAGCTATGGAGATAAGGCATATAATCCTTTTTACAGTCTAATGTCCCAACGTCCCCGATATCCGCCAATGTCTCATTCATAATCACAATGATATTCGGGTTCTCTACGGATGCCGTCTGCGTAGCTACAGTATTTCCTTTATATTTTTCCGCGATCCCGGCTATCACGTCCTCGCTATACCCTGATGGCCTTTCCACCTCTGATTTCCTCAGTGTCTCCGCAAATCCAAAGGTATAGCCCAACGTATCGTACATCCCTTTCATATCCCATACATCGATGGAATAATCGACCAGTTCCAACCAGTCTGTACGAAAAACCAACACCGTAACCAACACTGGCGTTACTGCCCTTGCCAAAACCCAAAGGATCCTTTTCCCTGTGAACCGGACCGGGCGGCTGACGATAGCAACAACCGCGCATAAAAGCACAAAAACTCCAAACCACCAGATTTCCTTTGTAAATCCAAAAACATACTGATCCGCCACGGCAGCGGCTGTCCTTGCGGCAAAAATATCACTGGGCTGAAAAACCTCCCCCCGGAACTGATAGACATAATAGTGAACCAAAGCCCACGCCATCCCCACTATCGCCCCGATAACGATCGTCACATTCCAAGAGCCTGTAACACCCAAAATAATCCAGCTCATGAACAATAATATAACAAGGTTCACGACCATGTAATCCAGCCGGACAGCCGCATTTTCCGTGAATATCCTTTCTCCAAAAAAGAAGCAGCCAAATACCATTGGCATCAATAACAAGATGTCACGGGGTCCGATCCGTCTGGTCTTCGGGTTCTTATTAAGATACAAGAATGAGACAAGCAGAAGGATTCCGGCCACCGCAGCTCCTGTTGCATATCTGTGGAAAAAATAATGAAGCGGCAGTCTGCCGCAGACCGCCCATACAAAAACAGCCACCGCAAACAGCCACTGCACCAGGTAGCGCACAAACCTATGCCTGAACGTCTCCTTGCGCTCATACATTTTTTTATCCAGCATGGACAGGCATATGAAAACAGCCACAAGCCAAGACTGTTCGATCAGTGCCAAAGCATTCGCTGAATTTTTTATACCGAAAAAATCTATCACCAAATGACCTGTAAGCACAGCTAAACACAAGTATCCAAACAGCAGGATTGCCTTTCCTGCCTTTAAAAGTTTGCCTCGTAGCCCATTTAATGGTTTTTCGTATTGCAGCTTATATATTTCCATGAAAGCTGTGATCGAAACAATATATAGAATCTTTAGTATAGTGCCTGTTCCCATGCTTCTTCCGTATCCCTTTCAAAAATCCTCTCCATGATTCTTTCCCGATACCTTTCCATTCTGCCCTGCACATGCCTTTTCGCTGGATCCGTACATCATTCCATCATTGCGATGAGACACGGGGCAAATGGACACAAAACGGACATTTGCCGGACATCTCATAGATGGTATCGGGGTCAAAAAAATATCTGGCACGATTATCCGCCTACCGCATGGAAGACCCACATCTTGCTGATCACATAATTCAGCACGATCACAACGATCTGCGCCGCCAGCTTCACTATCATTGCATCGAATCCGAACCAGGTAATGAACACTCCTAAGATTACCTCTTCCACCACCAAAGTGAACACCCGTCCGCCAAAGAAACCTGCCATTTGTTTCAGAAAGCCATCCAGTCCTTCTACATGGCTTTCAAACACCCAGGTTCTATTTGTAAAAAACTGAAACAGGACGCAAACAACCCAGCAGATTACATTATTGGCCAACTCATTGACTCCAAGCGTCAAAATCCCCATAAAAAGAAAAAGGTTCAGGAAAAAAGCAGCCCCTCCAAAAAACAAATATAACAATATTTCCTTATGCTTTTTGTAAAATGGTTGGAATATCCGTAATAGCGGCAAATCCATTAATCGGTCAAATATATCCTGCTTCATGGGCTGTATGCTCCAAACCTTGAAATTCCTTCAGTCTTTTAAGATCCTGAAAGCAAAAGTAACCTTCTCTGCCATGGCATATACATCTTTCCAGAGTTGCCAAGAGTTACGATTCACGGTCAGGAATGTCCATTTACCGAAGAATGTAGCCATTTTTCGTAGAAAAATGAGCGGAACTTGAATGTTTGCAAGCGTGCGGGCGTGCGATAGCACGGAGCAAGCCGGCATCATCAGGGGTCAAAGATTTTCGGCCCCAACATCAATATAATCATCTTAGCACAAAGTCCAAAATCCCGCAATTTTATTTTTCCGGAATGTTCCCAAAAAGGATCCCCGTCCTGTTTTGTCATCTCAAGCATTCATTCAGCAAATCCGCCAGCACTTCCATCGCATTCCTCATCTCCTCCACTGTATTCGTCTGCGCCCCCGCCTCTATCAGCATGCTTTTTGGCATCAGATGCAGGTTGTACCGATAGCTTTTCAGATAAATCCGCCTCGTAAAACCCGGATACTTTTCCGCCGCCTTCATCTGCATCTGTAAGGACATCGCCAGGTTATCCTCCAGGTACGGGTTTTCCAGATAGGCGATATCCCCGTTCGTTTTCGTCCGGCTCATCCCGTTAAAAAACATAATCTGCGCCGTTGGCTTCCCGTTGATCTCCGTAATTAAATGGGTATCCTTCCCCACCCCATCCCGGTGCAGATCGATCACCACCTCAATGCCCGGATTTTCATTCAAGATTTTCCGCACCTGTTTTTCCGCAAGCTGGTACGCCTTGCTCCGATCCAGCTTCCCGTCGATCAAGTCATACACACCCGTATGATGCAAGGTTTCAATCTTATAAGTACGGTTCAAAAGCTTACTCAAATATGCGCCCATCCCCATGATCGTCGTACTGTCATCCCCTTTCACGGAATCCGCAAAATCTTCCTGGGAATGCGTATGGTAAATCAAAATTTTCGGTCCCTTTGTGCTCATATCTAGCTTTAGTTCTTTATTTAACAGTTTTTCCGCATCCAGATCCTCCGATGTGACAGCCGTGCTTCCGTCCACCGTATAAAAATGGCTTAAAAGGTACTCATAATCTTTCAATTTATCGATCGACAAATCGAACTGCTGGCTTTCTGCTACATGCGCGGACGTCTCCTGCCCTTCCTGTTCTTTCTCCCCGACCAGATTTCCCTGCTCGTCTATTTCGTTTTCATCGTTCGCCTGTTTCTCCAGTATCATGGCATATGTCCCGGAATCCTCCACCTGCCCTTCCGAAGGCATATGCTCCTCCACGTAACTCCCAAGAGGGAATAAAACCATCATCCCCCGCGCCGCCCACTGCCGGAGAGTAACCTCTTGCCCCTCCTTTTGAAAGAAAAGACTCGTCAGGTATACTCTCTGCGCCCTTTCAAACATCTGTTTTTCAACCTGTAGGCGAAGCCCTTCCGGAACATCCAAACCGGACTGCAGCCCCAGATATAAAATCAGAATACATAAAACAAGGACAAACAGCACCTGGCTGATTCTCTTTCCGGTTCCATTTTCCACATGCCACACTCCACTCCTAAGAATCTACCATGAACAAATTGTGCCAAGAAATCCTGCCAATATCTTTAACACTATATGAAGCTTTCCGGCGTAATATGTGCATGTCCCCGTAAAAACACTGGCGTTGCTAACCACCCCCGGCATCGAAGCGGCCCCTCTCCAAGTCCTCAGCTTTATTTACATCAATGCTTGGTTCAAAGCCTCCGAGATTGTGTAACTGATACGCCGGATTGTTTCATCGATATCCTTTGGGGTCACATACAACCCGTGGAGCTGTGGAGAGATCAGTTCCTTCACCAATTCATATTTCTCCGCCGCATTGTACCCCTGCATGACCACACCCACGCCTTTTAAGGCTTCCGAAGACTCCAATGCCTGGATCAGGTTTTCCATTGCGTCATTCACAATGGTAGCTGCGTCGATCACCGTAGGGATACCGACCGCAATCACCGGTACGCCCACCGTTTCAATATTCAGGGCATTCCTGTGGTTCCCCACGCCCGAACCTGGATAAATCCCAGTATCCGCAATCTGGATCGTCCGGTTCAGCCGCCGGGAACTCCTTGCTGCCAGCGCATCGATAGCAACTACAAAATCCGGTTTTGTCTCGCTGACAATTCCCCTTGCAATCTCTACCGTCTCCATTCCGGTCTGCCCCATGACGCCTGGCACAATAGCGCTGATCCGGTAAGGGCTGTCCGATTCCGCTGCATATTTGCCATACTCCTTCACAAGATGCCTTGTAATACTCAAATGATCCACCGCAAAAGGCCCAAGCGCATCCGGCGTCACCTTGCGGTTTCCGAGTCCTACCACCAGTACGGACTGGCTATCCCCCTGGTTCTGCGGCATCTCCCGGAAAAATTTCAGCAGATGTTTTCCGATTTCCCCGGAAATCTCCTTATGGTACGATACATCCGTCTCCGCCATGTGAGGGGCTTCCATTGTCAGATATGTCCCGACCGGCTTCCCCATGGCACGCGCCCCTTTTTCTGTCTCAATCTTCACGATTGTAGTTCGGATTTCCCGTTCCTCGTCATAGTCCTCCTCTACAACAACGCCTTGTATTTCTACATTGTCAGACTCAAACCGCTCTTTCTGCTCCAAAGCCAAATCCGTCCGTATCTGGTATTTTTCAAGCATGGTTTTCTCTTCTCCTTTTTGCCGTAGGCAGTGATTCCATCCATTATCATTCATGATTATTTCCCATTATTTAAAAAATATTTTTCTCATCTCGCCCTAAAAATATGTATCGATGACAGGGTTAAAAATGCATGATTTTCACGCTTGCATGAAAAATCATGTACATATGTACATAAGATCCGCACAAGCCATAGATATTTTGGTAAAAAAACAAGAAAAGCGGCTATCGTGCTGGCACGGGCAGACATTTGGTGAAAAACCCAAAACAGTTTTTTTTCCTGTTCCGTCATGCTATAATATCCTCAAAAGAAGGCGGCCTGTGGCTTGTCAGGGGAGGACGTAAATTGTAACCAAAAGAAGGAAACGGCAAACGTTGGGCTGTCATAAATCAGAAAACAAGAAGGAGGTGACACAACAAATGGGATTCATATTAGGGCTTGCTGTCATATGTTTTCTTTTTTGGATTGGATTCAAAATCACCGGGGCTTTGCTTGCAGCAGCCATATGGTTGTGCATCAAGCTCCCCATCGCGTTAATGCTTTGGGGGTTAGGACTGGTCCTTTGCTGTACAATCCTGTTGATTCCTTTTGGCATGAAGTGCTTCAGACTTGGGGGAAACATATTATCCAAATAAAAAATAGCCGGATGGCAAAACTGCTACTCGTACATATAAAGGAAGGTCCCTGCTTCGCAGTCCGATTTGAAATAGATACACAGCCTCGTACGTGCAAACACGATGGGTCT
>CAZYVA010000047.1:0-6233 GCA_964650695.1 uncultured Dorea sp. | reverse complement strand
GTGAATAGTCGATATCTCAAAAAATATGTATTGACAGAAAGAATGTCTTGGAATAAAATGAATTAGCATGTTTCGCCAGAGCATCCGTGTCTGGCCCTGGCGTACAGCCGCCCGACAGGTTTGGGTCTGATCATAAAGGAAGAAACGGAGGTGTTCATATTGGCTAATATTAAATCTGCGAAAAAGCGGATCTTAGTAAACAGAAAAAGAGCAGCAAGAAATAAAGCAGTCAAATCCAGGGTAAAAACTTACACGAAAAAAGTGGAGGCCGCGGTTGCAAATAAAGACGCAGAAGCTGCGAAGGCCGCTTTAAGGGAAGCGGTTTCTGTAATCGGCAAGGCAAAGAGCAAGGGTGTTTACCATAAAAACACATGCGCCAGAAAAGTTTCCCGCTTAGCTAAAGCTGTAAACGAGATTGCTTGATTTATCACATATATGGATCTATCTACGTTAGAAACTGTAAGGGAATGGCATTGCAGAAGCGATCTCTTTGCAGTTGTTTAAAAAGGACAGCCATCCCGTCATATGGCTGTCCTTTGATTTCTTCGGAAGCCGCCCCCCAAATCTGCCGGCCTGCCTCCTATGTTTTGTTCTTTACATTTCCTCGGCAAACGCTATAATTTTGAATACCCAAAACTATTCACAATCGCCTCCACTCGTTTCCCTTCTTTGCACATCGGACACTCTTGCGGAGGATACGCCCGGTAATCCGGAAGATCCTTGCTGGCAAAAATATAGTTCACCGCTATGCCCGCCACCTTAGTGACCGCGCTGAAGATCGAACACATGCCGCACACGCTTCCCCCATAGTACAATACCGAATTAATCGCATGGTGCAGCGTTTTTCCTGTTGTGATCGAAGCTGCAAGGATCAGAACTCTCTGATCCCGGATCATCCTCTGCTTATTATCCCGGAAAACAACCTGGCCGATTCCATTGAACTCAGGGGTAATGACAGAAATATTATTCCCCCTGCTCAATGACATCTGGTTGAAATCCGAAAGCCGCTCTGCCATAAAGGCTCCAATCACTTCCGTTTCATCCAGGCAGACAATGGTGTCAATATACGTGTTGATATACTCATCGGCAAGTTCTTTCGCTGTTTCCCTTGCATTATTGTGCCGCGTCTTGACAGTAGACATATCAATGTAAGTATTCAGATGTGAGTTACTGGTCGCAAAATGTCCTTTCTTAATCTTGATGCGGGCCTTCGGGTTTTTTGTTGACCTCAGATCTTCGAAACCTTCCATCTTTGTCCTCTCCTTACCTCATCGTAAACCCAGGTTTCATGCCATGACGTTGCCGCAACGTGGAGACATGGGGTTTAATTGTTGATCAGCTTATCAGAATCGCTCCAGCTATAGAGCTTGCGCACTTCCTCCCCGACCTTCTCGGACGGATGCTCCGCCGCCAGCTTACGCATTGCCTTGAAGTGGGCCTGCCCGCCCGCGCTGGACATATCCTGCAAAAATTCGCTCGCAAATGCGCCAGATTGGATATCCGCGAGGATTTTCTTCATCGCTTTTTTGGTA
Organism: uncultured Dorea sp.; assembly: GCA_964650695.1. Lineage (GTDB taxonomy): Bacteria > Bacillota > Clostridia > Lachnospirales > Lachnospiraceae > CAZYVA01. The sequence goes on along the minus strand of CAZYVA010000047.1, from coordinate 4,701 downwards.
TCCTCCGTAATGATCTTCGGCCCTGACACATAGTCGCCATACTCAGCCGTATTGGAAACCGAATACCGCATCCCTGCAAAACCGGATTCATAAATCAAATCCACAATCAGCTTCATCTCATGGATACACTCAAAATAAGCATTCCTCGGATCATAACCCGCTTCAGTCAGGGTTTCATAGCCCGCCTGCATCAATGCACAGATACCGCCGCAAAGCACTGCCTGCTCACCAAAAAGGTCTGTCTCTGTCTCTGTGCGGAAAGTCGTCTCCAGAACGCCTGCCCTTGCCCCGCCAATGCCTGCCGCGTATGCAAGCGCCTTATCCAAGGCTTTCCCTGTCGCATCCTGCTCGACCGCCACCAGGCAAGGGACGCCCTTCCCTGCCAGGTATTCGCTTCTCACGGTATGCCCCGGCCCTTTTGGGGCAATCATAGTCACATCTACATCCGCCGGAGGCACAATCTGACCGAAATGGATATTGAAGCCGTGTGCAAACATCAGCATATTCCCAGCTTCCAGGTTCGGCTCAATGTCGTCCTTGTAAAGCTTTGCCTGTTTCTCATCGTTGATCAAGATCATGACAATGTCCGCCTGTTTTGCCGCCTCAGCCGCTGTATAGACGGAAAGCCCCTGCTCCTCAGCCTTTTTCCATGACTTGCTCCCCTCATAAAGCCCGACGATCACGTCACAGCCAGACTCCTTTAAGTTCAATGCATGCGCATGCCCCTGGCTGCCGTAGCCGATGATCGCAATCTTCTTCCCTTCCAGCTCTGCAAGGCTGCAGTCCTCCTGATAATAAATTCTTGCTGCCATTTTACCATCCCTCCTAAAACATAATTTGTAATTTGATTTTTATGAGTTAAACCAACTCCACGAAAAGCGCCGGTTTAATTCCCTGCCTCCGGACATTCCATCCAGCGCGCATACCATTGCGCCAGCTTCATCTCCCGGACGCCCCTCCTGCACACCTGCCATACGCCCGGTCAATCCAGGTATGTAACGTCCCGGCTCCCGCGGGAAAGCCCGGTGATGCCGGTTCTTGCAAGCTCCAGGATCTCATATCCGTCCAGAAGATGTAAAAAAGCGTCCAACTTCGCCTGCGCCCCGGTAAGCTCGATAATCAGCGAGTCCGCCTCTACATCTATGACTTTCGCGCGGAAAATATCCGCCAGCGAAACCGCTTCCGCCCTCCGGCTTGCGTCCGCCCGGATCTTCACCATGATCAATTCACGGTAAACCGACTCCTTTTCTTTTAAAACCTTGATCTCAATAACATCCTCCAGCTTGCGGACCTGCTTTTCTATCTGGGACAGAATCAACTCATCCCCGCTCGCGACAATCGTAATCCTCGTGAACCGCGGATCGGCCGTCACTCCCGCCGTAATGCTGTCCACATTGTAGCCGCGTCTGCTAAACAGCCCTGAAATCCGGCTGAGCACACCCGGATTGTTGTCTACCAATAATGAAAAAACCCTCTGCATAACACATATCCTTTCCGTTGTGCTTGAATCAATCTTTCATTCTTTTATCGCGATCCCCAGCGCTTCAAGTTTGGCTTTTATTGTTTATTTCCTCGAATCTTTTCTTTGCTTCTTCTTTAGGAATTATATCCTCTCCATTTAAGCTTGTCAACTCTTCATAATCTCCGTTTGTTCTATCAAACAAAGTCTTTATCTTTTTGCCTCAAAAGCCGCCACAGGATCCCGTCATTCCCAAAAACAGGGCAGAAACCGCTATCTGCATACACCTCCGTTATCAGATGGCAACGAAATTTTCAAAATCCAAAAAAGCTGTTACGATCCACAGTCACTTCACTCATCGCATTTCAGCATATATCCCGTCCCACGTATCGTATAGATCATTTTCTTTTCAAAATCATCGTCAATCTTTCGGCGGAGATACCGGATATAGACATCCACGAGATTTGAATTTCCTGTCTTCTGGATACTCCAGATATTGGACTCGATCTGCTCCCGCGTCACAATAATGTTTTTATTTCTCACCAGATATAAAAGCACTGAAAATTCTTTCGGCGAAAGAGAAATGGGTAGCCCAGACCTTGTCACCTCATGGGTATTATAATTCACAGTCAAGTCACCGCATCGGTAAATATTCTCCTGTATCTCCGGCTTTCTCCTGGTCATGACCCGGATCCTCGCCAACAGCTCTTTCATCTCAAAGGGCTTCACCATGTAATCATCCGCCCCTAAATTCAGCCCCTGTACGATCTCCTCCGTGCCATCCCTGGCGCTTAAAAACAATACCGGCGTGTCCGCTCCTTTCTGACGGGCACTCTTTAACACTTCAAACCCATTCATCTTCGGGAGCATGACATCCAGGATGACACCATCGTAATCTGCCAGCAGCAGATAATCCAACGCGGTCATCCCATCATAACAGGATTCCACATTATATCCTTCTTTTTCCAACGCTTTCACAAGTATTTTGTTTAAATCTTTTTCATCTTCCACAACCAACAGATGCACACGAAACACCCCTTTCCTTACAATAAAACTTTCAGGAAACCCCAAATTCCCTGCCGTGGCGCTGCCACAGCGCGGCAGGGGGCTGTTGCCATTCACAGCCGCTTCAAAGACTTTAAATACACTTTTTGCTCTTCCGTGATCCTACGGCTCTCGATCGCTTTCTGGATGGCCTTATTATGCGTCCATCGCTCCAATTTTTGGTTTTCGATGTAAGGAAGCGAAGCATCGTACTGTTTTGCAAGAGCGGTTGCAAAATACCAGGCCACCATCATATTTACATAATACTCCCTTGACTTTACAGAAGCAACCATACCCAGGTATTGTTCCTCAAACGCGTCATCCAGGTAAAAACGCATCAGCATCCCTATCCCAAACCGGATCGTATACGTTTCGCCGGAAGCAAGCCATCCCTGGATTTCCCCCAGCAACTCCGGAAGATGGGTTTTAAAAACTTTTGGGACCATCAAGTCACAGGTCGCCCAATTATCCACATAAGGGAGAAAACGGCCGACTTCCCTGATACACGCCTCATAATCCTGTATCATCTCTATAAAAAACCCATGAAGGTTATTCTCTTCGTAATAGGTATGCGGCAGAGCCTCTAAAAACGGACGGATATCCTGCTCCTTTGCAAGCCGTCTTGCTAGCTTGCGCAGAGCCGGGATCCGCACGCCGATCACCGTGTCGGGGGAAACCGTCGGCATCAGTTTACTGTGAAATTCCTGATAGGAACTGTCCTGTAAGGCAAATAACTGCTGCTGGATATTCGTCATAGGCATCTCTTTTTCTCCTCGTATTGTAATGGTAGCCTGGGGAATTTGTCCACTCATTTTCTACTCTTTAATACCTTCAAAAACTGCTCTCCGTACCTTTCGTACTTCACCTGCCCAACACCAGATACTTTCAACATTTCCCCTTTACTTTCCGGCATCCGGATACACATCTGCACCAAGGTCCTGTCTGAAAAAATAATGTACGGCGGCACTTTTTCTTTCCGGGCAATCTCCAGGCGGAGCTGCCGCAGTCTTTCAAACAGCCTTCTGTCGATATCCTCATTGGAGGATTGGCCCATAGACATTCCTTTGCTGTCTTTCTCTCTGCGCTTCTGCCCGGGCGCCTGCTCTGGCCTTTCTTCAGCCATTTTCATTTTCACAGGCTTTCCTCTCAAGATTTCCTGTGAAGCATCCGTCAGGCGCACGACTGGGTAGCGTTCTTCCGTCACACACAAGTACCCTTGCATCACCAGTTCATTCGCAATCTGGCGCAGCTTCGGCAAAGCGACCTCCCCGCAACTCCCATAAAACGGATTCTCATCCAGGCGGGCGCGCAAGATTTTCGCGCTTTTACTTCCATGCAACGCATCCGTGACCGTCACGATCCCGTAGGGCCATCCGCAACGGTCAATAAAGCCAATCACTTTCCTTGCTGTTTCACTGATGTCCTCCTCATGGAATTTTGTCAGGCAGTTCCCACAATTTCCACAGTAATTAGCACCGTACTCCCCGAAGTAGTGTAAAATATACCCTCGCAGGCATTCATTCGTAAAGCAGTAAAAGGTCATCTTTTTCAGCCGCTCCTGCTCACGTTCACGGATCATGTCCGCCACCCCTTCCCCGGCTCCCTCCGGCGGCTCCATTTTTTCGATAAGGAAACGGTTCGTCACTACATCCTGCCCGGAATACAGGAGCATACATTCCGAAGGAAGCCCGTCACGCCCGGCACGGCCGGCTTCCTGATAATAGCTTTCTATGTTTTTCGGCATATTATAATGAAGTACATAGCGGACATTAGATTTGTCGATCCCCATCCCAAACGCATTGGTGGCAACCATAATCTGTCTGCGGTCATACAGAAAATCGTCCTGGTTTTGCCGCCGTTCGCCGTCACTTAATCCTGCATGGTACCTGGTGGCGGAAAACCCACATTTAATCAGGCCCTCACAAACCTCTTCCACCGTTCTCCTTGTAATACAATAAATTATCCCGCATTCCCCCGCATGCTCCCGGACAACCGAGAGCATCATTTTCCATTTATCCGTAGGTTTCTGCACCATGAATTTCAGATTTTTCCGGTCAAAGCCTGTCACCAGCCGAACTGGATCCCGAAGATCCAAAAGGGCAAGGATATCCTCCCGGACTTCCCTGGTCGCTGTCGCCGTAAACGCAGCTACAACCGGACGTTTTCTTCTTGTACGGATAAAATCCAGTATCTTTAAG
>CAZYVA010000046.1:14183-15614 GCA_964650695.1 uncultured Dorea sp. | reverse complement strand
CCATGAAAAGCGCAAGGGATAAAAAACTGCTTATTCATATGGGAAATGAAAGCAGGCTTGTTTCTTTTGATGAGATTGTATATTGTGAAGTGATTGACAGAAAGATGTATCTGCACCTTAATTCGGCAGAAATACTGACCTATTATGAAAAAATAGAACATCTGGAAACGGAATTAGACGACCGCTTTTTTAAGTGCCACAGAAGCTATTTGGTGAACCTGCAATATTTACACAGCTTCAAAAAAGGCGTTGCCTATATGAGCACAGGGGCGGAAATACCAGTGTCACGTTTGCGGAACAAGGAGTTTGCGGATGTTGTTTTGCAGTATATGAGGGAATGGAGACAACAGGATGTCCGAATGGATTGATTTCTTAAATATCTATATTGAGGGAAGTATTGAGATGTGTATCATGCTCTGTTTCTTCTCCAAATTTCTTGGCAGAAAAGCAAAACATATCCATTATTTTATTTTTAACGTACTGGGAATTGTCAGTTTGATTCTATTCTCCCGCAATAGCCTTATTCAATTTCTGGTGTTTATCCTTATGCTTACGGCAGCAGGGCTTATTTTTTATAAGTCCAGATATGATTTAGTGATACTGTATGCAATCGTAACAATCGAAATTATGCGGCTTTGCTTTGGCATTTTTGATTCTTTGTCAGGGATTGTTTCTCCTCTATTTTTTCCTATCAATCCAGAAGCTGCGGCTTTGGTTTTTATGATAGCCGGAAACGTGTCAGCATTATCTTTATCTGTGTTTTGTTATCATATCGTCCGTAGATTTTTGGTCTATGACGCAGCTGTAAAAGCGCGGTATGCACTGATGATTCTGACCCCAACGCTGATGATTTTTCTGTTTAGCGAATATATCAGCACTGCCATTTATGGCAATTCTATATGGGTGGATAAAAGCGGAAAAATACTTAGCGCAAATCATTATCAGATGTTTTTCATACAGTTTTTGGGAATTGCAAGCTTATTTTGCATCATGTATGCTTACAAAAGGCTTTTGGACACGTTTTTATTGAACATGAAAATATCCTTGCTAGAGCAAGAATCTCATTCTTTGCGGCAATATGTAGAGGAGGCGCAAATGCGCTATGAAAAAACAAAGTCTTTTCGCCACGATGTTAAAAATCATATTTCAATTATCCGGGAACTGTTGAAAGACAATCAATCGGTACAGGCGTTAGCATACATAGGGGAAATGGAAAACCTTTCTGTGGATATTTCGTTTCCATGCAATACGAATCATCCGGTTTTAAATGTATTGTTAGCGAATAAATTAGGAATTGCAAAAAATAATGGCGTTGACGTTTCCTGTTTTTTGAACGTGCCCTATCCATGTCGGATCAGCGATATGGATTTTTGCATTGTGCTCTCTAATGCCCTTGATAATGCCATTTCAGCAAATGAATCTATTACAAAT
>CAZYVA010000046.1:0-14083 GCA_964650695.1 uncultured Dorea sp. | reverse complement strand
AAGAATAATCCGCCAAAAACAAATCCGGAAAACAAAGCGGAGGAGTGCACCACAAACACTGATAAGGTTGACCGGGAAATCAAGAAGCTGAAAGAGGAGAAAAAACAGCTTGAGGCGCAGCTTCGGGCGGCATCCGGGGACAATAAAAAAACAGAAGAACTGAAGAAGAAAATTGCGATGGTAGAAAACGAGTTGGCTCAAAAAGATAATGATACATACCGTCGGCAGCATGCTGTAATTTCATAAACACATAAAGGCAGCCCACTTGCACTATCCTGAAAATTTGAAGATATTTTACAGGACTTTCCGCAACTCTGGCAATACAATAGGTGCGGGAAGATGCAAAAACGACATAAAGAAAGAAACAGGAGAATGGGCTTTTTGAGTATGGAGATTCTCAAATTCATATTTAGCCAAGTAACCCCACCCGCCATAACTAAATAGCCTCTGCCATGCAGCGGCACACCGAGCAGGAAATCAGAAATTCAATGACGTAACCGAAAAAGTCTATACATGCCGGGATCTGGACTGGCTCCGGGAGGACATTGAGAAAATGCCGTAAGCCTTGTGCCTACGGCGTTTTCTCTTTTTCTCATGTCCGGATTTTTGTTACCTTCGCCGTGTTACCTACTTGTTGCCTACCGGTAGCCTACGGATCGATTTTTGAGGCTTTCCATGGCATTCCACACCATATATCAATTTTTGTGTTCTTGCATCAAAAAAGAGCCGTAGCCCTTGATTTTCCTTTACTTTCAAGGGTTACGGCCCTGTGGATCCAAAAGGGATATTTAGAACTTCCCGGCCTTCGCCGCTTCCTCGACGGAAACGGCTACCGCTACGGTCATCCCGACCATCGGGTTATTGCCCGCGCCGATAAGCCCCATCATCTCTACATGTGCCGGCACGGAAGAGGATCCTGCAAACTGCGCATCCGAATGCATCCTCCCCAGCGTATCCGTCATGCCGTAGGAAGCCGGCCCCGCCGCCATGTTGTCTGGATGGAGCGTCCGCCCGGTGCCGCCGCCGGATGCCACAGAGAAATACTTCTTCCCCGCTTCCACGCATTCTTTTTTATACGTTCCTGCCACTGGGTGCTGGAAACGTGTCGGGTTCGTAGAATTCCCCGTGATGGAAACGTCCACCTTTTCCTTCCACATGATCGCCACGCCCTCGCGCACATCATCCGCCCCGTAACAGTTGACCTTTGAGCGAAGGCCATCGGAATAAGCCGTCCGCTGGATTTCCTTTAATTCGCCTGTGTAATAATCATACTCCGTCTGTACATATGTAAATCCGTTGATCCTGGAAATAATCTTTGCCGCGTCCTTGCCAAGCCCATTCAGGATGACCCGGAGCGGTTTCTGGCGGACCTTGTTTGCTTTCTCCGCGATACCGATCGCACCCTCCGCGGCTGCGAACGACTCATGCCCGGCAAGGAAAGCAAAACAGTCTGTCTCTTCTTCCAGGAGCATCTTGCCAAGGTTTCCATGCCCCAGCCCTACCTTGCGCTGGTCCGCTACGGAACCCGGAATACAGAAAGCCTGCAGCCCTTCCCCTATCGCCGCAGCAGCGTCCGCCGCTTTGCGGCAGCCTTTTTTAATCGCGATCGCCGCGCCTACAATATAAGCCCAACATGCATTCTCAAAACAGATGGGTTGGATCCCCTTGATCTGGCTGTAAACGTCAAGCCCGGCATCCTTCGTGATTTCCTGCGCTTCCTCAATGGAAGCGATCCCATAGCTTCCTAATACTTCATTGATTTTATCGATTCTTCTTTCATATGATTCAAATAAAGCCATTTACCTGTCCTCCTACTCCTTACGTGGGTCAATGATTTTCACTGCGTCCGCAACGCGCCCGTACTGTCCTTTCGCCTTCTCCCAGGCGGTGTTCGGGTCATCGCCCGCCTTGATAAAATCAGTCATCTTCCCAAGAGAAACGAATTGATAACCGATAATCTCATCCTGCCCGTCCAGCGCAATACCCGTCACATAGCCTTCCGCCATTTCCAGGTAACGGGGACCCTTCGCCAATGTCCCGTACATCGTGCCGATCTGTGACCGGAGGCCCTTGCCCAAGTCTTCCAGCCCCGCCCCGACAGCAAGGCCGTCCTCGGAAAACGCGCTCTGCGTCCTGCCGTAAACGATTTGGAGGAACAGTTCCCTCATAGCCGTATTGATCGCGTCACAGACGAGATCGGTGTTCAATGCCTCCAAAATCGTCTTGCCTGGAAGGATCTCGGAAGCCATCGCCGCAGAATGCGTCATACCAGAGCAGCCAATCGTCTCAATGAGCGCTTCCTGGATAATGCCGTCCTTGACATTCAGCGTCAGCTTGCAGGCGCCCTGCTGCGGGGCGCACCAGCCGATCCCGTGCGTGAAACCGGATATATCGCTGATCTCTTTCGCCTTTACCCATTTTGCCTCTTCCGGGATCGGGGCCGGCCCATGGTTGGCGCCTTGCGCGACCGGGCACATCATTTCTACTTCATGTGAATAAATCATTTTAAAACTCCTTTCAGCTACGTTGACATTTTTACTTTCGTTCCATCTTCCATATGTGCTATTTTCTCACACAATCCGATATCCGTCAATTCTTTATTTCCCGTCGATCATCTCCCACATAGAGGAATCCGACCGGTATTTTTTTGTTTCCTCGAAGGAAAACGGCGCTGTCACCCAGGCGTAAGCCCCTGTCTGCCCGGAATCCGCGTCGAAATTAAAGTCATAACCGACCTCGATCCCGTCTTTGTCCACAAAAAACTGGACAATATAATTGCCATCGATATCCTTCCCTGACAACGTATCTTTCATTTGTGTTTCATCCAGTTCCGAAAGCAGCTCGTCATCCGAGGCTTCGCTTCGCATCACTTGCAGCCAGTCCCGTATAAAATCATCGTCTATGTCCAGGATATCCTTTGCCTCATAAACCGTTCCATCCTCCAAATTGATGTTCAGGCAGCGCAGGTGCTGGAAATAATCATTTTGGCCTCCCGCAAATCCATCATCGCTGAATGCAATGCTGATAAATCCTTCGTTGGCATAGCAGACCTTGTACTGTACATAGCTCATCAGCATCGGGGCCTCTTCATTCAGTATTTTCTCTTTAAATTCCTCGGATGGCTCCTCATATATTTCCGACACAGACTGCATCGCACATTGCTGGATCCTTTGGTTGACCTGGTCCGCCACTTTTCCTTCCAGGCCGGAAAGCTGCGGATAGGCAACATCAAAATACACCTGTGTCGTTTTTTCGTTCTCTCCATCGTATGTATAGGTTTTTTCCTGGATCTCATAGGAAAGATCCTCCGCGATATATTCCGGGAGATCCTGGATCCCGCCGCCCTCGCCATCGTCAGCTTCCCCGTTTTCATCCTGCCCCCGGGAATCCCCAAAGCCGGAATCCGGGTTCATCGGATCCTCCTCATCGTAGTTTCCTCCCTGGTCCGCATCGTTTCCCCATTCATCCTCTTCGCTTACGGCAGGGTTGTCCACGACCTGGTGGTAAGCCCTTTGTACGAGGAACAGTCCCAGGATCAGCAAGGCCACCAGCAAGGCCACTCCGCCAACCGAAAGGCCGATCACCAGCTTTTTATCCGTATTCTTTTCCACCGGGGAAACCAATCCTGAGACGACCATCGCTTCCATAGGGATAAAGCGGATCCCATTGACGGCCTGCTCTTCCTTGCTCTGGCGCATCCCCAGCTTCTGGTAAATGGGGACTGCGCCTGGGGAAGCGTTGACTGTGAGCCGGTTGACGCGAAGCTGGGCCGCGCAGAAATTATATACCGTCTGGAAAAGCATTTTCCCGATACCTTTTCCCTGAAATTCTTTCCGCACAAAGAAAAGGCTGATATGTCCATTCCCCTTTACAGCGATCATCCCGCAAATCCCACCGTCCCGGAGCGCCCCGAACATATACATTTCCCCGCTTCGGATCAGCCCCAGGATGTTTTCATATTCGGTAAATCTCTGGAATTCGTCCACGCCCTCCGGGGGATAGCCCGGAGCCACATCCTGCATAAACACATCCCTGGCCAACTGAAGCGCTATCTGGATCTCCTGCTCGTTGAATTGTCTGATGTCCATCATTTCCTGCCCCTTTCTTCTATAAATCTGCCTGTATCCTCATCAGATGTTCCCACTTTCATCCAGCAGGCACGAAAGCAAAAGCTCCATCGCCGCCGTGACCGCATCCGCGCGGTTTTCGGCCCTGCTGCCGTGGAAATGGCATTCCTTCACTGTTACTTTGCCTTTCACGCAGCAGCCAATATAAATCAATCCCACCGGGGCCGCTTTCGTCCCTCCGTCCGGTCCCGCCACGCCGGTCACACTCAACGCTGCATCCGCGCCGGCCGCCCGCGCCGCACCCAGGGCCATCTCCGCCGCTGTCTCTTTACTGACTGCCCCATAATCCTCCAAAGTCTCTTTCCGGACTCCCAAACGCCGCTCTTTGGAAGCATTGGAATACGTGATATATCCTTCCTGGTAAACGCCAGAAGCCCCTGGGACGTTCATCACCCGTCCCGCCACAAGCCCGGCGGTACAGGACTCCGCCGTGGTAAGCGTCATTTCCCGCTGTTTCAGCAGGAAAACCACCTTTTCTTCCAAAGACTGGCTGTCCATACGCATTTACATCCCTCCCTGCGTCAGAACCTGTATGTTTTTCCCTATATAGTCCACAAGCGATACCACGGTCAGGACAACAGAAATCCAGATCAACGCTGTCCCTACCACGTCAAATACGCCGCCAAGGTCGGCGATCAGTACGATGACCATCGCCATCTGGGATACCGTCTTGCATTTCCCCCAATAACTTGCCGCTATGACAATCCGGTTATCCGCCGCTACCAGGCGGAACCCGCTGATGATGAATTCCCTTGCGATGATCACAATCACGACCCACGCCGCAAGCTTTCCCGCCGGGATCAGGCAGATCATTGCGGAACAGACCAGCAGCTTATCCGCCAGCGGATCCATAAATTTCCCGAAATTTGTCACCAGGTTCCGGGCGCGCGCAAGCTTCCCGTCGATCAGGTCCGTCAGGCTCGCCGCGCAGAAAATCAAAAGCGAGATCCATTTATTGGCCTCCCCTCCCACGCCGGTCAGCATGAAAAACACAAAAAAGGGCACCATAGCTACCCTCAGTACCGTCAGTTTATTTGGTAAATTCATCACTTAGCTCTCCTATCAGATCATAGTCCGCCGCGCCTGTCACCTTCACCCACGCAAAATCCCCGGTCATCAGCTCCCGCCCGGCATGGACGAAAACCAACCCGTCCACGTCCGGCGCGTCTTTATAGGTCCGCCCGACGTAAGCCTCCTCGTCCGCCACCTTCCCTTCGATCATCACCAGGACTTCTTCTCCCACCATCCCGTGTGCTTTCGAGAATGCAATTTCCTGCTGCTGTTCCATCAAACGCGCCTGCCGCTCCTTTTTTTCTTCCTCCGGTATCTGCCCCGGCATACGGGCGGCAGGGGTCCCTTCTTCCGCAGAATAAGTAAAAACGCCCAGACGGTCAAATGCCATCTCCTCTACAAAACGCAGCAGCTCCTCATGCTGCTGCCTGGTCTCACCGGGAAATCCGGCGATCAATGTCGTGCGCAGCGCGATATCCGGGATCTCCCTGCGAAGCTCCGCAATGATCCCTTTTAGTTGTTCCTTCGTCGTCCTGCGCCCCATCCGTCTTAAAATCACGTTATCCGCGTGCTGGATCGGCAGATCCAGGTAATGGCAGATTTTGGGTTCTTCCTTCATGGCCTGGATCAGTGCGCCGTCTATTTCCTCCGGGTAACAGTACAAAAGCCGGATCCAGCGGATGCCTTGCAGCGCGCATAGCTTCCTCAAAAGCTGCGGCAGGGACTTTTCCCCGTATAGATCCTTCCCGTATACCGTTGTCTCCTGCGCCACTAAAATCAGCTCTTTGACCCCTTCTTGCGCCAGCCTTTCCGCCTCCTTGACCAGCCGCTCCATCGGGACGCTCCGGTAAGCGCCCCGGACCTTCGGGATGATACAGTAGGTGCAGTTCCTGTCGCACCCTTCGGCAATTTTCAAATAGGCATAATGCCCTCCGGTCGTGACCATCCGCCGGGTATCCTCTGCGGGAAGCGCCTCCTCCAGGATCACGCCGCCGTTTCCCTCCAATGCCTTTTCTATGGCTTCCGCGATCCGGCCATAGGAAGCCGTCCCCAGCACCGCGTCCACTTCCGGTATCTCCTCCAGGATTTCACGCTGGTACCTCTGCGCCAGGCAGCCAGCGACAATCAATGCCTTTAACCGGCCGCTTTTCTTGTATTTTGCCATCTCCAGGATAGCCTGGATGCTCTCTTCCTTTGCGTCTTGGATAAAGCAGCATGTATTTACCACAATGATGTCCGCCAGCCTTTCGTCATCCACCGTCTTGTAGCCTTTTGCATCCAAAAGCCCAAGCATGGCTTCGGAATCCACCAGGTTTTTATCACAGCCCAGCGATATCAATAAAAGGTTCATAGCCCCTCCATATCATAAAGAGCTGTTGCATCCCGTGTAACAGCCCTTTTTTGCCCTATTCCTGCGGATCCCCTTCCTCGCCTTCGATCTGGATCTCCCCTTGGCTCAGCTCCGCAATTGCAATCGACAATGGCTTATCCGACATCTTTGCGTCCACCAGCGGCATCGCACCGTCCACCAGTTCCCTTGCACGCTTTGCCGTCGCCATCACGATCGAGTACCGGCTGTTTACCACTTTCGTCTCCCCGGCCTCTACATCCTTGTTTACCACTTGCATTAAATCCGTATACGATGGGTGCAACATATCTATTCTCCTTTCAAATCCTGTTTCTTGCTGATCACGCCCGTCTTACAATGCATGGAGTTCCCGCTTCATCCGCAGGACTTTCCCGGTATTCCGTGACATCCTCCTGTGCTCTGCCTGGATGATTTGGTGTACCTCTTCCACGCAGGCGTCCACATCATCATTGATAATCAGGTAATCGTACTGCTCCATCCCCTCCGCTTCCTCGCGGGCGCGCGCCAGCCTAGCCTGGATCGTTTCCGGGCTCTCCGTCCCCCGCCCGGCCAGGCGCCGTTGCAGCTCCCTGATATCCGGCGGGGCGACAAACAACAGCAGCGTCTGGGGGAATCTCTCCCGCACTTTCAACGCGCCCTGGATCTCAATCTCCAAAATCACGTCCTTCCCGGCTGTTAACTGCTCTTCCACATAACAGCGCGGGGTCCCGTAATAATGATCTACATATTTAGCATACTCTATCAATTCTTCCCGTGCAATCATTTTTTCAAATTCCTGCACCGTCTTGAAAAAATACTCCCTGCCCTCCTGCTCGCCGGGGCGCGCCCGCCGGGTCGTGGCGGAGACCGACAACGCATAACCGCCGTGGCGGGCAAGGAGCGCCTTCATGACCGTCCCTTTCCCCGCGCCGGAAAAGCCGGACACGACAACAAGGATCCCTTTTTCCTTCTCTGTCTCCTGGTTCATACATTTCCCTCAATCATTGTCCCCTCAGCACGTGCATCGTTATAGCGGACGCTGTTTGTTTGGGGGATTATTTTTTGTCCCTTGTCTCATTCAATATTCTGGATCTGCTCGCGCACCTTCTCGATCTCCGTCTTCAATTCGATGCCGATATTGGAAGTGCGCAGGTCGTTCGCCTTGGAAAGGATCGTGTTCGCCTCCCGGTTCATCTCCTGCGTGATGAAATCCAGCTTCCGCCCAATCCCGTTTTCCCCGGAAAGAAGCGTATCTTTCATATGCTGCACATGGCTCCTGAGACGGACGACCTCCTCGTCCGTACAGATTTTATCCGCAAATAACACGACCTCCATGGCAATCCTGCTTTCCTCCATCTGCGTATCCTCGAAAAGCCCCCTCACTTTTTCTTCCAGCTTCTTCCGGTACTCTTCCAGGATCCGCGGGGCTTCCTCTTCCACGCAGGCAGCCAGCTCTGTGATACGCTCCAGCTTTCCAAGCAAATCCTCCCGCAAAAGCCCGCCCTCGGCGGCGCGTGCCCGGACAAACCGGGAAAGCGCGCCATCCAATGCTTTTTTAAGCCCCCGCCAGAGCTCTTCCTCATTGACGTCCTGCTCTTCCATAGTAAAAATCTCCGGGAGCCTGGCCAGCGCCGAAACCCGGAGATCGCCCTCCAGGCCAAACTTCTCCTCCATCCGCCTGAAATAGGACAAATATTCGCCTGCCAGCGCTTCATTATATTGTAACATCATCTGGCATTCAGACAAATCTTCATAGGAAACGGAGACGTCGATCTTTCCCCTCGTCACGCTCTGTTTTAACACATTCCGGATCTGTGTCTCGAAAAAGTTCAATTTCTTCGGCATACGGATGCTGATATCCAGATACCGATGGTTGACGCCCTTTACTTCCACCGAAAATTTCCGTTCGTCCTCCGTAACCTCACAGCGCCCGAACCCGGTCATGCTCTTTATCATAATCTGTACCTCTTATACTCACGCACGGGATTCATGGCCATCCCATATTGCCATGCCCGCCGCCTGGCGGAAAATCACCGTGCTTATTATAGTGCATTTCATTTTGCCAGTCAAGCCGCTGTTACCATTCACGGCCCAGGAGCCCCCTCACGCTGTTAGCATTCCTGGCCGTGGATAATGACCGCTATAAAGAGTTTCTGTACTATCATCCAGAAAAAGATTGACATTTACCGGAAAGAGGTATATAGTAGAAACCGTAAAAAGCGAAGGCGCTGTACAGTACAGGTACGGCGCCTTTTTTCTGCTTCCGGGATACTTTCCATCCGATCCTTTCCGGCTGAGGAAGCCCCGCTGGAGCATGCTTAATAGTTTTGGAGAGGAAAGTGAGGAAAACAACATGAAGCTGAAGGATACCGGATTTAGCGCACAGGAAATCAAAGACATGGTCAACAAGTACATGGTGGAGACTTACGAGCGGTATGATTTTATCGCGGAACGCGCGGAAGGGATGTATATCTATGATGAGGAAGGGAATGCGTACCTTGATTTTTACGGCGGCGTGGCGGTAAACAGCCCTGGGAACCGGAACCCGAAGGTGGTTGCGGCCATCAAAGACCAGGTAGATGATATCGTCCATACGTTCAATTACCCTTATACGATCCCACAGGCGCTTCTGGCAAAAAAAATCTGCGATACGATTGGGATGGATAAGATTTTTTACCAGAATTCCGGTACGGAAGCGAATGAATGTATGATCAAAATGGCGAGGAAATACGGTACGGATCACTTTGGGCCGGACCGTTATGAGATCATTACAGCGAAAAACGGGTTCCATGGAAGAACCTACGGGGCAATGTCCGCGACAGGCCAGACAGACAATGCGATCCAGATGGGCTTTAAGCCGATGCTTCCAGGGTTTCGTTATGCGGAGTTCAACAACCTGAAGGATTTTGCCTCCAAGATCACGAAAAATACGATCGCTATCATGGTAGAACCCGTACAGGGCGAGGGTGGCGTCATCCCGGCGACACAGGAGTTCCTGGAGGGTTTACGCAGGCTTTGTGATGAACATGATATGCTGTTACTTTTTGATGAGGTACAGACCGGATGGGGACGGACGGGCGCACCGATGGCGTATATGGGTTACGGCGTGGAGCCGGATGTGGTTTCCATGGCGAAAGCGATGGGCGGCGGCATGCCAATCGGCGCATGCTGCGCAAAGGAAAATGTGGCGAAGTCCTTTACCGCAGGAACCCACGGATCGACATACGGCGGCCATGCGTTAGCTTGCGCGGCGGCTTATGCGTCCATATCAGAAATTTTGGATAACCACCTGAGCGAGAATGCGAAAGAGGTCGGAAACTATATGCAGAAGAAGCTTGCAAAGCTCCCGCATGTAAAGGAAGTGCGCGGCCGTGGGCTGCTGGTGGGCTGCGAGTATGATATCCCGATTGCTGTGGACGTCAAGCACGGCTGCCTGGAACGGATGGCATTGATCACGGCCATCGGCGACAATATCAGCCGCATGATCCCTCCGCTGATCGTCACGAAAAAGCAGGTGGATGAACTCATGCTGATCATGGAAATATCCATCCGCAAGGCGGCCGCAGAGTATAAGGGGATGATGCCGAAAGCAAGCTAAGCTGTTCCGTGCGAAAAATGATACAAGAGTGAAGGGCGGTTTCGCGAAGCAAACGATACATACCGCCCCAAACGGTTACTATGGGCGGCCTGAGGGCTGCCCATAGTAATGCCAAGGTAAAACATTCTGCATAAATTAGTTGTAATCTCCATTTTTTTTTAGTACAATATATCCATGAGATTTTACGAGACAAGGAGGCAGCTAATAGTATGAAGGTTTACAGGACAGACGAGATCAGAAACGTAGTTCTTTTAGGGCACGGAGGCTGTGGAAAGACAAGCCTTGCGGAAGCCATGGCTTATGTTTCCGGCATCACCAGCCGGATGGGAAAGGTCGTAGATGGCAATACAATCAGCGATTTTGACAGAGAAGAGCAGAAGCGTGAATTCTCCATCAGCACAGCATTGATCCCGATCGAGTGGGAGAAAGCGAAAATCAATATCCTGGACACGCCGGGGTACTTTGATTTCGTGGGCGAGGTGGAGGAAGCGGTCAGCGCGGCGGACGCGGCGGTCATCGTGGTGTCCGGTAAGGCCGGCGTGGAAGTCGGCACGGAGAAAGCGTGGGAAATCTGCGATAAATATAAGCTGCCGCGTATGGTTTACGTGACAGAGATGGATGTCGATGACGCAAGCTTCCGCCAGGTCGTGGAAAGCCTGACGGAGAAGTACGGCAAAGTGATCGCGCCGCATTTCTCACCGATCCGTGAGAATGAAAAGCTGACCGGCTATGTCAATATCATTAAAAACGCGGGGAGGAAATATACCGGCGTCGCGCAGAGGGAAGAGTGCGAGATCCCGGATTACTGCAAGGAGTATGTAGAGAACTACCGGGAAAAGCTTTTGGAGGCGGTTGCCGAGACAAGCGAGGAGATGATGGACCGTTATTTTGAGGGGGATGAATTTTCGGTAGAAGAAATCCGCGCGGCAATGCGTACCGAAGTCATGGATGGCAGCATCGTCCCGGTTGCCATGGGTTCCAATATCCAGGCCCACGGTGTCGCGAACCTGCTCTCTGATATCGTGCGTTTCTTCCCAAGCCCGGATCTTCGCGAGTGCGCGGGGGTGAATTTAAAGACCAATGAGATTTACGCAGCAAATTATGATTTTTCAAAGTCAAAATCCGCCTATGTATTTAAAACGATGATAGATCCATTCATCGGCAAATATTCCTTCATCAAGGTATGCTCCGGCGTGTTAAAAGGTGAGGATATCCTTTATAATTCCAGCTCTGAAGCAGAGGAAAAGCTTGGCAGGATCTATACGATGATTGGGAATAAGCCGACGGAGGTCAGTGAATTGTTCGCAGGCGATATCGGCGCGATTGGGAAACTCAACAATACCAAGACCGGGGACACGCTCTCCTCGAAAGCCGCGCCGCTGGCGTTCGGCAGGACGGAATATTCCAGGCCGTATACATACATGCGTTACATCACGACCAATAAAGGGGACGAGGACAAAGTATCACAGGCGCTGCAGAAGATGATGGCGGAGGATATGACGCTGAAAGCGGTCAATGACAGCGAGAACCGCCAGACCTTGCTTTACGGCATGGGCGACCAGCATCTGGAGATCGCGGTCAGCAAACTGGCGGAGAGATACAGATGCGCGGTCACCCTGGATACCCCAAAGGTAGCGTTCCGCGAGACCATCCGCAAGAATTCGGACGTGGACAGCAAGTATAAAAAGCAGTCCGGCGGGCATGGCCAGTACGGGCATGTTAAGATGCGTTTCGAGCCGTCCGGCGACCTGGAGAAGCCGTATGAATTTGCAGAAGAAGTCGTCGGCGGTTCTGTCCCGAAGAACTATTTCCCAGCGGTAGAAAAAGGCCTGCAGGACTCTGTGCAGAAAGGCCCTCTCGCAGGATATCCGGTCGTCGGGGTGAAAGCTACACTTTATGACGGCTCCTACCATCCCGTAGACTCTTCGGAGATGGCGTTTAAGACAGCGACCATCCAGGCATTTAAAGATGGGTTTATGAAAGCGGGCCCGGTACTTTTGGAACCAATCGCCTCTGTGAAGGTGACAGTCCCGGATGAATATACCGGTGACGTTATGGGCGACCTGAATAAGCGGCGCGGCCGCGTGCTGGGGATGAACCCGGTTTCCGGCGGCGGGCAGGTGATCGAGGCGGATGTGCCGATGACCGGTATGTTTGAATATTGCACAACGCTGCGTTCCATGACTGGCGGACGCGGGACTTATTCATATGAGTTCGCACGTTACGAGCAGGCGCCAAACGACGTCCAGGAAGCCGAGATCGCGAAGAGGGCCGCAGAGGAATAAAGAGAAAGGGATCCGGTTATAATAGCCATGTGAGACAGCAAGCGCAAGAGGATGAAGTGAACGTATGGCAAAGGAGATATGTTCGGATGGATGGATTTGGGCATATCTCCTTTCCATACCGGGCTAAAGAAAGAACGAGAACGAGGTATCTATGAAAACGAGGACAAAATTTCTGGCAGCCATTGCGCTGTTGATTCTGGCAGCCGCCTATTATTATGCAACCATCCCCGCGGTCAACCTGCATTCTTCCGATACATGGTTTTTCGTGTTTGCCGGGCTGGCTGCGTTGTTTATTATCTACCTTGTGCGCGGCGGCCTGCTGAAAAGAAGGCCGGACCGGGGCATGCTGAAAGGAAGAAAAGGGGTAAAAGTCTTTTTGACCCTGATCTTGGGGCTGGGGGTCATTTACCTTGCAGGTTCAATCCTCTCCTCCCCGATTGTGAACGCGAAGAAATATCAGAAGCTGATGGAGGTAGAGGAGGGGGAATTTACCGAGGACGTACAGGAGCTTTCCTTTGAAAAGATCCCGCTATTGGACAGGGATTCCGCGCAGATTTTGGGGGAACGGAAAATGGGGAGCATGGTCGATATGGTTTCCCAGTTTGAGGTGGATTCGATCTACACACAGATCAACTACAATGACAACCCTGTCCGGGTATCCCCCCTGCGCTATGCGAACATCATCAAATGGATCTCAAATATGTCCAGCGGGATCCCTGCGTATATCCGTATCAATATGGCAACGCAGACGACCGAACTGGTGAAGCTTGAAGAGGGGATGAAATACACCCAGAGCGACCATTTCAACCGCAACATTTACCGGCATCTGCGGTTTGCGCACCCGACTTATATTTACGGGGACCTGAGCTTTGAGATTGATGATGACGGCATCCCGTACTGGGTAGCCCCGGTAAAGAAATTCAACATCGGGCTGTTCGGCGGCGAGACGGTTGGGAGGGTCGTACTCTGCAACGCTGTGACCGGCGAGACTGAGGACTATAGTATCGAGGACGTCCCGGAGTGGATCGACCGGGCGTATGCGGCGGACCTCCTGGTGGAGTTGTTTAATTACTATGGCACTCTAAAGCACGGGTTTATCAACAGTGTGCTGAGCCAGAAGGATTGCCTGACGACGACGGACGGCTACAATTACCTGGCTCTGGATGACGACGTCTGGATGTATACCGGCGTCACTTCGGTGAATGGGGACCAGTCGAATGTCGGGTTTGTGCTCTCAAACCAGCGGACAATGGAGACAAAGTATTATAAGGTTGAGGGCGCAACGGAGACATCGGCGATGTCCTCCGCGGAAGGCCAGGTGCAGAACCTCAAATATGTGGCAACCTTTCCGCTTCTTCTGAATATATCGGAAGAACCTACGTATTTTATTGCGCTGAAAGACGATGCGGGGCTGGTGAAAAAGTACGCGATGGTAAATGTCCAGAAATACCAGATCGTCGCCATCGGGGACAGCGTCAGCCAGTGTGAGGAGAATTATCTGGAGCTGCTGTATGAAAACGGGGTGAAAGAAGAGGCCGAGGACACGAGGGAAGTCATGGAGATCACCGGGAAGATTACCAAAATCGCGCAGGCAGTCATCGAAGGAACCTCCCATTATTACTTGATGGTGGAGGGCTCAGACGACATTTTTGATATTTCCGTCGTTGATTTTATCGATGTGGTCCGCTGTGAAACAGGCCAAATAGTAAAAATG
>CAZYVA010000045.1:0-15618 GCA_964650695.1 uncultured Dorea sp. | reverse complement strand
AGGTTGAGAAAAACGGCATAGCGGTGGATCCAAAAGTATACTTTGCGGAATTCAGTGACAGCGACGAGTAGGAAACGATCGTTCCGGCCTGGCCCAGATGAATAAACCACATGCAGACGGAATACGGGAAGCCTTGGTCCTATTGGCTTCCCGTTGTTTTTGGTATCAGGCCCAAGCGGGCTTTGGGACGGCAGGGATGGCGTGGGGAGGTTCCATGGAAGCATATACCGGATTTGCAAAAGTTTACGATTTATTTATGGACGACGTCCCCTATGAGGAATGGGCGGACTATCTGCACGCAATCCTGAAAAATTTTCAGATCAAAGACGGCTTGGTCCTGGATCTGGGGTGTGGGACGGGAAACATGACGGAAGCGCTTGCCGCCAAGGGGTACGACATGATTGGCATAGACGGTTCCGAAGAGATGCTGGGGATGGCAAGCAGGAAAAAAGAGCAGAGCGGGCATGACATTTTATATCTGTTGCAGGATATGCGTTCGTTTGAGCTTTTCGGGACTGTCCGCGCGATTGTGAGCGTCTGCGACTGTGTCAATTACGCCGTTTCGCCGGATGATCTCATCCAGGTTTTCCGGCTTGTAAATAATTACCTGGATCCAAAGGGAATCTTTGTGTTTGATTTTAATACAAGGTATAAATATGAAATCGTGATGGGATGCCGGACGATCGCGGAAAACCGGGCGGATGCCAGCTTTATCTGGGAAAATGATTACTATGAGGATGAGAAGATCAATGAATACAGGCTGACGGTTTTCCGGAAAGAGCCCGGCCAGGCCGGAGCCGGGCTATACCGGAAATATGAGGAAACCCATTACCAAAGGGCGTATACCTTTCCGGAGATCCGGGATTTGCTGGCGGAGGCCGGGCTTGTGTTTACGGCGGCGTATGACGCCTATACATGGGAACCGGTGCGGGCGGACAGCGAACGGATCACGGTGGTCGCGCAGGAAAACGGGAAGCCCCTGTAATCCGGGGGCGGATACAGTAGAATAAAAAATGGGCTTGGATCAGCCATTTTACCTATATGAATAAAAGGAAAAAGGAAGGATGGGCCAGGTGGAAGATTGTATTGTAAGGGCGGAGGCGGCAAACGGACAGGCCCGGGCATTTGCCGCTTCCACAAAGATGGTGGTGGAGACGGCCAGGATCCGCCACAACGCCAGCCCGGTCGCGGCGGCGGCTTTGGGGCGGCTTTTGACGGGCGGCGCCATGATGGGAAGCATGATGAAAAATGATACGGACGTATTGACGCTCCGGGTGCGCGGCGACGGCCCGATCCATGGGATGACGGTGACGGCGGACAGCCGGGGCAATGTCAAGGGCTATGTGGGGAATCCGCAGGTGATGCTCCCGCCGAAGAACGGGAAGCTGGACGTCGGGGGAGCGGTTGGTATCGGGATTTTACAGGTGATCAAGGATATGGGGCTGAAAGAGCCTTACGTGGGGGACACCATGCTGGTAAGCAGCGAGATCGCGGAGGATCTGACGTATTATTTTGCAAGCTCGGAGCAGACGCCCTCCTCGGTCGGGCTTGGCGTGCGGATGGAGAAAGACTGTACCGTGCAGTGTGCAGGCGGGTTCATCGTACAGATGATGCCGTCCGCAGAGGAGGAAACGATCGCCGGTATCGAAGAAAACTTGAAAAAGGTAACGTCCGTCACGGATATTTTAAAAGAAGGAGCCGCCCCGCAGGAGCTTTTAGAGAGGCTTCTGGGCGGCATGGGGCTGGAGATCACCGATACGGTTCCTGCAAGGTTTTATTGCGGCTGTTCGAAAGAACGGGTGGAAAAGGCGGTCATCAGCATCGGGAGGAAAGAGATCCAGGAAATGATCGGCGAAGGGAAAGACATTGAAGTGAAATGCCATTTCTGCAATACCGCCTACCATTATACGGTCGAAGACCTTAAAAGAATGCTGGAAAAGAGCAGGTGACACAGAACAGGAGGCAGCGATGAAGGACGGATTTATAAAGGCAGCGGCGGCAACACCGGATATCCGCGTGGCGGATGTCGCGTACAACACAGGAAGCATCTGCAAGATGATGGAAGAGACTGTGGGCATGGGGGCAAAGATCGTGGCATTCCCCGAACTTTGCGTGACGGGGTATACATGCGGGGATCTGTTCACCCATGATACCTTGCTGAATCGGGCCAGGGAAGCGCTTGGCACGGTCGCGGAGCATTCCAGGGGGCTGGATGCCTTGTTCTTTGTGGGCGCGCCGTTAGCGGTGGAAGGAGAGCTTTACAATGTGGCGGCGGCCATCAGCCGGGGCAAGATCCTTGGGTTCACGACCAAAACCTTTCTGCCGAATTATGGGGAATTTTATGAGATGCGCCAGTTCCATGCCGGGCCGTGCGCGGCGCGGGAGATTCTTTTTGCCGGGGAGAAGGTTCCATTTGGGCCGAAGCTCCTGTTTGTGGAGCGGCAGATGGAAAATCTGGTCGTGGCGGCGGAAATCTGCGAGGACGTCTGGTCCCCTGCGCCTCCCAGCATCGACGCGGCGCGGGAGGGGGCGACCATCATCGTCAACTGTTCCGCCAGCGATGAGACGATCGGGAAGGATGTATACCGCAAAAGCCTCATTGAAGGGCAGTCCGCGAGGCTGATCTGCGGCTATGTCTATGCCAATGCCGGGGAAGGGGAGTCCACGACGGACCTGGTGTTTGGCGGGCACAATATGATTGCGGAAAACGGGACGACGCTTGCACAGGGCCGGCGGTTTGAAAATGGCGCGGTCTACTCCGAGATCGATATTAAGCGGATCTGCAGCGAAAGACGCAAAAATACAACGTTCCAGATGGCGGAGGAGCGGAAGCTTGTGAGGATACCTTTTTCCCTGGAGATAGAAGAGACGAAGCTCAGCCGTCCGTTCGCTTCCCGCCCGTTTGTCCCAGGAAATGCGGCGGAAAGGGAAAAAAGGTGCGAGGAAATTCTCTCCATCCAGGCGATGGGGCTGAAAAAACGGCTGGCCCATACCCAGGCGAAATGCGCGGTCGTGGGCATTTCCGGCGGGCTGGACTCCACGCTGGCGCTGCTTGTGGCGGTAAAAGCCTTTGACGCGCTGGGAGCCTCACGCCGGCAGGTTACGGCGGTCACAATGCCCTGCTTCGGGACGACAGACCGGACTTACCAAAACGCCTGCAAAATGGCGGGGAAGCTTGGCGTGACGCTCCGGGAGATCCCGATTGGGCCGGCGGTTGCGCAGCATTTCCAGGATATCGGGCACGATATCGCGGACCACAGCGTGACCTTTGAAAATGCGCAGGCAAGGGAGCGCACACAGGTCCTGATGGACATTGCGAACCAGGGGGACGGCTTGGTGGTCGGAACGGGCGATATGTCCGAGCTTGCCCTGGGATGGGCCACTTACAACGGGGACCATATGTCTATGTACGGGGTCAATGCTTCCGTGCCAAAGACACTGGTGCGCCATCTGGTGCATTACTACGCGGATACATGCGGGGATGAAGCGTTAAAAACGGTGCTGTACGATGTCCTGGACACTCCGGTAAGCCCGGAGCTTCTTCCGCCGAAGGATGGGGAGATCGCGCAGAAAACAGAGGATTTGGTAGGCCCCTATGAGCTGCATGATTTCT
This sequence comes from uncultured Dorea sp., assembly GCA_964650695.1. Lineage (GTDB taxonomy): Bacteria > Bacillota > Clostridia > Lachnospirales > Lachnospiraceae > CAZYVA01. Next base: position 12,005 of record CAZYVA010000045.1, on the reverse strand, counting down.
TCCTGTATTATTTCCTGCGCTTTGGCTATGAGCCGGCTAAAATTTACCGGCTTGCAACATACGCGTTTGAGGGGGAATATGAGGACGGGACGATTTACCGGTGGCTGCTGACATTCTGCAGGCGCTTTTTCTCCCAGCAGTTTAAACGGACCTGCCTCCCGGACGGCCCAAAGGTGGGAACCGTCGCCCTTTCGCCGAGGGGGGACTGGCGTATGCCCAGCGATGCCTGTGTGGATGTATGGATCCGGGACCTGGAACAGAGAAAAGGATAGGATACCTGGCGCGGATGCCTGTTTGGGATAGTCAGGACAGATACTGCCTCATCGTCCGGAGCGCGTTTTTTTCCAGGCGGCTGACCTGCGCCTGGGAGATGCCGATGGCTTGCGCGACTTCCATCTGGGTGCGCCCTTCAAAAAAGCGGAGGCGGATGATATAGCGCTCCCGTTCGCTGAGCCGTTCCATAGCGGCCTGGAGGGAAAGGCTCTCGACCCACTTTTCTTCCTTGTTTTTTGTGTCGCTGATCTGGTCCATGACATACAGGGCGTCCCCGCCTTCGTTAAACACAGGTTCCTGGAGGCTCATAGGTGTCTGTATAGCGTCCAGCGCAAAGACGATATCTTCCCTGGATATGCCGATCTCTGCGGCGATTTCCTGGACGGTCGGCTCTTTCTGGAAGTTGCGGACGTAGTTTTCTTTGGCGTAGATGGCTTTGTAGGCGGTATCGCGTAAGGACCGGCTGACACGGATGCTGTTGTTGTCGCGCATGTAGCGGCGCACTTCCCCGATGATCATGGGAACAGCGTAGGTACTGAATTTCACATTCAAATCCGTGTTGAAATTGTTGATGGCCTTGATCAGCCCGATGCAGCCGATTTGGAACAGATCGTCCGGATTCTCGCCCGCAGTGTTGAAACGCTTGATGACGCTTAGCACCAGGCGGAGGTTCCCTTTGATGTATTCTTCTTTTGCCTGCGGATCCCCTTCTTTGATCCTGGCAAACAAAGCTTCCTTTTCTTCTTCGCTGAGAATCGGAAGCTTTGATGTATTTACCCCGCAGATTTCTACTTTACCCTGTGCCATGCTAAAATTCCCCCTGCTGTCCTTGAAAGCCGGAATGCTTTCACTTCTTTACTGAAATTTTTCTCAGGAAAGCCGGGACTTATGCCAAAATCCAAAAAATAAAAAAAATTTTACGCCTTGACAGCAAAAGGATATTGCGCATCTGGAAGGTTTATGGTAAGTATAATAAGGAAAACGAATGGAGGGTGCAGAAGATGTATGAATATGATGAGGAATGCCTGAGGATTTTTTTGAAAAACCAGTCCCAGTTGTTTGATGAGCCTGTTGCGGAGTCGCTGGAGGAAGCGGAGGCTTTTCTGGAGGACTGTATGGCGGTGGTCGTGGACAGCATTGAGGAAGTCCGCAAGTATTTGGAGGAGGAAGGGCTTGATGTGGACGGCATGGCAGACGAAGAGCTTGAGGAAGCGGCGGAAGTATTCGCGGTGCCAAATGGGACTTACCTGGTCTGCCAGGGATAAGGCTGGGACGGGGGATCTGTAGGCCGTAAGCCTAAGGGCTGTGGGAAGAGTGCGAAAAAGCAGAGGAGGAAAGTTATGAGACAAAAAAGACTGTTAGCTGCGGTATTAGCGATCGTCATTGCGTTGAACCTGTCCGCAGGGTTTTCCGGGGGCCTTTCCGAAGCAGAGGCTTCGGGCGCTCCGGCGGCCAGCGCCCCGGTTACACAGGCCAATATTCTGAGCCTTTTGAAACAGTATGATCCGGACGGCTTTTATATCCTGAAAAAACAGATCCGGAAGAACGATGATATCTTACAATGGTTTTCAGGAAGCAGCGTGATCCTGGACGGGATCAACACCGCCGTCCACGAGGAAACCCATGGCTATAGCTTTGCTTACAGGAAGAAGGGCAAGACCGCCTATTTTGTGGGGAATAAAAAAACGGTATATGTGAAGCAGACAAAGATATACCGCTCCAAAAAAATGGCCGGCTCCATCCCGCAGGATCTAAGGACCGCCCGTTACAGCGTCTATATTGCGGATCCGTCTAAAAACCTGTCATCCAATGTGCAGGGGGCCTATGGGCTTCTGAATGAGTTTATGGCGTATTGCTCCGGGATGCACACAACGCTCTGCCTGTATCCCTATCTCGAATCGGAACATGTGGACTGGGATATGTGGGAGAGGTTCATTGTTTCCTGTGAGAACGATAAACTCGCTTACGCGGAGTTCCGGTATTATGTGCTTCACTATCTGTATTACGCGAAGAAACATTACCCAAAGGTCTACAAAGGGATCCTGAAAAACAAGGCGTTTTGCAAAGCGTACAGGAAAATCGAAAGGCGCTTTGCCGGGCAGGTCGCGGAATATGAGGCCGATCTGCTCCGGCTGAAAGCTCATCTGGAGAATGCAGGCAAAACTCTCATCCTCACAGACGGGGAAGCGATCCTGTACAGCCGAGGAGGCGGAACGGGCGTTGGAAGGTACACGTCTGATTATAAGAACTTGATGCAGGAGATGGAGAAAAAGCGTTACCAGAACATACACGCGAAGCTGCTCAAGAACGGGAAATAAGGCTCTGCTGGGAAAGCGCAACAAAAAAGGACTCTTTCTTTCAGAAAAGAGTCCTGCTTTTTAGATAAATATACGCATTTCCCGCTTCCTGCGGATGGTGGGACTTGAACCCACACGGGGTCGCCCCCGCAAGATTTTGAGTCTTGTGCGTCTGCCATTCCGCCACATCCGCAAACTTTATTCCTTAAGCCGGTGTTTATTCTACCATAAAGAGTTCTAAAAGACAACCATTATTTGAAAAATTTAGCCGGTTCCTATCATGAATTCCATTACGCTGCATAGAGTAGTATAAAACCTATGATTGGCGTTTTCCTATGCGTAAAAACAGAATACTTCACCGGAAAGGGCATTCCCTGAGAGATCAAATGCTGCGGATGACGGAGCTTCCAAAAGATGTGGTACTGGGCGTCCCGACGCTTACCATGACCGGGCAGATGGAGCTGAACGTGGAGAATTACCGGGGGATACTGGAATATACCGGCTGCCTTGTGCGGGTCCAGACAAAAAGCGGGCAGCTAAAGGTTTGCGGCACGAAGCTGGCCGTAGAGTATTACCGGGATGATGAGATGAAGATCACAGGGTGTATCACATCCATTGAATATTTGCGATAGGAGGGGAGGCTTTTGCTGACGTCCTTGGCCCGCTATATACAAGGATACCTGAAGATCCGTATCCGTGGGGCTTCCGCCGAACGCTTCATCAATGCGTGCCGTTACCGGGGCATCCCGCTTTGGGACATCCGCGTATGCCCGGATCATTCCTATGAGATGTTTTTGCCGGTCTCCGGGTTCCGGAAGCTGAGACCCATCCTGCGAAAAACCGGTATGGGGCTTGTGATCCTGGAAAAACGGGGCGCTTTGTTCCTTGTGTCCAGGCTGCGCAGGAGGAAAATGTTCCTGGCGGGGATTTGCGTGTTTTTCCTGTTTTTATATGGCATGTCGCTTTTTGTGTGGGAGATCGACCTGCGCGGGAATTCAGAGAGGACGGATGAGACGCTCTACCGTTATCTGGAAAGCCTGGGCGTGAAACCGGGGACAAGGAAATCGGACATCCGCTGCCCGGACATCGTCAACGCACTTCGGGAAGAATACGACAACATCATCTGGGCTTCTGCTTCGATGGAAGGGTGCAGGCTGATGATCCGGATGAAGGAAAATGAGGATGGGCAGGAAGCTGCCGCCGCGCAGGACGGGACAAAAAACGGGCAGCCCTATGATCTGGTGGCGGATTTTGACGGGGTGATCGTTTCCCGCATCGTCCGCGCCGGCGTGGGCCTGAAAAATGTGGGGGACACTGTGGCGGAGGGCGAGGTCCTGGTATCCGGCCAGGTCCCGGTGGAAAATGATTCCGGTGAAACCATCGGTTATCAGTACCAGGCGGCGGACGCGGATATTGTGGCTTCCACGGAGCTTCCGTATGCGGACGCCTGCCCGAACGAAGCACAGGAAAAGGAATATATAGAGGAAGTCTATAAACTGCGCGTCTTTTTACAGGTCCGGGGCAGGAGGCTTTTCTTTGGAGAGTTAAAAAATACTTATGAATATTTGGAACTGACTGGCATGACGTACACGCTCCCCTTTGTCCCCGTGGCTGCCGGGTACCAGAAAATCGTCCCTTACCGGGTGCATACGCGCCTTTACAGCGAGGATGAGCAAACGCGGGTACTTTCCGGCCGCTTTTTGCAATATCAGGAGGATTTGGCGAAAAAAGGGGTAGAAATTATTGAGAATAATGTTAGAATATACACAGGTTCTACAGAGGCGGCTGCGAAAGGAACGCTGACGGTCCAGGGGCCTATCGGCATCCGGAAGCCGTCCAGGATCCTGCCTTTGCCTGAGAGAAAAGAGGATGAATGATGGAGACGGTCATTGATATTCCAGTGGAACACGAAGCAAATATATTTGGCCAGTTTGACGTTTACGCAAAAAAGATCGAGCGGACGCTCCATGTGACGTTGCTTTCACGCAATGGGGAGATCAAGGTTTCAGGGGAGGCTGTGCGGGTGGAGAAGGCAAAGCGCGTCCTGGAGCAGCTAACGGAGCTTTCCCGCAGGGGGAATGTGATCCAGGAGCAGAATGTAGACTATACGCTGGCGCTGGCGATCGAGGACAGCCCGCAAGGCGTGCTGGAGATCGACCGGGATATCATCTGCCATACACTGCAGGGCAGGCCGATCAAGCCAAAGACGCTGGGGCAGAAAAAGTATGTGGACGCGATCCGGGACAAGATGATCGTGTTCGGGATCGGCCCTGCCGGGACAGGGAAGACGTACCTGGCGATGGCGATGGCGGTCACCGCGTTTAAGAAAAACGAAGTGGAAAGGATCATTTTGACAAGGCCCGCGATCGAGGCGGGGGAGAAGCTGGGCTTCCTGCCGGGGGACCTGCAGAGCAAGGTGGATCCTTACCTGCGCCCGCTTTACGACGCGCTGTATCAGATCATGGGGGCGGAGGCGTTTCTGAGGAATCAGGAAAAGGGGCTGATCGAGGTCGCTCCTTTGGCTTATATGCGGGGGCGGACGCTGGATAACGCGTTCATCATCCTGGACGAGGCGCAGAATACGACGCCTGCGCAGATGAAAATGTTCCTGACCCGGATCGGTTATGGCTCAAAAGTGGCCGTGACCGGGGATGAGACGCAGAAGGATCTTCCGCCCGGGCAGGTTTCCGGGCTGGATGTCGCCGTCCAGGTGGTTGGGCGGATCGACGGTATCCAGGTTTGCAGGCTTTCTTCCAAGGACGTGGTGCGCCACCCCCTGGTGCAGAAGATTGTCAATGCATACGAGGAGTACGAAAAGAAGCGGGCGGACGCCTGCCAGAGAGGAAAAAGGAGAAAGTGATGACGCTGCATTTTGAGGAGGAAGGGGACGTTTCGCTTCCCTTTGATGGCCGCCCGCTGGCAGAGCGCGTGGCGGAGGCGGCGCTGGATTATATCGGCTGCCCTTACGAAGCGGAGGTGAACCTTCTGCTGACGGGAAATCCACAGATACGGAAGATGAACCGCCGGTTCCGGGCGATTGACCGCCCGACGGACGTGCTTTCGTTTCCGATGCTGGAATTTGAGAAACCGGGAGATTTTTCTTTTTTAGATGGATCTGTCCTTAGCTTCCATCCGGAGACGGGGGAGCTTCTTTTTGGCGATATTGTCATTTCCAAGGAAAAAGTCAAAAGCCAGGCGTTAGAATACGGGCATAGCCCGGAACGGGAATTTGCTTTCCTTGTTGCCCATTCCATGCTGCATCTGGCGGGATACGACCATATGGAGGAGGCGGAGCGTCTCCAGATGGAACGGATGCAGGAAGAAATCTTAGAGAAGCTGCACATTTTGCGGAAATCATTTTTGGAGTAGTTGGCAACGATGGCTGGGAACAGGAAAAACAAGGAAAAAAATTTAATCGTGCAAGGCTCGCTCCTGGCGGCCGCAGGGATCCTCACAAAAATCATCGGCGCGGTCTACCGCGTCCCTCTGGTGAATATCCTGGGGGATAAAGGGATGGGGTATTACGGCGTGGCGTTCCAGGTCTATGCCATTGCCTTGACACTGACGTCTTACAGCCTTCCGCTCGCGGTCTCAAAGCTTGTCTCCGCGCGCAACGCGACAAGGCGGTATAAAAATGCGCACAAGGTATTCCGGAGCGCGTTGTTTTTTGCGTTCACCGCGGGCGGGACTGCGGCTTTGATCATTTTCCTGGGCGCGGGCTTTATCGCGGAACATTTGATGGCGATGAAGCTGAGCGCCTATGCCCTCCGGGTATTGGCGCCTTGTATTCTGATCGTCGCGGTGCTTGGGGTGTTCCGTGGATTTTTCCAGGGCAACGGGTCTATGGTGCCGACAGCGGTGTCCCAGGTGTTGGAGCAGGTCGTCAATGCAGCGGTCAGCATCGCGGGCGCCTATTTCCTGGTGAAAGCGTATGCCGGGAAAGGGGACGATTACGCGCTTGCCTGGGGCGCGGCGGGCGGGACGCTGGGGACGGTCACTGGCGCGGCAAGCGCGCTGGTTTTCCTTGTCTTTGTTTTTGCCCTGTACCAGCGGATCCTAAAGCGGCAGAAAAGAAGGGATCATTCGAGGCGGACGGAAAGCTATGGGCAGATTTTCCGGGCGCTGGTGTATGTGATCGCCCCGGTGCTGGTCAGCTCTACGGTCTACAATCTCTGCGGCGTGGTGGACAATGCGATGTTCGGGAAGATCATGCAGATCCAGGGACATGCGGAATCGGACTATGCGGCCTATCTGGGGATTTTGAGCGGGAAGTACGATACGCTGATCAATGTGCCGCTGGCAGTGGCAAACGCCCTGGGCGCTTCCCTGATCCCTGGGCTGGTAGCCGCCAATAAAACCGGGAACCAGCGGCTGGTGAATACCCGGATCCGGATGTTCACCCGTTTCAATATGCTGATTGCGATTCCAAGCGCCGTCGGGCTGTTTGTGCTGGCAAAACCGCTGCTGGACCTGATTTTTTTTACGGAACAGAACGACACAGCGGCCGCCATGCTCCGACTGGGGGCGGTTTCCGTTGTGTTTTACTGCCTCTCCACAGTGACCAACGCAGTGCATCAGGGCCTGGACAATATGGATGTGCCGGTAAAAAGCGCGGCGATTTCCCTCGTTGTACATATCCTTGTCCTGTTTTTGCTGATGACGATGTTCCAGTGGGGGATTTACGCGGTGATCGTGAGCAAGATCGTTTTTGCGGCGTGCGCTTCCATGTTGAATGCCCATGCGCTCCGGCAGAAGGTTGGCTATGTGCAGGAACAGAAGAAAACCTTTTGGATCCCGCTCCTGGCTTCGGCAGTTATGGGGATTTTTGCTTATGGGGTGTACCGGCTGTCCTCGTGGGCCGTCGGTGGGAAGATCGCGGTTATCCTCGCGCTTTTGGCGGCTGTGGCAAGCTATGGGGTAAGCCTTGTGCTGCTCGGCGGCATCTCGGAGGCAGAGCTTATGGAAATGCCGAAAGGCGCGCTGCTTGTGCGGGTTTTAAAAAAGTTTCACATCTGTATAAATAAGTAAAAAACAGCCAATACTGTGTATCATAAGGAACGGTAAACGGTACCCTTTCTTTACAGTTCCAGGAAAGGCTTTATGGGCTAGGGGTGTTTGGGATGAGACAGAGGATTGGCATTGTTTTTTTTGCGTTGGTGATTTTGGCCGGCGCGGCGGTCACGGCCGCCATGCAGTTTGGCTACCACCGCGCAAGGGAAAAAGCGTTGATGGAACTTGCCGCAGAGGAGGAAAATAAAACGTCGGGCGGCGCGGTTGCCGCAGATGGACAGGCTATGGATGAAAACAGTTTTTACCTGATGGAATCCAACGGGTATGTGATCGTGTACCTGAGCGATGGGACAACCATTTATGAGTACACGGATATCAGGGTGGACGCCCTCCCGGCGGACGTGCAGACGGAGATCCGCAACGGGAAGTATATGGGGTCGCCGGAAGAGCTGTACGGGTTCCTGGAAAGCTATACAAGCTAAAGCCAGGGCGCGGCGGATAGCGGCAGAGGCTTTCCGGCTTTTCATCTTCCTTTAATCTTTAGTGGACTTTGGTGGAAAAATGGTGTAAAATAAGGGACGGAAAGGCATCCGTCCGGGATCCGGGCAGGGCCATTACAGATTTGGGGGATGGATTTTTGGAGACAAAACAGGAAATTAGACAGCAGATTTTAAAAATCCGCAGGCAGATGAGCCAGGAGGAATGGGCGGCGGGTACGGCGGCCATCCAACAGAAGGTGATCGCCTGCGATGTTTTTCGGGAAGCGACGGATTTGTTTTGTTACATGGATTTTCAAAATGAAGTAGGAACGAAGAGGATCATCGAGGAAGCATGGAGGCTTGGCAAAAGCGTGTGGCTTCCGCGTGTGGAAGGGAAGAACCTGGAATTTTACGAAGCCCATGATTTTTCCCGTCTTATATTCAGTAAATGGGGGATCGCGGAGCCGGATGGGAGTACGGAAAAAGCGTGGGGCAGCGACGGGCTGGTCTTGATGCCGGGGGTCGCTTTCGACCGTCAGTGCAGAAGGATCGGCTATGGCGGAGGGTATTACGACCGGTACCTGACGGCGCATCCGCACCTGGATACGATGGCGGTCGCCTTTGATATCCAGATGATGGAGCAGATCCCGGAGGATCCGCACGACGTCAGCCCGGCGATCGTCCTGACGGAGACTTTGGATCTGGAACGCCCGGAAAGGAACGCGTTATGAAACTGCCGAAAGACCCACCGGTGACAGAACCGCAGCGGCAGTATTATTTCATTCAAAAGTGCCGTGAAACCGTGAAGCGAAAATCAGAGGAGCGCGGGCGTCCGCTGACATTCTGCGTGACGACATTTGGCTGCCAGATGAATGCCAGGGATTCTGAAAAGCTGCGGGGGATCCTCCTGCAGATCGGGTATGAGGAGACCGAAGAGGGCAAGGCGGATTTTGTCATCTACAATACCTGCACCGTCCGGGAAAACGCGAATACCCGTGTTTACGGGCGGCTGGGGCAGCTAAAGCCACGCAAAAAAGCCGACCCGCGTATGATGGTCGCCTTGTGCGGCTGTATGATGCAGGAGCCGGCGGTGGTGGAAAAGCTGAAAAAAAGCTACCGCTTTGTGGATCTGATTTTTGGGACGCATAATATTTATAAATTTGCGGAGCTTCTTGCCGAGCGGTTTGAGCGTGGCAAAATGGTGGTTGATATCTGGGAGGGCACGGACAAAATCGTGGAAGACCTGCCGAATCAGAGGAAATACCATTTTAAATCCGGGATCAATATCATGTTCGGGTGCGACAATTTTTGCAGCTATTGCATCGTCCCTTCTGTGCGCGGACGGGAGCGGAGCCGCAGCCCGGAGGCGATCCTGCGGGAAATCAGCCGTCTCGCAAAGGACGGCGTGACGGAAGTGATGCTTTTGGGGCAGAATGTCAATTCGTATGGGAAAACATTGGAGCATCCGATCTCGTTTGCGCGGCTCCTTGCGGAAGTGGAGCAGACGGAAGGCATCCATCGGATCCGTTTTATGACTTCCCATCCAAAGGATCTGTCGGATGAACTGATCGAGACGATGCGAAGATCCAAAAAAATATGTAAGCATCTCCATCTCCCGGTACAGTCCGGAAGTACCCGGATCCTGAAGGAGATGAACCGCAGATATACGAAAGAGCAGTATCTGGAACTGGTGGGGAAGATCCGGGAAGCAATGCCCGATATCTCATTGACGACGGATATCATGGTCGGATTTCCGGGCGAGACGGAGGAGGATTTCCTGGAAACGCTGGATCTGGTGAAAAAAGTCCGCTATGACAGCGCGTTTACGTTCCTCTATTCCAGACGGACGGGGACGCCTGCCGCGGCTATGGAGGATCAGGTTTTACCGGACGTGGCGCAGGAGCGGTTTGACCGCCTGCTTTGCACGGTGCAGGAGATCGCCCGTGAGCAGTGCGCCAGATATGAGGGTACGGTGCAGGAAGCGCTGGTGGAGTCTGTGAGCGGGCAAGACGCCGGCATGGTGACGGGGAGGATGGACAGCAACCTCCTTGTGCATTTTCCGGGGGATGAGGCGCTGATCGGGACATATACCAACGTGCGCCTGAAGGCGTGCAAAGGATTCTATTATCTTGGGGAGCGGGAAGACGCGCCAGCCGCCGGGAACCCTGTACATAAGGAATGAAATACCAGCTATAGAAACAGGAAGAAACGCTCAAACTATGTATGGACGGCGTGGCTGCCGTCTGCAAGGGAACAGAAACTTTCCGCATAGTGAGGGCGTTTTTTATGAAGAAGCTGAGTGAATATTTATTTTTATGGACGTTGGGCGGCTGCCTTTACTATACATTTGAAATGCTTTTCCGTGGGTTTTCCCATTGGACCATGTTTGCGCTTGGGGGATTCTGTATGCAGTTCATCTGGTCGCAAGGGGCGCTTCTTTATTGGCGGGATCCGCTCTGGCGGCAGTTGCTGCGCTGCGTGGTTTTTGTCACGTCTATGGAGTTCCTGTCCGGGATCATCCTGAATAAATGGCTGCATCTTGCCCTCTGGGATTACAGCCGCCTGCCGTTTGACCTGTTCGGGCAGATCTGCCTGCCGTTCGCGGTTTTGTTTTCCGGGCTTAGCTGTGTGGGGATCTTGCTGAGCGGGTATTTGATGCACTGGCTGTATCAGGAGCCAAAGCCGCATTATACGGTCTTATGATCCTGTTGGGGTCAAATCCCTCTTTGACCCCACTATCATGTAAATTTTGAGTATAATTGCCATGCACATCATGAGATTTACTGAAATCTTCAATTCGATTCCAGGCAATCCATTTTCGTCAACAACGATCCGTTCAATCAAGATTTTTATTTGATCATTTTTCTATAAAGTATGCAATGTTATCATTGAGTGAAAATATTCTTAAAATAAATAACAGGCACCGGAGTGTTGTAGCCGATGCCTGTTATACACTTATAAATTTTTAGAATATGCCATTGCCTTTTTGCTTAACTCTCTTACACTTAAACCTTCGTCAAGATGCTGCTCACGCCACTTTGTATAATCGAATGGCTCACGGGATAGCAGGACAATAAATCTTTCGGCATCTACATAACCAAGCTTAGATATTAAAGCGTTCATACCTTCCTGTTTAACAATCGTATCTGTTTTCATATTCATACCTCCCATTCGTTAACAAAAACTATAGGACTTACAATTTTGATTTCCGGTATCGGAGTATTTAACAGTTTCTTATCAGTAGTCAAATAATAATCACATCCAGCAGCTACCGCACAGGAAATGTGCAGAGCATCAAAAGTTTTAATTCCTTTAGATGCAAGTGATTCGGCAAATAGCAGGATTTCATTTGTTTCTTCTGACACAGAAAAGCTGGCAATGGATTTCCAAGGTGCAATAGCAAGGCGTTTTTCTTCATATGGATTCTTTCCGTTTTCGTAATCCAGTATATAAGACCATACTAAGTCATAGGCTCCTTCCCGGATTTTGGCCTGAATGTATAATTTGGCTTGTGTTTCTAAATGGATTTTCATTTGTGTCTGATCGTCAAATGGTCTGTTGTAGCAACAATTATCCAGATAAATCCTCAATGCTTTATTCACCGCCTTTGTTTTTCTAAGTATAACACAAAATATGAAAGCATGAAATGGTAATTTTACCTTGCTCAGATTATATTTGTCATATTCCAGTTGTTCCCTGACTATGGGATATCTTTTGCAACGTCAGTTCATTGGCCTGTCCAGTTACAGATCACTATGATAGATTCTAAATTTACATGGTTAAGTGTATCACACCTGCCCGGCCACCCAAAACGTCCTTTCCGATCAGATCCTCCCACGCAAAACCAGCGATCTCCTCTCTGGCTACCAGAAAATTCCCGGCGCGCTGCGTAAGCTGGGCAAAATTGACCGGTGCGTCGGATGCGCCGCCCACATACGTATAGATG
>CAZYVA010000044.1:2295-15620 GCA_964650695.1 uncultured Dorea sp. | reverse complement strand
GCTTGACACCCTCCCCCTCTTCGGCGTACAATTGCTACGGATAAAAAGAATCGCTTTCTCGCGGAATACCCGGTAAATGGGTATTCTCAATTCTTAAGCATGAACCGTAACCTGAAAGCCACCACGCAAGGAGGCCCTGGAAAATGAGCGCGGGTGTTGTATTTAGCCAAATGTTGATTATTTTTTCCCTGATGCTGGCCGGGATGTTCTTCCGGAAAAGCGGCCTGGTGTCGGAACATGCCGCCAAAGACATCTCCGTGATGGTCGTAAATCTCTGCAACCCGATGCAGTTGATCATGAGTGTATTCGAGACGGAACCCGATGCTTCCGCCAAGGCGTCCGTCGCCTGGTTTTTCCTGATGAGCATGGCGGTATTCCTCATTTTGGCTTTATTCGGCAGGTCCCTGTGCGCGATCCTGCGGATCCCCGCGAAACTGCGAGGGGATTACCAACTGATGGCGGTTTTCTGCAACTGCGGTTTTATTGGCATCCCGGTGACACGCGCCTTGCTTGGCACGGACGCGCTGATTTACGTAGCGGTGTTCAATCTGTGCTGGAGCATATATTTTTACACGTATGGGATCTGGATCATCCGTCAGGATATGGATCCGCTTCCCGCCGGGAAAAAGCCCCATGCGCTTTCCCAGGCAAAAATGTTTGTCAATCCGGGAAATCTTGCCTGTATAGCCACCATCCTTATTTTCTGGTTCCAGATCCAGGTCCCCCCGCAGCTTCAAAACCTCTGTTCCTACACCGGCGGCGCGGCTACATTCCTGGCATTATTTGTCATCGGCATTTCCCTGTGTGACCTGACATGGGAGGAATTGTTCAAAGACGGCCGGCTGTTTGTGTTCGCCGCGCTGCGCTTCGCCCTGTTCCCGGCGCTGTTTGCCATTTGCAGCAAAGGCTTCTTTTCCGACCCCATGATGCAAAAAACCGCGGCGCTGATGACCGCGATGCCCGTCGGGAACCTACCCGCCATGGTACGCGCACAATTCGGGCAGGACAACCGCCTGACCGCCAAAGGGGCTGTCATCACTACAATGCTGTCGGTGGTGACGATCACGCTGACGTGCGTGTTTATTTGACAAAAACATGAAGGGGTTGCCAAAGGAGGCAGAACCCCTTATACTTATAAACAACTATAGTAAACGCCCCCACAACTGAAATAGGCCGCTTTCGGCGTGTGGGCGGCGCAGCTAAGCCTTTTATCCATACGGATGTGTGGATAAAGCGGCTGATTCCAGGAAAAAGGGGGGATTTGTATGTACGGAAAGCTATACGGGGTCGGGGTCGGGCCGGGCGACCCGGAGCTTCTGACCTTAAAAGCGGCGCGGCTGATCCGGGAAAAGGAGTACATCGCCGTCCCAGGGGCCGAGGCGGAAAAAACAACCGCCTATCAGATCGCCGTCCAGGCGGTCCCGGAGCTGGCCACGAAGCGGCTGATCCCCGTCTATATGCCGATGACACATGACGCCCGCCAGCTTGAGGAAAACCGCCAAAAGGGGGCGCGGCTTTTGGAATCGGTGCTGAAAGAGGGCCACGACATTGTATTCCTGACGCTTGGGGATCCGACGGTTTATTCGACCTTTTCCTATTTGCGGCAGCGTGTGGAAGCGGATGGCTACCCGACAGGATCCGTCAGCGGCGTCACCTCGTTCTGCGCGGCGGCAGCCCGGATGAACCTCTCCTTGTCGGAGTGGGACGAGCCGCTTCATATCCTGCCGGCCGTCCACCACTTAAAAGACCGGCTGGACCAAAAGGGAACCTACATCCTGATGAAATCCGGCAAGCAGGCGGCGCGGGTAAAAGAGATCATCAAGGAAAGCGGCCGGGAAGCCGTCATGGTGGAAAACTGCGGGATGGAGAATGAAAGGATCTGCAACAGCGTGGAAGAAATCCCGGATGACGCGGGATATTATTCTTTGATCATTGCAAAGGAGCCGAAAGCAAGGCATGATTGAGTTACAACGCTTGACAAAAAAATACGGGGCGTTCACGGCTGTCCACGACTTGGACCTGACGATTGAGGACGGTGCGTTTTTTGGCCTGTTAGGGGCGAATGGGGCCGGTAAGACAACGACCATTGGGATGATGTCAACGCTCCTGCTGCCGACATCCGGCCAGATCCTCATCGACGGGCAGCCGCTGACCCGTAAAAACCCGGCGTTAAAGCGCAAGATCAGCGTCATCACGCAAGAGTATTCCATGCGCCAGGATATGACGATGGACGAGATCATGGAGTACCAGGGGCGGTTATACTTTATGCCGCGCAAGGAGATCCAAAGACGCTCGGAAGAGCTGCTGGAGTTCTGCGGGCTGCTGAAGTTCCGGAAGCGGACCGTCCGGCGGCTGTCCGGCGGGATGAAGCGGAAGCTGATGGTTTGCCGTGCGCTCCTGACAGAGCCGGAAATCCTTCTCCTGGATGAGCCGACGGCGGGGATGGACGCGCTTTCCAGGAGGCAGATGTGGAACCTTCTGCGCAGGCTAAACAGCCGGAACCTGACGATCCTGCTGACCACCCATTACATCGAAGAGGCGGAGGCCCTTTGCGGAAGGGTCGCCTTTTTGCACAAGGGGGAACTGAAAGAAACCGGCGTCCCGCAGGAGATGATTTCCAGGCTGGGATGCTATACGGTCGATAGGATGTCGGAAAGCGGGACTGCCAGCAGCTATTTCCAGACAAAGGAACAGGCCATTGCGTTTTTGTCAGAGACAAAAGGGGATGCGGCGCTTCGCGCCACGACGCTGGAGGATGTCTTTGTCGCCAGGGAGAAAAAATGGGGATAATCACAGTTTTATGGGAAAAATGGACAGAGTTCCGGAGGGATTTCTACAAGATAACCCTGGCGGCCATGATTGCCCCTCTCATGTATCTCATCGTGTTCGGCATGGGGATCCAGATGGTTTCGCACGGGGAGCCGTACTTGAACTTCCTGATACCGGGCGTGATCGCGCTGACAACGATGAATGGCAGCTTCAACGCAATCGCCCAGAATTTAAATGTGCAGAGATTATACGAAAAAGCCTTTGACCAGGTGATCATTTCCCCGACGCCGCTCTGGCAGTTTATCGTTGGGCAGATGATCGGCGGGAGCCTGCGCGGGATGTACGCAGGGTGCGTCATTATGCTTTTGGTGCTGCCGGTGGATACCGGGCTGGTGTTCAATGGGATGACTTTTTTCATCATGTTTTTAAACGGGGCGGTATTTTCAGCGATTGGCGTAGTGGTTTCCTTTTACGCCAGAAACCATACCGACGTGCCAAGGTTTTCCAATTACGTCATTATGCCGATGTCCTATTTGTGCAACACCTTTTTTTCCACGGAGAACATGCCGCCGGCCATACACAAGGCCGTAAGCGCCCTCCCCCTATCCCAGACGAGCAGCATGATCCGGACGATCGCCGCCGGGGGAAGCGCAGACGATCGAGGGATCGGTATTTTGCTGCTCTACCTGGCGGGCTTTATGGGGCTTGCTTTTGTGTATATTTATAGAAAAGAAAACCTGTAGCCGCGCGGCGGACGGCGGCTACCGCGGCTGTGGGAAGCAGCGCGGCGGCTGTGCCAACCGCGGGTTTCGAACAGGGCGGAAGGAACAAGAGTATGGAAAGAACAGCCAAGCGCCTGGCCGTGGCCTGTCTGGCCATGGTTTTCCTGTGCCATGGGATATGCGCCCATGCGCAGCCGCTGAAACTCCAGGCCAAAGACGGGGAATACGCCGTGGACGTGGCGATGACGGGAGGCAGCGGGAAAGCGGCCATCGTATCGCCCACCGCGCTTTACGTGCGGGACGGATGCGCCTACGCACAGCTTGTCTGGAGCAGCGAAAACTATGATTATATGGTCGTGGACGGGGAGAAGCTTTTCAATGAAAACGAGGGCGGTTACTCCACCTTTACCGTACCCGTCACGGTATTTGACGAGGAAATGGAAGTCATCGCGGATACTACAGCTATGGGCGTCCCCCATGAGATCACGTATCGGCTGACCTTTTACGCAGACTCCATCGCGTCAAAGAGTACATTGCCGCAAGAGGCCGCGAAAAGAGTGCTGGCGGCGGCTTTTGCCATCATTGCCGTCGGCGGCATTTTGAATTATTTTGTGAATAAACGCAGGGACAGGGATTTTGAGGGGAAGAGGAGGGAACCATCCAAACGATAGGGAAAGCGGCCGGGCCATTTCCGCACGATCCCCAGACGATACGGTTCTGAAATGAGCGATGGGAGCACATACATATTTTCCGATTTTTATTGACATGGGGCAGAAAAAGGTACGGGTGTACGGAGGGGGAAGCATCGCGGCCCGGCGCGTCCACGCGCTGCTGGGCTTCGGGGCGGATGTGACCGTAACCGCGCCCGTGATCACCAAAGAGATTGCCAGCCTCCCTGGGCTGGCGCTGGAATACCGGGCGTATGAGCCGGGGGAGATCGCGGGGCGCAAGATCCCACCGGCGGATTATATACTGGCGGCCACCGACAGCCGCGAAGTCAATGAGAAGATTTATCTGGAATGCCGTCAGGCGGGGATCTGGGTGAATAATGCTTCGGACCGGCGGCAGTGCGATTTTTTGTTCCCGGCCATCATCCGGGCCGGGGACATGGTGATCGGCGTCTCGTCGGGCGGGACGGATCACACCGGGACAGCAAAGCTGGCCGGCGCCATCCGGGAATGGGCAGCGCAGGGCGGGAACGGGCATGGCGCCCCCGCTGGTACGGGACGGAAAGAAGGGAAGCAGCATGAAGACAGTGATTGCCGGGAGCAGGGAAAGTAAGCTGGCGCTTGCGCAGACCAGGGAAGCGACTGCTTATATAGAGGCCAATAACAAAGACACAAAAGCGGAAATACTGGCGATGAAGACGACCGGGGACCGGATACTGGACAAAAAACTGGAGTCGGTCGGCGGAAAAGGGCTGTTTGTCAAGGAACTGGACGTCGCCTTGCGGGAAGGGCGCGTGCATTTTGCCGTACATAGCTTAAAGGATCTGCCGATGGAAACTGCGGCGGATCTGCCGGTGCTGGGGTACTCAAGAAGAGAGGACGCGCGGGACGTCCTGGTGCTGCCGGAGGGTGTTTCGGAGCTTGACTTCTCAAAACCCGTCGGCTGTTCCAGCAGCCGCCGGATCTTGCAGTTCCAGAAACTTTACCCGCAAGCCCAGATCAAAAGCGTGCGCGGCAATGTGCTGACGCGCCTGGACAAGCTGGACCGTGGGGAGTATTCCGCTCTGATCCTGGCGGCGGCTGGCCTGAAGCGTTTAGGGCTTTGCCGCCGCATCAGCCGTTATTTTACAGAGGACGAAATGATCCCGGCCGCCGGGCAGGGGATTTTGTGCGTCCAGGGGCGGGAAAACGAAGATTACGGATATCTGGATGGTTTTTTCAACGAAGAAGCAGCGTATATGGCAGAGGCGGAACGGGCTTTTGTCCGCTATTTCAACGGGGGATGCACCTTGCCGGTTGCCGCCCATGCCACTATCCAGGGAAAGCAGCTTTGCCTGAAAGCTTTCTACGCACAGGAAACCGGCGGGACCTGCGTAACCGGCCGTATTGTGGGATCGGTGGAAGACGCGGAAAAGATAGGGCTGCAGCTTGCCGTCCGTTTAGAGCAGGAGCTGGAAAGCGCGGAGCCGAAGCCCCGGATCGACGCGCTCACATACCGTCCGGGAAAGGTCTGCCTGGTGGGCGCGGGGCCATCAGACGTGGATCTGCTCACAAAACGGGGGCTTGACCTATTGGAAACAGCGGACGTCATTGTCTACGACAGCCTGGTAGGGCAGGAGATCCTGGGCCTGATCCCGGCCGGGACAAGGCGGATCGACGTAGGCAAGCGCGCTTTCCGCCATAAAAAACAGCAATGGCAGATCAACGAGATCCTTTTGCGGGAGGCATTGTCCGGCAACCTGGCCGTCCGTTTAAAAGGGGGGGATCCGTTCCTGTTTGGACGTGGCGGCGAAGAACTGGATCTGTTGGCCAAATACCATGTCCCGTTTGAAATTGTGCCAGGGGCCGCGTCCGCGCTCGCGGTGCCTGCGTATAACGGGATCCCTGTCACCCACCGCGATTTTTCTTCCTCCGTGCATATGATTACCGGGCGGCAAAAAGAAGGAAACGGGTGCGGCATAGATTTTGACGCGCTTGTAAGGACAAAGGGGACGCTTGTTTTCCTGATGGGCCTAAACGAACTGGAAACGATTGCAAAAGGGCTTCTTTGCGCAGGCATGGACGGGGACACCCCGGCGGCGGTTTTGCAGCAGGGGACATGCGCCAGGCAAAGACGCGCGTCCGCCCCGCTCAAAGACATCGCGCAGGAGGCCCGGCGCCGGGACATCCAGGCGCCGGCGGTGATCGTGGTGGGGAAAGTCTGTGCGCTGGCGGACAAGTATTCCTGGTATGAAAAGAAACCGCTATTTGGAGAAAAAATCATCGTGACACGTCCGCGCGGGCGAAGCCCCAAATTGGCGGACAGCCTGAAACGGATGGGCGCGGAGGTCATCCTGCTTCCCACCATCCGGACAGAGCGGATCCAGGAAGAGCCCTTGCGCCAGCTCATCAGCCGGACGCTGGCACAGATCGAAGGCTATGACATAGCCGCGTTCACATCTCCTTACGGCGTACAGGCATTCTTTGAATTTATGAGAGAAGAACGGGTGGATATCCGGCGTATGCACCGGGCGTGTATCGCGGCCATCGGCCCTGCTACAGCCGCGGAGCTTGAGCGGCGCGGCCTATGGGCCAAGATCCTGCCGCCGCATTATAATGCGGCAGCCCTGGGGGACGCGATCGCCGCACACTGCCGGGGCGGGGAAAAGATCTTGATCCCACGCGCAAAAGCTGGCAGCGAGGAACTGATCCCGCATTTAAACAAGCGGCCGGGGCTTATAACCACGGATCTCCCGGTCTATGAAACCTTCGATGCGCCAGAAACGGCCGTGGACCTTCTGGGACAACTGGAAAACCATGAAATCACAATGGTGACATTTACGAGCGCTTCTACGGTACGCGGTTTTGTCCGGATGCTGCCGGAAGGGTATGACTGTTCGGCGGTGCGGGCGGTCTGTATCGGGGCGCAGACAGAAGCGGAAGCGAAAAAATACCATATGAAAACCGCCGCCGCGAAAAACGCGACGGTCGAGGATATGATTGATTTGATCGTGCGGCTGCATCAGGCGTTTCCGAATTCAATATGACGCATTGCCTGATAAATGGTGGGATGAACCCAGGGTCTTTTATAATGGTATAATGAAGTATAATCTTAAGAAACGGAGGTGATCCATGTGAACGACTACAAACCGCCCTTTCACATGACAGACAAAATGACATCATTGATAGCAGAAATCAGTGAACAGGTCGGTCGGATCACCGTAATGGAAAGATATCTTCTTCTGGCTTCCGATTGAAGAACTGATCCAGTCGCGGCAGAAGGAATATTATGATGCGCTCCAAGCCGCGGACGCGCAGGCTGACAGCGCAGGTTTTGTGGAATTGATGCTTGAAATCATCCGAGACAGCTTAAAGGAAGTGGCCACCCTCGGCCGCACCAGCGACCAAGTAACCGACCAAGTAACCGACCAAGATGAAACGCCGGTCGGGCGGCTTCTATCTGTCCTTGGTGATGATACTCTCTCGGCTGCGCAGATCATGGATCGGCTCGGTCTTTCCCATCGGCCAACTTTCCGAAAAAATTATCTAAATCCCGCCTTGGAACTGAAACGGATTGAACGCACGATCCCAGATAAGCCGAACAGCAAAAATCAGAAATACAAAAAACGAAACAGCTAAAGCAGATCGCGCCGGATACCGCTTCCCGCGCGGTTCCATACACAAAGGAGGACAAACATGGAATTAGTAAAACGGCCGAGAAGGCTTCGCTATGACGGGCGTTTGCGGAAAATGGCCAGGGAGACGCGTATGGACGCTTCTTCACTCATTTACCCGATGTTTATCATAGAAGGAGAGAACATCAAAGAAGAGATCCCGTCTATGCCGGGGCAATACCACTACAGCGTGGACCGCATGGGGGAGCGTCTGGAAAAGCTGCTGGACGCGGGCGTGGGCGCAGTGATATTTTTCGGGATACCCGGCTATAAGGATGAAACCGGGAGCGGCGCTTACGCCTGTGACGGCATCATACAAAAAGCGTTCCGCTACGCAAAGGAGCATTATCCGGAAATGTATTTGATCGGCGACGTGTGCTTGTGTGAGTATACGTCCCACGGACATTGCGGGATCCTGCGCGGAAAAGAAGTGGATAATGACAAAAGTGTGGAAGTACTTGCGAAAACCGCGCTTTCCCAGGTGGAGGCGGGCGCGGATATGGTCGCGCCGTCGGATATGATGGACGGCAGGGTGGCGGCCATCCGTACACTGCTGGACCGGAATGGCTATCCGAATACCCCCATCATGTCCTATGCCGCGAAGATGGCTTCGGCCTACTACGGGCCGTTCCGCGAAGCTGCTGATTCCGCGCCAAAGTTTGGAGACCGCAAATCCTACCAGATGGATTTCCACAACCGGCGCGAAGCGTTGAAGGAGGTACTCCTGGACGTGGAGGAGGGGGCGGATATCGTCATCATCAAGCCGACAATGGTTTATGGGGATGTCATCCGCGAGGCCAAAGAGGCAACCCATATCCCGGTTGCCGCCTACAGCGTCAGCGGGGAATACGCCATGATAAAGGCCGCCGGATCCATAGGGTTCGCCAATGAAGAGGCCATCATGTGTGAGACGGCGGTGGCGGCTTACCGCGCGGGGGCGGATCTTTACATCACTTATTTCGCGGAGGAACTGGCCGGATGCATAAAAAAAGGGATCATCGGCTGACCCCCGTGATCGTACCGCCGCCCAGTACCCTTTCCCCCTTGTAAAAAACAATCGCCTGCCCGGGCGCCGCCGCCCGGGCTTTTTCAAGGAAAGTACAGGACGCCCTGCCATCCTTTTCTTCATCTATAACACATGGATACTCTTTTCCGCCGTAGCGGACCTTTGCCGCAATGGTCCCCAGACCCTTAAAATCGGGGACCGCCATATAATTCACATCACTGCAAAGCGCCCGCGACGTGTAAACATCCTCGCCGTCCCCAAGTACAACCTCATTGGCGCCGGGACGGATCCCGCAGACATACAGCGGCTTTCCCGCCGATATATTCAGCCCTTTCCTCTGCCCGATGGTGTACCGGTGGATGCCTCGGTGCTCCCCAAGGACGTTCCCCTGTTGATCGACAAAATTCCCCGGCGGCGGGACTTGCGCGTGTCCCTCCAGAAACGCGCTGTAATCATTGTCCGGGATAAAACAGATCTCCTGGCTGTCAGGCTTGTCCGCCACCGATAACCCGGCTTTCCTCGCAATGCTCCTGATCTCATCCTTGTCGTAACCGCCAACCGGCGTCAACGTATGGGCAAGCTGGAACTGCGTCAGGCTGTAAAGCGCGTAAGACTGGTCCTTGGAACGGGAAGCCGACCTGCAGACCGCGTATCTGCCATTTTCCAACCGCCGGACCCTTGCGTAATGCCCCGTCGCGATGTACTCCGCCCCGATCCGGAGGCTCCGCTCAAGAAACGCTTCCCATTTTACAAAGCGGTTGCACCGGATGCACGGATTGGGCGTATGGCCGCAAAGGTATTCCGATATAAAATTATCGATGACCTTTTCCTTGAAAATATCCTTGAAATTCATGACATAGTGCGGTATCCCAAGCGTCTGCGCGGCGCGCCTCGCATCCTCTGCCGCGCTTTGCCCGCAGCAGCCACCATTGCGCCCGATCTCGCACGCATCCGCATCCTGCCAGATCTGCATCGTGACGCCCGTCACGTCATATCCCTGCTCCTTTAAGAGGTATGCCGCCACAGAGGAGTCCACGCCGCCGGACATTCCCACGACCACCCTTGTCTTAGGCATTTCCTATTCACCAGCCATCTCGTAAAACTCTTTTGTCTCGTCGATATCCTCTACAGGAGCCTTTAAGCCCGCGATCTCAATATGGTTCTTCTGAGCGTAATCCCAAAGCGCAGCATGTACCGCTTCCTCCGCCAGCAGGGAACAATGCACCTTCACCGCCGGGAGCCCGCCCAATGCCTCCTGTACCGCTTTATTGGTCAATTGCAGCGCTTCCTCCACGGATTTCCCCTTAATCATTTCCGTAGCCATACTGCTGGTCGCCACCGCCGCGCCGCAGCCGAAAGTCTTGAACTTGCAGTCCCTGATGATCCGGTTTTCATCCACATCAAGGTAGATCCTCATAATATCCCCGCACTTCGCGTTCCCTACCGTGCCGACGCCGCTGGCGTTCTCAATCTCGCCCACGTTCCTCGGATTGCTGAAATGATCCATCACCTGCTCGCTGTATTCTACAATCTGGCTCATTGCTGTTTCCCCTCCTTATTTTTTATAAAGTCCTCATAAAGCGGCGACATACTGCGAAGCCTCTCCACGATTTTCTTCAATTCGTCTACGACATAATCAATCTCTTCCTCCGTCGTCTCCTCCGAAAGCGTAAGCCTGAGCGACCCATGCGCAATCTCATGGGGAAGCCCGATGGCAAGCAGCACATGCGATGGGTCAAGGGAGCCGGATGTGCAGGCGGATCCGCTCGACCCGGCGATCCCCTTCTGGTCAAGCATAATAAGCAGGGACTCTCCCTCGATAAACTGAAAGCTGAAATTTGCATTGTTGGACAGGCGGCTGCTCTTGTGCCCGTTCAGCTTTGTATAGGGGATCTCCGCCAGTACACGCCCGATCAGATAATCCCGCAATCTGCTCTCGTACGCACGCCTCTTGTCCATCGTCCCTTCCGCCAGCTCCGTCGCTTTGCCAAAGCCTACGATCCCCGGCACATTATGCGTCCCGGCCCTCCTGCCGCGCTCCTGCGCGCCTCCATGGATAAACGGGCCGATCCTTACAGCGCTGCGGAT
This sequence comes from uncultured Dorea sp., assembly GCA_964650695.1. Lineage (GTDB taxonomy): Bacteria > Bacillota > Clostridia > Lachnospirales > Lachnospiraceae > CAZYVA01. Next base: position 4,714 of record CAZYVA010000044.1, on the reverse strand, counting down.
ATAAAGGATCCCGACGCCCTTTGGCCCGTTGAGCTTATGCCCGCTGGCCGAAAGCATATCGATCCCCATCTCTTCCACATCGATATGCTCATGCCCATAAGCCTGGACCGCGTCTGTGTGGAACCAGATCCCGTGTTCATGGGCGATCCTGCCGATTTCCTTCACCGGCTGTATCGTCCCGATCTCATTATTGGCAAACATGATGGAGATCAGTATCGTATCCTCACGGATCGCCGCCTCCAGCTCATCTAGCTTTACCATGCCGTATTCATCCACATCCAGGTAGGTCACTTCAAAGCCCAGCTTCTCCAAGTACCCGCAAGTATGTAGGATGGCATGGTGCTCGATCTTCGTCGTAATGATATGCTTCCCTTTCCCCTTCTTTGCCAGCGCGGTTGCTTTCAATGCCCAGTTGTCTGACTCGCTTCCTCCGCCTGTAAAATAGATCTCGGCCGGCTTTGCATTCAGGAAACGCGCAACGGTCTCCCTTGCGCCCTCAATGGCTTTCTTGCTTTCCCCCGCAAATCGGTAAATGCTCGATGGGTTGCCGTAATATTCCATGAAATATGGCCGCATCGCTTCATAGACCCCATCCTTTATCTTCGTCGTCGCCGCATTGTCCAAGTAAATTAGCTTATCCAATTTTCAACCTCCGTTCATAAACAGCCAACCATTATCGCCTATCTTTTCTATGGATTTCATAGCCGATAATGTCATTGTAATTCTCCGCCCGGTCAATGTCAACCTAAAACGGCTATAAATTTCCTTGATCCCGTTACTTGCGCTACGATTCGCGGCCCAAAAACCAATCCTCTCTTGATTGCCTACCTTTTTAGTGGTATGATGTTACTATTCACAGTTGGGAATGACGATTTACCGGGCATTCCTGAGAAAAGTGGCCTAAGAATGAGAGGCGATTTTGAAAGGACGGTGCATTCTTATGAAAATTTCCACCCGCGGAAGATATTCCCTCCGCATGATGCTGGACCTGGCGCAGCATTATAACGAGGGCTTCATCGCGCTCAGGGACATCTCGGCACGGCAGAATATCTCCAAAAAATATTTGGAACAGATCATCCCCTTTTTAAACAGGAATAACCTCCTTCTTTCAAATAAAGGGCATATGGGCGGCTACCGGCTTCCCAAGCAGCCCTCGGAAATTACCGTATGGGAAATCCTGGAAAGCGCCGAAGGCAGCCTTGCGCCGGTCAGTTGCCTGGACAACCAGCCAAACCTTTGCGGCGACGCGGGGAATTGCCTCGTCCTCCCGGTCTATGAAGGGCTTTCCAGCGCTATACACGATTATTTAAGCAGTATCACGCTCCAGGACATCCTGGAAAAAGCTTCGGATAACTACGGATATGGCATATAAAAAGATAGGGGGCCTAGCTGTCCCCGTATCTTTTCAGGATCCCGATATATTCCTCCCCCATCTGGCTAAGCGGCATACGCTCCCGCTTAATGTAGCCTATCGTCATGATATCTTCCGTGTCAAACGGGACAGAAACATAATTCCCCCCGTTCAGGTTCCCGCATATAATGCCAGAGCAAAGGGTATACCCATCCATCCCGGACATCAGGTTCAGCATCGTCGCCCGGTCGTCCGCTTTGATGATCTGCCGGTAATTCAAAGTGCTAAGCACCTCCTCCGCCAGATAGAATGCATTTTTATCCCCTTGCTCAAAGGACAGGCAAGGGTACGGCCCCAAATCGGAAAAGGTAATGATTTCCTTCTTCGCCAGCGGATGGCTGCTGCTGAGGTACACGGAAATCCCGCAATCAAATAAAGGAATGAATTCAAGCCCGTTCTCCGCGAAAATCTTCGTCAATGCCTTGCTGTTAAAATCATTCAGATAGAGTACCCCGATCTCACTTTTAAGGTTTTTTACATTTTCTATGACCTCGTAGGTCTTTGTCTCATGCACCGCCAGTTCAAATTCATTCATCGCAAAACGCCTGCCAAGCTCAATAAAGGCTTCCACGGCAAAGGAATAATGCTGTGTGGACACCGAAAATTTTTTGCGGTTTTTCTTCTTGCCGGTATATCGGTCATCGATCATCCCGCTGATCTCAACGATCTGCCTCGCGTAGCGTAAAAATTCCTCCCCCTCCGCAGTAGTGACCATCCCCTTGTTCGTCCGGATAAAAATCTGTATATGCAGCTCTTCCTCCAGCTCCCTGACCGAGCCTGACAAAGCGGGCTGCGAGACAAAAAGCTCCGCCGCCGCTTTATTCATGGACTTTGTGTCTGCAATCTTGACAACATAATTCAGTTGTGCCAATGTCATGGGACACGCGCCTCCTGCTGCTTGCTCATATCGGGTCCCAAGCACATGATTTTCATGCAAGCATGAAAATCTTGTGCTTTTGACCCTGGTATCATCATATCATAACACAAATGATGGGAGAACAGAAGAAA
>CAZYVA010000044.1:0-2195 GCA_964650695.1 uncultured Dorea sp. | reverse complement strand
CTTTTGACCCTGGTATCATCATATCATAACACAAATGATGGGAGAACAGAAGAAAAATTTTTAGTTTGAAACATCTGCTCCTTGCCTAAAATTGGTCGGGATTGCGATGGTTTTATTTGTATCCTGGTTATTCGACCAGATAATCCATCGGGTTCACCGGCTGTCCGTCTTTCCTCATTTCAAAATAAACATTTGTTCCTTCCACGCTATAGTAAATCGTCGGGTCCCCCACGTATCCCAACACCGTTTTGCTGTCCACATAATCCCCGGTTTTCACCGCCACGTCGCTGAGCTGGCCGTAAAATAGTTCATACCCGTTCCCGATATCGACATTGACCGTCGTTCCCGTCTCCGCAGTTTTATCAATCGACTTTACGACCCCCGGCGCGGAAGAAATCACCTGATCCCCTTTTTCCCCCTGGATAACAAGCGCAGGATTATATTTAAACTGATCCAATGTAGAAAAATAGACTGTTTTGTCCATGCTGTAATTCATAAGCAGTTTTCCTTCCACCGGCCAGAGGAGCTTGTCCTTCGTGCCAAAGCTGATGCTCTCGCTGCTGGCGGTGGTCTGTGCGGACTCCTCTGTGGCTGGCTCCGCCTGTATTTCCGGTTCTTCCGTCTCTTCTCCGGTTTCTTGCCCGCCATCCCCTTCCCCCAGCGCATACGGGTCAAATTCGGATTCTTCCGCCGCATCCGTATTTAAAACCTGGTCTGCGTTGGCCGTTTCCGACGCATCAGGCTCTTCCGCCGTATCCTGTGTATTCCGGGCGTCCGCCAGCTCCTCGTTTTCTTCCGATTGCTTAAAGTCCCGGAACGTATATGTTCCCACAATTGCGATCGCTGCTATAAAGCACGCTGCAGCCGCCACTGCCGCCCCTCTCTTTTTCCGTCGTGCGCGAAAGGTTAAATTTTGTTTCTGATTTTTGATTTCACTCATTGTATTCACCACCTCTGCCCATATTCTTGCCAGAATACAGGCAAAGTATACAATTTCCTGATAATAATTCCCGTATCTGTGGCTGCGCTTCAGAACTGCCTGAAAATCACTGGCGCGTTTGGCTTGTCGAAAGCCGGCAGCGATAGAAATGAATGATACGAGGCATTCCAAACAAAATAAGTTGACATATATACCTTTCGTATGTTATCCTTTCTGTAAAGCAAATTCAATGTCATGATTTCCTTACGCTGTTTGGCGTTCCGTTTTATTCTTTGGATCCTGCTTTTAAATTCAACCAACCATTTTATCAGCGGGATCCGGGGGCGGATACCTGGAAAGCGCCTCTGTTCCCGCAGGGAAGGAGGCGCCTATGGCCAACACCATTTACAGCCGCTACAGGGATAATGTGTTCTGCCTGCTCCACCAGGAAAAGGCGAACCTGCTGGAGCTTTACAACGCCATGAACGGCACCCGCTACAGCAGCGCGGAGAGCCTGCGCGTAGTCACGCTGCCAAACGCGATCTGCATGAAATACCACAACGACGCGGCGTACACGTTCAACAGTGACTTGTCCCTGTACGAGCAGCAGTCCACGGACAACCCGAACATGCCGCTGCGGGTCCTGTACTACATCGCGGAGGAATACCAGCGGATCGTCCCGTCAAAGGGCTTATATTACGGGTCAAGGATCAAGATACCTACGCCGCATTTCGTAGTGTTTTACAACGGCACAAAGCCACAGCCGGAAAGGAAGGTCTACCGGCTCTCGGAACTGTTTGAAAAGCCGGAGGAACCGCCGGAGCTTGAACTCGCCGTCACCGTCCTGAACATCAACGATGGATACAACACCCAACTGCTTTCAAAATGCAGCACGCTCCGTGGATACATGGCGTTTGTGAACAAGGTGCGGGACAACCGGGCCGCCGGGGGGATGGACATTGAGGAAGCTGTAAGGGATGCCGTGGACCGCTGCATAGCGGAAGGGATCCTGGCGGATTTCTTCCGGCAGCGCAAAGAGGAGGTAGTTGGAATGGGGATCTTTGAATTTGACGAGGAACTGTACAAAGAGGCGATACAGGAGGACGCGCGTGAGGAAGGCCACAGGGAAGGGCGTAGGGAGGCCATCCTGGAACTGGTAAAGGACGGTCTTCTTTCCATCGCTGACGCCTCCCAAAAATTAGGAAAGACGGAAACACAGATCCGGGAAATGCTCAGGGACTTTTAGCTATCCATCAGGAAAATGCCCGAAGATTTT
>CAZYVA010000043.1:0-15811 GCA_964650695.1 uncultured Dorea sp. | reverse complement strand
ACCCGTGTTACCGCCGTGAAAGGGCGATGTCTTAACCGCTTGACCATGGAGCCATCGGATGCACCGGGAACCCAATGATGACTTTCCCGCGTGACCGTTACATATCTTATCATATCGCTTTATCTTTTGCAAGCATTTCTTTTCAAAATCAGGATCCGCCCGCATCCGGTCAGGATCCAAAGCTTACTGGCAGCAGGAAGCTTCTATCCCTGGATCCTGGCCCATGCGCCGCATTCTTGCCCCGCCATGAATGAAAGCGGGGCTGGCGCATGAGGTCATCCCCAAACTCAGGCAAGCGTTGCATATACAACAGCCTTGATCGTGTGCATACGGTTCTCCGCCTCATCAAACACAACGGACTGGCCGGACTCAAACACTTCATTTGTGACTTCCATCTCCGCAATGCCAAATTTCCCCGCAACCTCCGCCCCGATCGCCGTCTTCGTGTCGTGGAAAGACGGCAGGCAGTGCATAAAGACAGCGGAGTCCTTCGCAAGACGCATGGCCTCAGCGTTCACCTGATAGTTCCTCAGCAGCCCGATCCTTGTCTCCCACACCTCGTCCGGCTCGCCCATCGACACCCAGATATCCGTGTAAAGGACGTCCGCGCCCTTTGCGCCTTCCTCTACGTCTTCCGTCAGGCGGATGGTGCAGCCATTTTCCGCCGCGACCGCTTTCGCGGCCTCCACAAGGGAATCCTCCGGGAAAAGCTCTTTCGGCGCACATGCCGTAAAGTTCAGCCCCATTTTAGCGCAAGCGACCATAAGGGAATTGCCTATATTGTTCCTCGCGTCTCCCATATAAGTAAAATCCACGCCCTTTAACCGGCCGAAGTTCTCTTCAATGGTCAAAAGATCCGCCAGCATCTGTGTCGGGTGGAACTGATCCGTAAGCCCATTCCACACCGGGACGCCTGCGTATTTTGCAAGCTCTTCCACCAGCTCCTGGCTGTACCCCCGGTACTCAATCCCATCGTACATCCGCCCCAGCACCCGCGCCGTATCCGCAATACTCTCTTTTTTCCCCATCTGGCTGCTGCCAGGATCCAGGTATGTAACCCCCATCCCAAGATCCCTTCCTGCAACCTCAAAGGAGCATCGTGTCCTCGTGGATGTCTTCTCGAAAAGAAGCACGATATTTTTCCCTTCCAGGTACCTGTGCGGGATTCCCGCCCGTTTCATGTTTTTAAAATTCTTCGCCAGATCCAACAGGTAACGGATCTCCTCCGGCGAATAGTCCAGCAATTTCAAAAAGTTCCTTCCTCTGATATTGACCGCCATCTCTGCCTCCTCTTCGTTTCTGGTTGGAAATGTTCCGCCTGCCCTTTCACCGTTCCCCAAGCTTCAGGCCCGGCTCGGCATTTAAATCCCAGCCATGCCTGGTCCCCGCCCGGTATTCATAATACGCCGCCGCCCCGATCATGGCTGCGTTATCCGTGCAGTACACCGGGGACGGGTAATAGAACCGGACGCCTTTTTCCCCGCACACCGCACCCAGGACTTTCCGAAGCGCACGGTTGGACGCGACCCCGCCCGCAAGGGCGAAACGTTCCACATGGTATTCGTCTATGGCAAACCGGACCCTTTCGGCCAGGGCATCCACCACCGCTTTCTGGAATGAGGCGGCTACATCGGCCTGGTTGTAGGCTTCCCCTTTCATCCGGCATCCGTTGATGTAATTTAACACGGCGCTTTTCACGCCGCTGAAGCTGAAATCAAAAGGGGAACCTTCCACATGGGCTTTCGGGAACACAACCGCATTCTCGTCCCCTTCCCCGGAAACCCGGTCGATCTCCGGGCCGCCCGGATAGCCCAGCCCGATCGCCCTTGCCACCTTGTCAAAGGCTTCCCCGGCCGCATCGTCGCGGGTCCTGCCGATCATCTCAAAGACCCCATAGTCCTTTACGCGGACAAGATTCGTATGCCCCCCGGAAACAACCAGGGAAAAAAACGGCGGTTCCAGATCCGCATGTTCGATATAATTCGCCGCGATATGCCCTTCGATATGATGGACGCCGACCAACGGTTTCCCCGCGGCCCAGGCAATCGCCTTGGCCTCCGCCACGCCCACAAGCAAGGCTCCCGCCAGCCCCGGGCCGTAGGTGACACCAATGGCATCGATGTCTTCCAGCGCCATGCCCGCCTCTTTCAACGCTTCCTCTATGACCTGGTTGATTTTCTCGATATGCTTCCTCGACGCAATCTCCGGCACCACCCCGCCGTACAAGGTATGCAAGGCGGCCTGGGAAGCGATGATATTGGAAAGCGCCTGCCGGCCGTTTTTGACTACGGCCGCTGCCGTCTCGTCGCAGGAACTTTCGATTGCAAGTACGTAAAAATCTTTTTCCGCTGCCATTACTTCTCCTGTTCAAACACCAGCTCTTTCGTGCGCCGGTCCTTCGCCACAACTGTATGTGGGAAGATTGCCTTTACATCCTTCGCGTACTCCTCCGGGTGGGCCAGGGAGGGGCTGTAGTGCGTCAGCCACAGTTCCTTCACCTGTGCGTCCTTTGCCAGGCGGGCGGCCTCATAGAATGTCATATGCTTATATTCTTTCGCTTTTTTCTGCTTGTCTTTCTCCGCGTACATCCCCTCGCAGATAAACAGATCCGCATTCCTGGCGTTTTTAAGGATCGACTCCGTCGGCCTGGTGTCGGTGGCATACGTGATCTTCAGCCCTTTCCTCGGTGGCCCTAACACCATATCCGGTGTAAAGACATTTCCATCCTCCTCCACCGTTTCACCCTTTTGCAGGATCCCCCACAGCCTTTGGGGGATCCCTGCCGCCCCGGCCCTCTCCACGTCAAATTTCCCCGCACGGTCCACTTCTAAAGTATAGCCGTAACAGACGATATTGTGATGGACCCGGAACGCTTTCAGACGGTATCCGTTCAGCCCAAACGTCTGCTCCGGCTCTGTGATCTCCACATAATTCAGGTAAAAAGGAAGCTCCGGCGCAATCGTGCGTAAGGCGTCCACCACCTTGCGGAGCCCCTTTGGCCCGATCAAGGTCAAAGGCTCTGTGCGGTCTGCGTTCCCCATCGTCAAAAGGAGCCCCGGCAGGCCGCTGATATGGTCCCCGTGGTAGTGGGTGAAACAAATCACGTCGATCGGTTTGAAGCTCCATCCTTTTTCTTTAATTGCAATCTGCGTCCCTTCCCCACAGTCTATGAGCAGGCTGCTCCCATTGTACCTGACCATCAGGGAAGTCAGCCACCGGTAAGGGAGCGGCATCATCCCTCCCGTCCCAAGCAAACATACGTCTAACATTTCTTACCTCGTTTTGTAACTGTCCAGTACCTTCACAGCCACCTCATTTTTTACAATTCCTTTGTCTCGACCGGAACTGCGAATGCCTTTATGATCTCGTCATAACAGGATTCACAAAGGTCGAAGCAATCGCTCCTTGAATCTTTCCTGGAAAAATAGCCCCATGTTTTTTCAATATGCAGCACATCCTCCGTCCAGATCCCGTTTTCCGGATGTATCTCCTTCCCGCAGCGGTTGCAGATGATCGCAGCCGTCCGTTTGGTCTGTTCTGTCACTCCTGTATATCGGCGCATGGCTTTCCTCCTGTGCATTTTTACGCTTTTATTTGTATGACGCCAGGTTTTTGGATACTTGGCCCTGGTATCATCATTATATCGGCACAGTTCATGCTTTCCTAGTGGAAACCGCTGTTACTTCTGGGAAACGCCTGCCAATCCCGCAGCTCATCAAAACCGCGTCCTCGGACGGATGGGAATAGTAGTTCTTTCGGATGCCGTCTTTGACAAACCCGTAATCCTCGTAAAACCTGGCCGCGCCTGTATTCCCCCGCCGGACTTCCAAAAGCAGGCGGGCAATGCCTCTGCCTTTCCCCATCTTCTCCATCTCCCGAAGGAGGCGCCGGGCAACCCCTTTCCGCCTGTGCGATGGGTGTACGGCAAGCCGCGCGATCTCCGCGTCCTCCGCTACGGTATAGGAAAGGACGTACCCAACCAGCACGTTCCCCTCCCACGCCCCAAGAAGCAGCGTATAAGCCTGGCACAGGCTCCCCCGCAGGCTGCTTTCGCTCCAGGCATCCGGGAAAACCATGGCTTCCAGCTTTGCTACCTCTTCGATATCCGGCTCTGTGATCTCACGGATGGTCATGCCGTCCCTCTTTTTCCAGCCGCTCCTTCCGCTCGCGCTCCGCCTGGGATAGACGCAGATAATCCGGGGTGTACTCCGCCGCGGCCTGGATTTTCCCTTCCTTATAATAACAGATCCCTAACGCCGCGACCGCCGCAGCTCTCTGCCGGTTCAGATGGGCGGGGGCAAAAGAAATCCTTTCCCCTTTGAGGATGTCCTCTTTCAGCCGCGCCCCAAAAACCGGCACGCCGTCCCCCAGGAAAATGACGTCCCTCTGGTAAGCTTTCAATTGGGCGCCCAAATCCTCAATGCACACGGCCATCGAACCCTGCAGCACATGCAGCCGTTCCCCCAGGAACTCGTAGATCCCGGTATACACCTGCCCGCGCCTGGCGTCCATGATGGGGCAGACCAGCTTTTTCGTCCCATACAGGTTGTAGGCAAGCCCCTCTAGCGTCGGTACAGCGACCAACGGTTTTTTCAAGGCCAGCCCCAGCCCTTTTGCGGTAGCGGAGCCGATGCGCAGCCCGGTAAAGGACCCAGGGCCCGCCGCCACAGCAACCGCGTCCACACTGGCCAGGTCCAGCTCGACCATCCTCGCCATCCCGTCCAGCATCGGCAGGAGCGTCTGGGAATGGGTTTTTTTATAATTTACCGTGAACTCCGCTACGGTTTCCGCCATCCCATCCTTTTCCTCCACAAGCGCCACACTGGCTGCCAGACCGGAACTGTCCAGCGCTAACATCCGCATATCTCGATCCTCCGATAATCAAATCCCTTCTCCAAATCCTTCTCGATCCGGACCTCCATGTAATGCTCCGGCAGGACTGCCTCGATCCGGCCAGCCCACTCGATCAGGCTCACACCCTCCCCGTAAATATAATCCTCATAACCCGTTTCATCCATCTCTTCCACATCCCCGATACGGTATACGTCAAAATGATAGAAAGGGATGCGCCCGCCCTCGTATACCTGTACGATGGTGAAGGTCGGGCTTACAACCGGCTCCTTCACCCCAAGCCCGGCGGCAAAGCCTTTGGTAAACACGGTCTTCCCCACGCCCAGATCGCCCTTCAGCGCAAAAACCTGGCCTGCCTCTGCCTCCAGCCCAAAGCGATATCCGATTTCATAAGTTTCTTTTCCCTGTCTGGACTCTAGTACCATACGAAATCCTCCGGCATTTTTCCTGGGCATCCGTCTTGATGGATTATAACACAGATCCGGAATAGAGTAAAATGTAATTTTCCCATATACCGCCCTTGAAAAAACTTAGGTTTCCTCCAGGCGTTTCTGCCCTTCCCCAGTATCCACATCCACATTGAGCCCTTTCAGCTTCCGGTACTGCTTTGGGCTGATGTTGCAACGCTTTTTGAACGTATACCCAAAATGCTGCCTGCTGTTGAAACCCACTTCAAAGGCAATATCGATAATAGCCATATTGCTGTTTCTTAAAAGAAACTGTGCTTTTTCGATTCTCTGGTTATTGATATGTTCCATGATCCCGCATCCATATGTCCGGGCAAATAAAGTCTCAAGGTAAGAATGGTTCAGTCCCACATATTGCGCAACATCCGTGACCCGTATATCCTCCACCAGGTGCTTGCGTATATATTCCTGCGCTTTTTTTAAATAAAATACCCCTGTTGCATTTTTGTTGTCTTTCACACATCTCGCCCATTCCATCAACATCCTCTGGAAAAGAAGATCCCTCATATAGTCGTTTTTTTCCTTCCGCTCCAATTCCTGGATCAGATCCTTCAGTGCATACTCCATCTGCCCATTGTCGTCAAGCAGCAGGTAAGCCGCCTGGGTTTTCATCAGCCTGGCAAACGCTTGGTCCCTGTCGGCAAGATCCGATAAATGGGTGCCGACTTTCCGATCCGTGCATGAAAATTCAACGTTCAGGATAATATTCCTACACCCATCCCCTACTTCCAGGCGGTGCCGGACTCCTGAACCGATGGCAATAAACTGTTTTTCCTTCAGTTGGACCACTTCCCCCCCTTCTACCTCTACGCGGCAGTTCCCGTTGACAAGGTACATGATCTCCAATTGCTCATGGCTGTGCGTCTTCATTTGAAAAGAATAGAACTCCAAGGCATAATAGGCCGTCGGGTATCCATAGGGTGCTGACATAAAAGCTTTCATCTATCATCCTCTTTTTCTGGCGTATCTGTTTGTATAAGCGCTTTCTCACAGAACGCCCGGCAAATGGGCATTCCTGGCCATGGAGAGCAACGAAGCCAAGAAAAATCCATGCACGGATTTCCTCCGCTATTCTTTTCCCACCGGCCGCACCGCCAGCCCCAGTTCGTCCAATTGCTCCTGTCCTACATGCGCCGGGGCCTCTATCATCAAGTCCGATGCGTCCTTCACCTTTGGGAACGCAATCACATCACGGATGCTCTCCTCCTTCGCCATCAGCATCACCAGCCGGTCCAGGCCATAAGCAAGCCCGGCGTGCGGCGGCGCCCCGTACTGAAATGCCGTCAGAAGGAACCCAAACTGTTCCTGCGCTTGCTCCGGCGTAAATCCTAGCGCCTCAAACATCCGGTTCTGGATCTCCGGGTTGGAAATCCGCACGCTCCCGCCGCCAATCTCATTGCCATTCAGCACAATATCGTAAGCTTTCGCGCGTACCCTGCCCGGTTCACTGCCGATATACGGCAAATCCTCCTCCATCGGCATCGTAAAGGGATGGTGCATCGCCACAAAACGCCCTTCCTCTTCGTTCCACTCGAAAAGCGGGAACTCTGTCACCCAGAGGAAACGGTATTCGTTTTTGTCCGGCAGCCCCATCCAGGACGCCAGCTCAAGACGGAGCGCGCCAAGCGCCGCCCAGACGGTCCTGGCCTGGTCTGCGGCAAACAACAGCAGATCCCCGTTTTCTCCTCCCATTGCTTTGATCAGCGCCGCCAGTTCTTCCTCGCTCATAAATTTCGCAAAAGAAGACTTCACGGCCCCGTCCCCGGAAAGCGCAAGGTATGCCAGCCCCTTGGCCCCATAATCCTTTGCAAGGGCGGTCAGTTTATCCATCTTCTTGCGCGGCATGCCGCCCTGCCCTTTTGCGTTGATGCCCCGGACCGTCCCGCCCTCGTCAATGGCTCTTTGGAACACCGCAAACCCACAGCCTCTTACGGCTTCGGTCACATCAACCAATTCCATGCCAAACCGGGTATCCGGCTTGTCGGATCCATAGCGGTCCATGGCCTCCCGCCACGTCATCCTTGGGATCGGAAGCTCCACATCCACACCCAGGACTTCCCCGAAAAGCTTCTGTAACAGCCGCTCATTGACATCGATGACATCATCCACATCCACGAAGGAAAGCTCCATATCGATCTGCGTAAACTCCGGCTGGCGGTCCGCCCTCAGATCCTCATCCCGGAAACACTTGGCAAGCTGGAAGTAACGGTCGCATCCGGAACACATCAAAAGCTGCTTAAATAACTGCGGCGACTGGGGAAGCGCGTAAAATTTCCCCTGGTGGATCCGGCTCGGCACCAGGTAATCCCTCGCCCCTTCCGGGGTGCTCCCGATCAAAACCGGGGTCTCGACCTCCAGGAAACCTTCCTCCGAAAGGAATTGCCGTGTCAGCGCCGCGACCTTGCTTCTCATCATAAGGTTCCTCTGCATATCCGGCCTGCGCAAATCCAGGTAGCGGTATTTCAAGCGCACTTCCTCCCTCGTTCTTGTATGCTCTTCAACCGGGAACGGCGGCGTCTTGGCCTCGTTTAAGATCCGAAGCTCTTCCGGGAGTACTTCTATCTCCCCTGTGGCCAGGTTTGCATTGACCGCGCCGGAACGCCTTGCCACGCGGCCAACGACCGCAACGACATATTCCGCGCGGAGCTTCGCCGCTTTTGCGGCCAGCGCCGCATCCGTTTTCCCTTCCTCAAAAACGACCTGTATGATCCCGGACCGGTCCCGGACATCCACAAATACCAGGCCGCCTTTGTTCCTGTTTTTTTGGACCCATCCCATGATTGTCACGGTCTTCCCGATATCCGCCGCCGAAAGTTCCGCGCATCTGTGCGTCCTTTTCAGACCTTGCATTGACTCTGCCATTTTTCCCTCCTGTTCTAAACGGAATCCGCATAACAATCCACGATTTCCGTGTACCCCTCTTTTGCTAACTGCTCTTTCTGGAATTTGCTGTTTTTCTTCCTATTCACAATCAATACCTGCTTGCCTGCCCTACGGTCAGCCTTTGCCATGGAAAGCACCCGGAGCATCGCCTCGTCCGGAAGCCTTTTCTCCAGAAGATACGCCTTTTTTTCCGCTTTTTCCGGAACCTTCCAGCCTTTTTCCAAAAGCAGCAGGATGATCCGTTCAAATCCGATCGAAAACCCACAGGCAGGCGTGTCCTGCCCGGTAAATCTTCCGATCATCCGGTCATAGCGCCCGCCCCCGGCGACCGATCCGCCATACGCATCCACCGTCACCTCGAAAATCGTCCCGGTATAATAAGACTGCCCCCGCACCAATGTCGGGTCAAACTGTACCGTAAATTCACATTCCTTCGCCGCCTCCACGCAGGAGATCATCCGTTCCATCCCATTCGCTGTTCCCGCGTCCAGATGCGTACCCAGGCGTTCCTTCAAATAGCGGATGCCAGAGATATCCGGGGCTGTCCTCGCAAACAGATCCAGATAGGTTTCCACATTCTCATTTTCATAGCCCAGGCCCTTCAACTGGGCCGCCACACCTTCCGGCCCGATTTTATCCATTTTATCTAAAACAATGAATACTTCATCATAATCTTCCTCCCGGAAACCGCTGTAAGAGGCCATCGCTTTCAAAAAATTCCTGTCATTGATGTGGACGGTGAAATGACAAAAGCCCAGCTTCCCAAGCATGGCTGTCGTCGCCAGGATCAGTTCGATCTCCGCCAGGTTGGAAGCCTCCCCTAAAATATCGATATCGCACTGCATGAACTGGCGGAACCGCCCTTTCTGCGGCCGGTCCGCCCGCCAGACATTCCCGATCTGCAAAGCTTTGAACGGGGCTGGCAGCTCATTGGCATGGTCTGCGTAATATCTGGCAAGCGGAACCGTCAGGTCATACCGGAGCCCGCCGTCCACCAGATCGCGCTCTGACTCTGCTTCGGAAAGCTTCAGCTTCTCCCCCCGTTTCAAAAGCTTGAAAATCAGTTTCTCGTTGTCGCCGCCCTGCTTGCTGCACAGGTTCTCTATATGCTCCACGCAAGGGGTTTCCATCGATACAAACCCGTAGCTTTTGTAAGTTTCCTTCACAAGATGAATCACATAATCCCGGATTTCCATTTCCCCAGGCATGATATCCTTCATCCCGGTAACCGGTTTTTTCTTTAACGCCATATCCTGTCTCCTTTTTCCTGCTCCAAAGGGCTGCCCGCAAGCTCCATCAGCCCTTGGCCTTCCTGTTTTCGCCATTATATTTTTGTCATGCGGAAATGTCAAGAGAGAAACGCAATCCCATCAAGTACCTGATCTGCCAGCCCGTCCCACGAGATCCTGCTCGTATCCACCGGCCTTGTTTCCTTTTTCCGGACGCTCTCCGCAACCGCCTCCGCAAGCCTCCTTTCAAACGCCGGAAGCGATTCCGCGGCAGCCTCATCCGTATGGGCGATCTGCGGCGGCTCCACATAAATGATGTCCGCCCCCGGCGCATGCGCCAAAATCCAATCCCGGATCCCCGGCAGGTCCGTCATGACAACCCGGCATCCACATGCAAGCGCTTCGATCACAGTAAGCGGGAGTCCTTCATAAAAAGATGGCAGTACAAATACCTGGCAATGACGATAATAGCCCGCCAGTTCCTGCTGGCTCAGTTTCCCAAGGAAATGGACCGGATAGGGGCTTTTTTCTGCCAGCCCCCGTATGGCCTCATATTCTTGCCTGTTTCCCGCCCCTCCGGCAAGATAGACCTCCAATGCCCCTGCCTTAAATGGCAGGAGCCTTAACGCACGCATCAGGCTTATGACGCCCTTTTTCTCAGCGATTTTCCCGGCATAGATGAGTTTCGCCGGCACGCCGGCGCGTTTTCCTTGTCCTCTATGCTTTGTATGTTCCGTTTCCTCCGGCAGTTTCCGGAAGATCTCGCTGTTATACCCCATGCCAGTCACCCTGATCTTTTCGCCGGGAATGGAAAACATCTTTTCAATCCGTTCCTTCTGCGCGTCGTGGAGGGCAAAAACCCGGTCCAGCTTTGGGATCATCCTTTTCATAAAGCCACGTTCCAGGGGGTTCTTCTCCATCTGGCGGAGATCCGTATTATGGCAGAAGCCAAAAATCCGGTGCTTTGGGTATGCCTCGCGGACAATGGCTGTCAGAAGATAGAGATGATGGCATAAGATCAGATCCGGCTGAAATTCTTTTATGGCACGGTCAATCACGCACAGGAACCCTTCCCGGAACTGCTCCGTCATCCGCGGCGTAAAATCACAGTATCTCGTACTGCGGTACGGCATCTCATCAGACATCCCGGCAATCGGATACGGGATATCCGGATGCCCCTGTATATCCTGGGCCTCCCGTATTTCCGGGTGTTCCTGGAAGTACACCGGATAAAACCGGACGTCCTTCTCCCACTCGGACGGATCATCCGCATACACACCGGCAGCTACCGCCTGCACATGCCCCTTTTTCCCCAATGACCTCACCAATTCCATCAGAAACACCCCGCTCCCGGTGCTGCCTGGTTTCTGTGCGGAAATACTTAAAATCCTCATGCCGCATTGCCCTTTCTGCGATTTGCTCAACACGCCGTTCCTTTCCCCGCCTCCATGCCGTCTCTGAAACTCTCCGCAATGTTCTATGCCCGTACAGCGTTGCTTCCATGGCGGTGGGGGCTGTACCGGCCTACCCTCTCATAAACGGTAAATGCATATGCCAGGTCAAAGTATGTCTGCTCCTCGCTGATTTTCGTCATCTCCCATCCTGGATCCTTGTCCAGATCCGGGAAATACGTATCCGCCTGATACGCGTAATCGATTTTCGTCACATACGCCGTATCACAGTAAGGAAGCATCTGATGGTAGATGCTCCCCCCTCCTATGACATAGATATCCGCCGTGTCATAGGCTTTCAATGCTTCCTGCAGTTCCTCCACGGAATGCGCCAGCGCCGCCCCTTCCGCCCGGTACTGCCTGTTAGAAGTCAACACCATGTTGACCCTGTTTTTCAGCGGCTGCCCATCCGGAAAGCTTTCCAGGGTCTTCCTCCCCATCACAACCACCTTTCCCTTCGTCGCCTCGCGGAAATATTTCATATCCTGCGGGATTCTCGTGAGAAGCTTGTTGCCAAGGCCGATGGCCCAGTTTTTATCCACGGCCACTATCAGATTCATGTATATCCCCCCTCTTTTAGCCACCCTTACACCGCCACCGGGATGTCCCGGATCTGCTCATGGGTCCGGTAATCCAGAAGCTTCACATCCTCCGGCGTAAATGCATAGAAATCCCGGATTTCCGGGTTCAGCCAGAACTTCGGCGCGGGATAAGGCTCACGGCAAATCAGATCCTCAATCATCGGCACATGCCGGTCATAGATATGCGCGTCCGCGATCACATGGACAAGCTCGCCTACATCCATCCCGCAGACCTGCGCCATCATATGCATCAGGACCGCGTACTGGCAGACGTTCCAGTTGTTGGCCGTCAGCACATCGTTGGAACGCTGGTTCAAGATCCCGTTCAAAACCAATCTGCCATGCCCCGCTTGTTTGGTCACGTTAAACGTCATGCTGTAAGCGCAAGGGTACAGCCTCATCTCAGACAAATCCTGATGCACATAGAGATTCGTCATGATCCTGCGGCTGTAAGGATGGTGTTTCAAATCATAAATGACCCGGTCCACCTGGTCAAACATCCCCTCCGGGTATCGGTGCCTGACCTGCATCTGATATCCGTAGGCTTTTCCGATCGACCCGTTTTCATCTGCCCAGCTATCCCAGATATGGCTGCCTAAATCATGGACATTGTTGGATTTCTTCTGCCAGATCCAGAGAAGCTCATCGGTACAGCTTTTGATTGCCGTCCGCCGAAGCGTCAAAGCCGGGAATTCCTCCGCCAGGTTGTAGCGGTTGACTACCCCAAACTTTTTAATGGTATAGGCCGGGGTCCCGTCCTCCCACCTCGGGCGCACTTCCTCGCCTTTCGTGTCCGTACCATGGGTTAAAATATCCTTGCACATCCCGATAAATACTGTATCCGCATAGCTCATGCCCGTTCCTCCTTCATCCGCCGCAGCTCCCTCGCCGCAAAACCCAGCGCCACCACCGCCGCCGCAAAGTCCGCGATCGGTCCTGCGTACATCACGCCCTCAATCCCCATAAATAATGGGAAGATCAGGATCAACGGCAACAAAAACACTCCTTGCCTCGTCAGGGACACCACGATTCCAAGCCTGGCTTTCCCAATGGACGTAAAAAAGCCGGAACACATCGGCTGCAGCCCGTTTGCAAAAGTAAAAAACATGAAAATCCGGAAATACCGGATGGCGAACTGGAAATAGGTTTCCGTCCCTGTCCCGAAAATGCTGACAATCCGCCTGGGGAAGATCTGGAAACACAGGAAAAATACCACGCCTACAGCCAGCGACACTTGAAAAGCCTTGCGGAAAGTCTCCCTTACCCGCCCGTAATTTTTCGCCCCGTAATTGTAACTCCAGAGCGGCTGGCATCCCTGGGACGTCCCGATACAGATGGCCATAAAGACCATATTGACCTTGGAAACCACGCCCACGCACGCCAGCGGGACTTCCGCCCCATAAACGGAGCCTGCCCCATAATGGCGGAGCGTATTGTTCATCGCGATCTGGACGATGGCCATCGCGATCTGGTTGACACAGGAGGCCATCCCCAGCGAAACAACCGCCTTGAAATACGCCGCCCTCGGCCGCAGATAAGACAGGCGAAGCGGCATACGTTTTTTCCGCCAGAAATAATAAATGACAAACAGGCCGGAGATGAACTGCCCCACTACGGTAGCCGCAGCCGCGCCCTGGATCCCCCAGTGAAAAACAAAGATGAACAACGGATCCAGGATCGTATTGAGGATCGCCCCTGTCAGCATACAGACCATCGAATATGCCGGGCTTCGGTCCGCCCGTATCAGATGGTTGCCGCCTGTAGTCAGTACCAGAAATGGGATGCCATACGCAGTGATGCCAAGATAGTCCCTCGCATAAGGCAGCACTTCCTTTGTCACCCCAAAGATTTGCAGCAGCGGATTTAAAAACAAAAGAGTAACCGCCGAGATAGCCAGGCCGCACAGGACAAGCATTGCCAGGCCCGTCCCTGCAATCTGCGTCCCTCTCTGCGTGTGTCCCGCCCCGGATGCCAGATTGAAATTCGACGCGCTCCCGATTCCCAGAAGAAGCGCGGCAGCCGTACAGACGATCGTCACCGGAAACGCGACGTTTGTCGCCGCATTCCCTAACATGCCCACGCCCTGCCCGATAAAAATCTGGTCCACAATATTGTAAAGGGAGCTAACCAGCATACTGATGATCGCCGGGATGGCAAACCGCGCAATCACAACGCTGACCCGTTCCGTCGCCAAAGGGTTGTCTTTTTTGTTCCCGTCCATTTTTTCATTTTCCACTGCTTTTCTGTCCATATATACCTGTATCCATCCCCCGTATGAGCTTACGGATTGGCAGGATGCGTCCCGGTGAAACAGACAATTCATCGACACCCAGCTTCACAAACCATTCCGTTAAATCCATATCTGCACCCAGCTCCCCGCAAATGCCGCACCAGATCCCTGCTTTATGGGCATTATCCACCACGGTCTGGATCGTCCGCAGCACCGCCGGATGGTGCGCGTCATAGAAATCATCCAGCTTTGGGTTCTGACGGTCGATGGCCAGAAGGTACTGGGTCAGGTCATTCGTCCCGATGCTGAAGAAATCCACTTCCCTTGCAAGGTCATCACTGATGACTGCCGCAGCGGGGGTCTCGATCATGATGCCTTGCTCCACTTCCCCGAAAGGGATCCCCTTTTTTGCCAGATCCTGCCTCACCTCGGCAACGATCTCCTGGATCCTTTTGACTTCCTTTAAAGAAGTAATCATTGGGTACATGATGGCGATCTTCCCAAAGGCGCTGGCGCGGAAAAGCGCACGAAGCTGCGTTTTGAAAATTTCCGTCCTTGCCAGGCAGATGCGGATCGCACGGAAACCCAACGCCGGGTTCTCTTCTTGATCCAGCCCGAAGTAACCGCATTGCTTGTCCGCCCCGATATCGAGCGTCCGTATGGCCACACGTTTCCCCGCCATTGCCTCCGCTGCCGTTTTATAGATGTTGAATTGCTCTTTTTCTGTTGGGTAAGTCCCGCTTTCCAGGTAAAGAAATTCGCTCCTAAACAGCCCGATCCCTTCTGCCCCATTCTGCAAAGCGAGGGCCAATTCCTTCAGATTGCCAATATTCGCGCAAACCGGAAGCTTTTTCTGGTCCAGGGTGACGCTTTCTTTATTCTTGAACCCCAGAAGCAGTTTCTTATGTTCCTCTTCATCCTCACGGATTTTCTGCATGCGGCCCAGTGTTGTCTCATCCGGATCCACATACAGCACGCCTCGGTCTCCATCCACGATCGCCAGTTTCCCATTGAAATCCTGCGACAACTCCATCTCCGTTCCTATCAACGCGGGGATCCCCATCGTACACGCCAAAATCGCCGTATGGGAATGGACGGAGCCGTGTACCGTCACAAATGCCAGGACTTTCTCCTTATCCATCCGCACCGTCTCACTGGGCGTCAGGTCGTCCGCCAGGACAATCACCGGCTCATCGAACTGGATGTAGCTGCCCGATGAACCCAGCAGGTTGGAAATCACCCTTTCCGAAATATCCTTCACATCCGCAGCCCTGGCCTTCATATATTCGTCGTCCATCGCCGCAAACAGGGTAGAGAAATGGTCCCCGGCCACCGCCACGGCATACTCCGCGTTTACTTTCTGGCTGCGGATGCTATCCGTGACAAAGTCCAGATAGACCTCATCTTCCAGCATCATCTGATGGACCTCGAAAACCGCCGCGTTTTTCTCACCGACATCTTTCTTTGCCTTGCCATACAGCCTCCTAAGCTGCTCCACCGATCGATCCCTGGCCTCAAAAAAGCGCCGCGTCTCCATCTTTGGATCCTCGATCCTACATCTTGTAACCCGCTGTTCATTCCTACGGTACAGGTACAGATTCCCAATGGCAGTCCCGCCAAAGACACTTTTCCCGTTGAACTGTCTCATTTTTACCTCTCCTTTACCGGACGCACGAACGCTTTCTTCCATCCGAAATTCCCTTCCGGCGCAAGCAGCGCCATTTCCTGTAAGATAAAAAATCCCAAAACCTACAATCCTGCAGGTTTTGGGATGCTTCCCAGGAAATCGGAGTGACAGGATTTGAACCTGCGGCCTCTACGTCCCGAACGTAGCGCTCTACCAAGCTGAGCCACACTCCGAAGATAAGCCGGATAAAGCCGTTTCCTCACCGGCATCCTTGTCAAGTACTACGGATAGAGGATTTGAACCTCTACTAACAGAGTCAGAGTCTGCTGTGCTGCCATTACACCAATCCGCATCAGGTGTTCAGCGAACATGTATTATTATAACAAGTATTTCTAAAAAATCAAGTCCTTTTTTAACTTTTTTCATTTTTTATAAGTCCGAAATTGCCCCAAAATTTCCTTCTTAAACTGCAACGCCGTATCGTCAGCGCCG
>CAZYVA010000042.1:0-15880 GCA_964650695.1 uncultured Dorea sp. | reverse complement strand
GTTTCATTGTAAAATTGCGAGAAGGACTTGATTTTGTGATGTATTTGTGTTATAAATAATCCATGCAGATATGGTTCATCGGTAGAACGCCAGCTTCCCAAGCTGGAAAGGCGGGTTCGACTCCCGTTATCTGCTTTTTATTATGCGCGGTTTGAGCCGTTGCCGGAATGCCGTATGCCGCGTTCTTTATTCTTTATTCTTTTCCGCTTTCCAGATATTTGTAGACAACGGCGGCAAGGGCTGCGCCAATCAGCGGGCCGACGATGAATACCCAAAGGCAGGACAAGGGGGTTCCGTTTCCGCTAATCCCCGCCACGATTGCCGGGCCGATGCTTCTTGCCGGGTTCACGGAAGTTCCCGTAAGACCTATACCAAGAATGTGGACAAGCGTCAGCGTAAGGCCAATCACCAGCCCGCCGAAAGAACCGTGAGACGCATTTTTTGAAGTTACGCCGAGGATCGTGAGCACAAAGATAAATGTCAGCACGATCTCCACGATCAGCCCGGCTACCGCGCTTCCGCCCACTCCGCTAAGCCCGTTCGTGCCAAAGCCTCCGGTCATGTCGGTGACATTTCCAAGCGAGAAGATGAGCGCGAGGATTCCTGAGCCCACGAACGCGCCGACACACTGGGAAATCACGTATGCGATAAATTCCTGTGTACTCATGCCTCCGCTCATAAGGACGCCAAGCGATACGGCCGGATTGATATGGCAGCCGGATATATTCCCCACGCAGTAGGCCATACCGACGATTGTCAGGCCGAACGCGAGCGCGGTCAGGATATAGCCGCCCCCATTTGCCGCGTCACAGCCGACCAGCATCGCTGTGCCGCAGCCCATCACTACAAGTACCATTGTGCCGATAAATTCGGCAACACATTTGTTTGCTAATTTCATTTTCTGTTTTCTCCCTTCTAAAGTAAAAACCTTTACCAAATCATTCTAGCATTTTTAGCACAATGCTGCTTCCACAATGTGAGGATATACCCGCACATTTTTTATAGTCCCTTCCCGTTGTCTGTGCAAGCGTGAAAAACCACGCACGCCTGACATTACGATTCATGGCCAGGAATGCCCATTTACTGGGCATTCCGTGAGAAAGTGATTCAAGAGTGTGAAAGCGTCCCATCATCGAAACGTTGAAATCTATCGTGGGAAATGGTATGATGGCAATGGTACGGACCGCCAGGTTTACGGAGGAATTTACAGAAGAATTTACAGAAGGATATCAGATTGGGGAAAGCAGGCATGAATCTTTCAGAACAGATCCCAAAAGATTTTTATAAAATCTTTGCAAGTAAATACGTGGACTATTACCAGATCTTTCTTGCCGCACTCTATGAGGAGAGCGGCCGGTCCTATTCCCTGCTTGGGCTGACGGAGCGTGAGTGCCGCATGATTATCCACGAGCGTGCTGCGGCTGCCTTGCCGGACGGGCGTGAGGAGCAGTATGAGGAGGAAGGGGAGCTTTTCACCCGATCCAATATGGCGGCGGTTTTCCTGAATAACCTGGAGCGGTGGGGGTGGCTTCGCAGGGATTATGATGAAGCCCTGGACAGCTATGTGGTGTCTTTCCCGGAATACAGCCAGTTGTTTGCCGAGCTGTTCCAAAAACTCCGCAGCGAGGATGGGGGAAAAGAGCGGGAGAGCGTGCTGGCGGTGTACAGCCATTTATATACGTATAGCAAAGATCCGGAAAAGAATAACCAGATATTAAAGAGCGCCCTGTCCGCCTCCAAAGCGCTCCTGCAGATGCTGGCAAATATGCAGGAGGGTATGAGAGGATATTTTGATGAACTGTCCAGGCAGAAGAGTTTTCTGGGGATCCAGGAGGTGCTGGTGCAGGAGATCAATAACAGCGACAGCAGGAAATACGCGATCCTGACGACGACGGACAGTTTTTACCGTTATAAGGAGGCGGTCAAGGAGCTGATTGGGAAAAACCTGGAAGAATTGGAACTGCGCAGGCAGGAGCTTTGGCTTCGCCATTCGGAATACGCGGTGGCCGCCTGTGAGGAGGCTTCCGGGATCCTCTGCCAGATCGAACGCCAGTTTGACGCGATTGAACGGCGCTATAACAGGCTGATTGAGCAAAAGACGGTATTTGCCAGCCGCGCCGCCGCCAGGATCCGGTATATTATGCAGGAAAATGAAGCAAAGCAGGATCGGACGGCGGCATTTGCCCGTCTTTTGGATAGCAGTGGAAAACAGGAGGAAATCCTGGGCAGGCTGGCGGGAATGCTGCGTTTTACAGAGCGATACCGGGCTGTAGGGGAGGAAAGCTTCCACCATAGAGTGAACATCGGAAAAGAAGAATTTTCGCCTGAATCCGTGAGAGAAGAAGAGGAACCCATGGAATTGGACGAGTTTGTGATGCCGCCCTTGTACACGCAGAAAGAAATCCAGGATTTCCGCAAGGAAAACGAGATCAATGGATCCTTTACAGTATCGGCGGATACGGTGCGGTCCATAGAAGATTTGGAAAAATTGTTTTTTGTCTGGCAGGAGGCGACTTCGAGCTTTGCAGGCGAGGAGGAGATCCTGGTGGGAGACGAGATGGAAAGCACGGATGGCTACCGGTTTTCAAAGCTGACCATCCGATAATGGCGGCGTGTCAGAAAGATGGGTCCGCAATATCCCGGAAAGAGAGGGGAAAATGGTTCCGTATTTAGAGACGCTTCCGATATCGGAGGCGGAAAACCTGAAAAAGACAATCTCAAAATTATTCCGGCAGACGTGTATTTTACAGATGCATTATGATCCGGTGACGCTGGCGCCGAGGGATAATGCGGATTATGAAATCTGCGCCCGCCACAGGCAGTTTATCGAGGACTATCTGTCCGTGCTGGATTGTGAACTTATCCACGACCCGCAGGAGCATATTTTCCGGTTAGCCGGGGAGGGCGTGGAGACCGAACATTTTACGCCCGCCACGACGGTGATCCTGCTGCTGGTGAAAATGATTTACCGGGACAAGATCATGGGGGCGGGTTTGGAAGCGACCGTCACAACCCTGGAAGAAATCCGGGAATACGGGAAGAATACGAATCTGCTGAACCGGAAGCTGACGGTGGCGGAATGGCGGGATGCGTTCTATCTGATGGTGAAGCATCAGATCGTCGGGCTCCCAGGAGCGGTCAGGGATCTGCAAGACCATACGCCGATTTATCTTTACAGTACCATCAATTTATATTTAAGCAGCGCGATGCTGAACAAACTGCTGGAAGAGTACCAGGGAGAAGAATACGAGGAAGCAGAATGCCAGGAAGAAGGGTACATGGAAGAGGTTTTCGAAGGAAAGGAGAGGACATCCGATGAAGCAGCCAAAGAAAATCCTTTCCCGGATGGCGCTCAATAATTGGGGCGGGATCAGTCATAAAGTGATGGAGTTCCATGAGCATGCCAACCTGTTCAGTGGGAAGAGCGGTTCGGGAAAATCAACGGTAATGGACGCGATCCAGGTGGTCCTGTATGGGAGCGTCTCTTCTACTTTTCTGAATAAAGCGGCGGATGACGCAAAGAACAAAAGGAGCGTGCTCAGCTACCTGCGCGGGGCGCAGAAGGACGGTTCTTTTAACAGGGAAAACAAAGATTTCTGTTCCGGGATCGTGTTGGAGATCTTTGATACCGGCAGAAAAACAACGGCCTGTATAGGCGCCGTCTTTGAAGTGGGGAAACAGGACCAGGCATTGGGCAGGTTCCGGTTTTTCAGCCATTCCGGAGGGTTTCCGGACAATGCGTACGTGACAGAGGACGGCCTGCCTTATACGATCCAGCAGATCCGGCAATTAACAGAGGAACGCAGAAAAATGGATGAGAGCCGGGAGCGTGTGGACGTGAACCGGGTCTATCCATCGAAGGAGTCTTACCTGGCCGCAATCTATGATGGGATCCTCGGTTATCTGGATCCTGGGCGGTTGATGACGATGGAGAAAAGTGCGATCGCCTTGCGCATGACAAGCGGGACCGGGCAGTTCATCCGGGATTATATGTTCCCAAGGAGCGAAGAGGATACGGTGTCTGTCATCAGCGACCAATTGGGGGCTTACCGGGAAATCAAGGAGCGGGTGGACGACCTGGAAAACCGGGTTGCTATCCTGGATGAAATACAGCAATGCCATTTAGAGGTTTTGCGGATACAGACGGATAAGATCCGCACGGAAAAGCTTCTGCGGATGGTGGACATCGAAGGATGCCGGAGGAAGATACAGGCGAGGCAGGGGGACCTGGACGTCCTTTCAGAGGAGCTGGCCAGGATGCGCCGCCGCCTGGATGGACTGTCCAGGCAGGAGAAGGAAAAGACAAGAGCGCTGGTCGAGGTCGGGGCGAAGCTGAAAGCCAGTGATTATGGGCAGAAGGAAAAAGAATTGGAAGACCTCCAGGAAACGATGGAGCTGACAGCCCGAAACTTTGCCCAGTGGCGTGAGATCCTCCAGGGGTTAAGGGAGTGGGAGAAGGACGAGGAGATTTCCGGTTATCTCAGCAACCCGGCGCTGCAGGCCATTGAAGATCTCGGAAAGGGGAACGTAGACGCCGGATGCATCAAGCGCGTGAAGCGCGGGGTTGCGGAGGCATTGGAAAATATCAATGAGGAACTGAAGGAACTGGACGCCGGCCTGCGGGCAATCGGGGAAGAACTGAAGGAGAAAGAAGGCTTTATCGAGGATTTACGCCAGGACCGGAAGCCTTACCGGAAGGACCTGAAAACCGCCAGGGCTAAGCTCCAGGATATATTAAGCAGCCAGTATGGAAGGACGGTGCGCGTTGAGATTTTTGCAGACCTGTTCGATGTGACGGACGCAGAGTGGAAGGATGCAATTGAGGGCAGGCTTGGGCGTATCAAATATGGGCTGGTCGTTCCGCCGGAACAGGCGGCGGATGCGGAAAAGGCATTCCGGAAACTGAACAGGAAAGAAACGAAAGAGATCGATCTCATCAATACCGCGGCGATTCTCCAGGATCATCCGGACGCACAGGAGGGGACGCTCTATGAAGCGGTACATACAGAGATCCCCTATGTGGATTTATGCCTGAAACATTATCTTGGCGGGATCCAAAAATGCGGGACAGAGGAAGAGTTAAACGCCGTGCGCGACGGTGTGGTGGCCTCCGCCTACTCTTACAGCAACCGCCTGTTCTGCCATCTGCGGCAGGATGACTACGGGAAGTATGCCTGCATTGGGACAAAGGTTTCCAGGGCAAAGCTCCGGGAACTGGAGGAAGAAGTCTATGACCTGAAGCAGAGGCATCTGCAGGAAAGCCAGGCTTGCCTCCATCTGCGGTATGCCCAGAATTTGGAACGGCTGAATTTTAGCGAGGAACGGATTTTATTTTTGGCGGCGTCCGGGAAAGAGCTGGAAAAATACCAAAAGAGGCAGCAAAAACTGACAGAGGAACTGGAAGAACTGGCAGACGGGACACTCGCGGCAGAACTGAGGCAGAAAGAAACGGAGCTGGAGCGGGAAATCACTGCTTTGGATGAAGAACAGAAACAAACGCAGGCGGAAGTAGAGCGTGCTATCAAAGAACAGTCCCAGATGGAAACGGAACTTTCCAGTTTGGGTAGCCGCCTGGAAGAGCTCCAGGGAGGCTTTGTGCCGGACGCAGAACTGCAAAAAGAAATTGACCAGGTATTTGCCCATCAGCCGGAGCATGGATACCGGAGGAAAAAAGCAGAAGAACTTGCAAGGCTGGAGAGCGAAGCGGAAGAGGCAATAGCAGACCGCGGACGGGCCAGGAACCGTTTCAACCACCAGTACCCAGGCTATGGTTTTGATGGATACGAGGCGGATAACGGGGTGTATGACAGGCTTTTGGAGCGCTGCCGGAAGGATTTTGAGCCAGACTACAAGAAAGAATTTGAAAAACAGTACCAATTGGTCTACCATACACTGCGCGAAAATGTGATCGCCACGATCCACGGGGAGATCAAGGCGGCCTACCGGCATAAAAAAGAGATTAACCGGATGCTGTCAAAAATCCGTTTTTCCGACAGTATTTACCAGATCGATATCCTTCCGGCGGAGAATGAAAACGGACAGTTCTACGATATGCTGATGGCGGCGGAACTGGACAGTAAGGCCGTGGACAACCAGGGCTTTGAAGGGCAGATAAGCCTTGGGGAAGATGAATTTTACGGAAAATATGAGGCCCAGATCAAAAGGCTGACTGAAAAGTTTATGCCCCCAAGAGAGGAAGATGCCCAAAAGCGATCCCTCCACAAACAGCAGATGGAGCAATACGCGGACTACCGGAATTACCTTACGTTCAGCATGTATGAGCGTGTGGAGACGGAGGACGGGACCGTGAGGAAGAATTATGTGGATGAGATGGCGGGCCGGGATTCCGGCGGCGAGGGGCAGAACCCGAAGTATGTAGCCTTGCTTGCCGGGTTTGCCATGCTCTACATGCAGCAGGGCAGCCGCGATCCGAAAATCCGCCTTGTGCTTTTGGATGAAGCGTTTTCCAAGATGGATCAGGAGCGCAGCGAGGTCTGCCTGCGGTATGCGAGGGAATTGGAGCTGCAATTGATCGTCTGTGTGCCGGATGAACGGCTGCCATCGCTGATACGCAATGTAGACAGCGTGTATGGGTTCCGCAGGTATAAAAACCAGATTTCCATGATGCACATTGACAAGGGGAAATATATGGATATGGTGGAAGGGGAGTGACAGCGTCATCTCCCCGGCTTTGCTTCAAATTTCCCTTTCGGCTGTTTGCAGACCGGACAGACATAACTCTCCGGCAGTTCCTCAAAAGGCGTGTCCCCGTCATAGACATAACCGCAGACAGAACATACCCATTTCCTGGAAGAGGGGGCTGGGGCGCCGTCTTCCTCGGCGATATAGGTCGGGGCGTTTTTGGGGCTTTTTCCTTTCACTACATTGTGATAGTACGCATAGGTCATCGGCGTTTTTCCTTCCAAAACATCCCCGTCAATGATTTCCCCTAAAAAGACCGTGTGGGTCGTGGTTTCCATTTTGCCTATCACGCGGCAGACAATGTAACCGCAGGAATCCGTAATGATGGGAAGCCCTTCCTTTAAAGTGAAATCCACGGATGCAAGCTTATTGGTTTCTTTTCCGGACTGGAAGCCAAAGGTCCCGATGATGGAGCGGTCGGACTGCTCGGAAAGAATAGATACAGCGAATTTCCCGCATTCCTGGATGCAGGAATTGGTGTAGTTGCCATGGTTCATGCTGACAGCAAGCGTGGCTGGGGAGGATGTGATCTGCATCACACTGTTGGCGATGCATCCGGTGCCGCGCCCTTTGTCGGAAGTAGTAATAACGTACACGCCGTAGGATAAGGTTTGTAATACTTTATTGTTCATAATGCCACCTCCATTGATAACAGTAATTGTTATCGGATTATAGCATAGTTGGGCGAAGACCGCAACACTCTTCGTATGCCTTTTGGCCAGATTGGAACTTCTGGGGGGTTGCTGCCGTCCCTATTAAGAAAGTATAAAATCTGCTAAAATCTTTTTTATAAGGTTGACACTGGAAAACACTGGAAGTAAAATACTTCTCAGTTGTTCGCATGTGAACAATTCAATTTTGAACATTTATACGCCATTCCCTGCCTTTTTGCCGGCAGCGCTAAAGAGGAACCTGGGGATTTACAGACGGGAAAACGGGGTGAAAGCGTGCAGTGCAAGGCAAAAACGATCGGACATGAGATCCGCCGGATAGAGAGGCTGTTGGCGGTCAATGTATCCAGAAGGCTTTCTGCTTATGCCCGGGAAAACGGGATCGACAGGATTACGTTCAACCATAGCTGGGTGATGCGGTATCTGTATGAAAATCAGGGGCGTGAAGTGTGCCAGAGAGACATTGAGAAAGCTTTTTCTATTGGCCGCTCAACGATGACGGAGATGTTGAATACTCTGGAAAAGCGGGAATACCTTCACCGGGAGCTTGTCGAGCATGACGCGAGGCTTAAGCGGGTCGCCCTAACGGGAAAGGGGATGGATGTGGTGCAAAAGATCGAACAGTTTTTTGAAGCGTTCGAGACGGAACTTTCGGACGGCATCACACAGGAGGAGTCGGAGGTTTTTTACCGGGTCATGGATAAAGTCGGGGAAAACCTGAAACGTCCGGAGATGCCCGATGTTGCTGCCCACGGTCAGGAGTGCCCGTTTGCGGGGCATTCCTTGAAAAAATGATTCAAGAGAAAGGGGCGGTTTCGCGAAGTCCAAGGACCGATATCGCCCCGCACCATTGCTATGGGCGGCCTCCAGGCCGTAAAAAGCAACGGTTTGACGGCGACAGGATGATAGGGGGAGAAGAGGATTGCGGATGCTGAAAAATATTTTAAAACAAGTCAAGGAATTCAAGCGTGCGTCTATCGTTACGCCGCTTTTTATGATACTGGAGGTCGTCATGGAGATGGTGATCCCGTACCTTATGGCTTCGATTATCGATGATGGTGTGAACGCCGGGAATATGGAGCATATTTATAAGGTGGGCGGGGTCATGATTGTTGCCGCCCTGATCGGCCTGTTCGCGGGGCTGGCCGGCGGAAGGTTCGGCGCGAAAGCTTCCGCCGGGCTGGCGAAAAATTTAAGGGAAGCGATGTACAACAATATCCAGACATTTTCTTTTGCAAAT
This sequence comes from uncultured Dorea sp., assembly GCA_964650695.1. Classification (GTDB taxonomy): domain Bacteria; phylum Bacillota; class Clostridia; order Lachnospirales; family Lachnospiraceae; genus CAZYVA01. The sequence goes on along the minus strand of CAZYVA010000042.1, from coordinate 7,267 downwards.
ATTGATAAATTCAGCACAGCCGGGCTGGTGACAAGGCTGACGACGGATGTCACGACCATCCAGATGGCGTACCAGATGACGCTGCGGATGTTCACCAGAGCGCCGTTCAGCCTGCTGATCGCCATGACATTGGCGTTTACCATTAACGCGAGGCTGTCCATGGTTTACCTGGTCGCGGTGGTGATTTTGGGGATCCTTTTGTTTTTCATCGTTTCCCACGCCACGAAATATTTCCAGATGGCGTTTCCGAAGTATGACGCCCTGAATGAATCGGTGCAGGAAAACGTTTCCGCTATCCGCGTGGTGAAAGCCTATGTGAGGGAAGAAGAGGAGACGGGCAAATTCCGGCGTGCCAGTGCGAATATTTACAGGATTTTCGTGAAAGCGGAAAAAAATGTGATCGTGAACGCGCCGCTGATGCAGGCGACGGTATACACTTGTATCCTTCTGATTAGCTGGATCGGCGCGAAGATGATCGTGGCCGGAAGCCTGACGACCGGCCAGATGATGAGCCTGCTGACGTATTGCATGAATATCTTGATGAACCTGATGATGCTTTCTATGGTATTTGTCATGATTGCCATGAGTTCCGCCAGCATCCGCCGTGTCTCGGAGGTGCTGGGCGAGACTTCAAGCATCCGCGATCCGGAGCATCCTTTGATGGAAGTGAAGGATGGGAGCGTGGAGTTCCGGCATGTGGATTTTTCCTACAAGGAAGACAGCGCCCAACCGGTCTTAAAGGATATCACGCTGTCGGTAAAATCCGGTGAGACCATCGGCATCATCGGCGGAACCGGGAGCGCCAAGACCAGCCTGGTAAACCTGATCAGCCGTCTGTATGACGTGACGGACGGTGAGATCCTGGTGGGCGGGGAAAACGTGAAGGATTATGATCTGGAGACGCTGCGGAACCAGGTTTCGGTTGTTTTGCAGAATAATGTCCTGTTCTCAGGGAGCATACTGGACAATCTGCGCTGGGGGGATAAAGAAGCATCGGAGGAAGAATGCAGGCAGGCCTGTCGGCTGGCATGCGCGGATGAATTCATCCGGAAATTCCCGCAAGGGTATGAGACTTATATCGAACAAGGCGGGACCAATGTTTCCGGCGGGCAGAAGCAGCGGCTCTGCATTGCCAGGGCATTATTGAAGAAACCGAAAATCTTGATCCTGGATGATTCGACCAGCGCAGTGGACACCGCGACGGATGCAAAGATCCGCAAAGCGTTCCGGGAGGAAATCCCGGATACGACGAAATTCATCATTTCCCAGAGGATTTCAAGCGTCCAGGACGCAGACCGCATTATCGTTATGGAAGAAGGAGAAATCAATGGGTTCGGTACCCACGAAGAGCTGCTTGAAAATAACGAGATCTACCGGGAAGTCTATGAATCCCAGACAAAAGGCGGCGGTGATTTTGACGAAAAGGCGGGTGATTAGAGATGGCGGAAAATACGAAAAGCGCAAAGCAGATGCATGGACGCGTCCCCAGGGGGATGAAGTCCCAGGTGACCCATCCGGGAAAGCTTTTTGTGCGGATTATGCGGTACATGCTGGATCGTTACCGCATCCACTGTATCTTCGTTGTTATCCTTATTTTCGCGGGCGTCCTGGCAAACGTGCAGGGGACGATGTTTACGAAAAACCTGATTGATAACTACATTACGCCATTCCTTTTGACGGATGAGCCGAATTTTTCACCGCTGGCACATGCGATTGCGAGAGTGGCGGTGTTCTACGCGGTCGGCGTGGTGTCGGTATATGCGTACAACCGGATCATGGTGACCGTGTCGCAAGGGACATTGATGCATCTGCGGAATGAGCTTTTTACCCATATGGAGCAGCTCCCGATCCGGTTTTTTGATACCCACGCCCACGGGGATATCATGTCCGTGTATACCAACGATATCGATACCCTGCGGCAGATGATCAGCCAGAGCATCCCGCAGTGCATCAACAGCGGCGTGACGATTGTCAGTGTTTTTGTCAGTATGCTGATCCTCAATATCCCGCTGACCCTGGTGACTCTGTTCATGGTCGGGATCATGCTGTTCTGCACAAAGCAGGCGACCAGCAGGAGCGGGAAATATTTCCTGGAACAGCAGAGGAACCTTGGCGCGGTGAACGGTTATATCGAGGAAATGATGAACGGCCAGAAAGTAGTGAAGGTTTTCTGCCATGAGGAAGAAGGCAAGAAAGCGTTCCGGGAATTGAACGACCGCCTTTTTGTCAGCGCGGACCGGGCAAATGCTTTTGCCAATTTCCTTGGGCCGATCAATTCGCAGCTTGGGAATGTCAGCTATGTAGTCTGCGCGATTACAGGCGGCATCCTGGCGCTGAATGGGATCGGCGGCTTTACGCTGGGCGGCCTTGCGAGTTTCCTGACCTTTAACAAGAGTTTCAGTATGCCCATTAACCAGATCAGCCAGCAGTTCAGTTCTATCATCATGGCGATGGCGGGCGCTGACCGGATCTTTGCTCTGCTGGATGCGCCTGTAGAGCAGGACGACGGCTATGTGACGCTTGTGAACGCGAAAGAAGCAGACGGGGGACTTACGGAATGCCAGGAACGGACCGGGCGTTGGGCATGGAAGCATACCCACCAGGCGGATCAAAGCGTGGATTACGTGGAAGTCCAGGGGGACGTGGTGTTTAACGGAGTGGATTTTGGCTATACGGATGATAAGATGGTACTCCATGATGTAAAATTGTACGCAAAACCTGGGCAGAAGATAGCGTTTGTCGGTTCTACGGGGGCGGGGAAAACGACGATCACAAACCTGATCAACCGTTTTTACGATATCCAGGATGGGAAAATCCGGTATGACGGGATCAATATCAATAAGATTAAGAAAGCGGATCTGCGGCGTTCCCTCGGCATCGTCCTGCAGGATACGCATCTGTTTACCGGGACTGTCCGGGAAAATATCCGCTTCGGGAAGCTGGACGCTTCGGATGAAGAGGTCGTAGCGGCGGCAAAGCTGGCCAATGCGGACGGGTTTATCCGTAGGCTGCCGCAGGGGTATGATACGATGCTGACCGGGGATGGCGCAAACCTGAGCCAGGGGCAGCGCCAGCTTCTTGCTATCGCGCGGGCGGCGATCGCAGACCCGCCGGTTTTGATCCTGGATGAAGCAACGAGTTCCATCGATACCCGGACGGAGCGGATTGTGCAGGATGGGATGGATCGGCTGATGAATGGAAGGACGACCTTTGTGATTGCGCACCGGCTGTCCACGGTACGCAATGCCAATTGTATCATGGTGCTGGAGCAAGGCAGGATCATCGAGCGTGGGACGCATGAGGAACTATTGGAGGAGAAAGGAAGGTATTACCAGCTTTATACGGGGAATGAAATCGGGACGTAAAAATCAGGTGACATAAGCGGGAATATAGTGTAAAATAAAAACGGGAACGTTCTTCTGGGAAAGGATGTTTCCGTTTTCTGATAAGGGAATGCTATAGGATTTTGACCCCCATATCAAGGAATGTTACTATCAAGAAAAGAGGAAGGATACATGAGTATATACGATGCTTTGAATGATAAGCAGCGGGAGGCTGTCTTCTGCACGGAAGGTCCTCTTCTGATCATGGCGGGGGCAGGTTCGGGGAAGACACGCGCACTGACTCATCGGGCGGCGTATTTGATTGAAGAAAAAGGGGTCGATCCCTGGCATATACTGGCCATCACATTTACAAACAAGGCGGCGTCGGAGATGCGCGAGAGGGTGGACACCCTGGTGAGCGTTGGCGCGGAAAGCATCTGGGTCAGTACCTTTCATTCGATGTGCGTGCGGATTTTGCGCAGGCATTTGAACCGGATGGGGATGGACAATCATTTTTCCATCTATGACGCTGACGACCAGAAGACGCTTATCAAAGAAGTATGCCGCCTGCTGCAGATCGATACGAAAAAATTTAAGGAGCGGTCGCTTTTGAATGTTATTTCCCACGCGAAGGAAGAACTCGTCACACCGGAAGCGTTCAGCCTGAACGCGGGCGGTGATTTTGTGGAGAAAAAGTTTGCCGAGGTGTACCGGGAGTATGAAAAACAGCTTGCGGCAAACAATGCGCTGGATTTTGATGATCTGCTTTTCCGGACGGTGCAATTGTTCCAGGCGCATGGGGACGTGTTGGACTATTACCAGGAGCGTTTCCGCTATATCATGGTGGATGAATACCAGGATACCAATACCGCCCAGTTTGAACTCGTGCGGCTCTTATCCGCGAAGTACCGGAATCTGTGTGTGGTGGGGGATGATGACCAGTCGATCTATAAGTTCCGGGGGGCGAATATCAAAAACATCCTGAGCTTTGAGACGGTGTTCCCGGATGCAAAGGTAGTGAAGCTGGAGCAGAATTACCGTTCCACGGAGAATATTTTAAATGCGGCGAATGCGGTGATCGCAAACAACAAGGAAAGAAAGGCGAAATCCCTTTGGACCCGTAACGGGGAGGGGGAAAAGCTGCAGTTTTGCCAGTTTGAGACAGGGTATGACGAGGCAGACTTTATCGCTTCGGATATCTGCGGCCAGGTAAAGAACGGGAAAGCGCGCTATGCGGACCATGCGATCCTGTACCGGACGAACGCCCAGTCCCGCGCATTTGAAGAGCGGTTCGTGAAGGGGAATATCCCATATAAGATTATTGGCGGCGTCAATTTTTACGCGCGCAGGGAGATCAAGGACATTCTTGCGTATTTAAAGACCGTGGACAATGGATGCGATGATTTGTCGGTACGCAGGATCGTCAATGTGCCGAAACGGGGGATTGGTTTAGCCAGCGTCAGCAAGGTGCAGGCGTATGCCTCTGAGAGGGGGATCGGATTTTACGATGCTTTAAAAAATGCGGCGGATATCCCGGATATCGGCAGGGGCGCTTCCAGGCTGGAGGCTTTTGTGGCATTGATGGAGCGTTTTAAGGCGGATGCGGAGGAGTTGACCGTCCTGGAGCTTGCGAAAGAGATCCTTTCTGGGACGGCGTACACGGAGAGCCTGGAGGAGGATCCCGAGACAGCACAGGAAAGGACGGAGAATGTGGAGGAGCTTCTCAGTAAGATTGCGGCTTACGAGGAAGCCTGTAAAAAACAGGGTGCGCCGGCGACGCTTGGTGGATTCCTGGAGGAAGTCGCGTTGGTGGCGGATATCGACAGCCTGGATACCGAAAGTGATTATGTGGTGCTGATGACCCTTCACAGCGCCAAGGGACTGGAGTTCCCCCATGTATACCTGACCGGCCTGGAGGACGGGATGTTTCCCAGTTATCTGACGCTTGCCGCTGACAATCCGGAAGATCTGGAGGAGGAACGCAGGCTTTGCTATGTGGGGATCACGAGGGCGCAAAAAAAACTGACTTTGACATGCGCGAAACGGAGGATGGTGCGCGGCGAGCCGCAGTACAACAAGATTTCAAGATTTTTGAAAGAGATCCCAAAGGAACTTTTGGAGGCAGGCGGGCCGCGCCGCTTTGCCGCAGAGGAGGAAAATGCTGTGGAAAGGATACCCGCCGGACGCCAGGCGTACCAGCAGGCAAAGCAAGCCTTTCAGGCAAAGGCATTCCATGCGTCGAAGGAATCTCCGGCAAAAAAATTTGGAAAGCCAAAAGGCACACTTTTCTACGGCGTGGGCGACCGCGTCAGGCACAGGAAGCTTGGAGAAGGGACGGTCGCGGCGATCACGGAGGGCGGCCGGGATTATGAAGTGACAATTGAGTTTGACAGCGTGGGGACCAGGAAGATGTTTGCCATGTTTGCCGGGTTGGAGAAAGTGTGAAAACGTTGAATTTAGTATTGACGCTTCGGGAAGAAATTACATGCCTGATTTTGCTTGTGTTCCTGCTTATGAACAGTAAGCTCTACAAAATCGGGGAGAAAGGCGGCTTTTTTAAGCGGCTTTCCTCCTATGCGCTGTGCCATGTCATCCTGGATATCATAACCGTTTACACAGTCAATCATCTGGAAATAGTGCCAGGATGGATGAATAAGCTGCTGCATGCACTGTTCTATTTATCAGCTATTTTGTTTACGAGAGAGTTTTTCTGCTATACCCTGGAATTGGTGAAAGCAGGGAAATATAAGCACATCCTGCAGAAAGCCAGCATGGCGTTTCCACTGGTATACTTGTTATGCCTGCCGTTTCTTCCGATTGTATATTTAAAAGGGAATGGGACGAATTACAGCTTTGGCATGGCGGCATATGTGGGGTATGCGATTGCTTTCTTTTTTCAGGTGGCCGGCATTGTCGTCGTACTGATACGCTACCGCCAGGTGGAGACGCATATAAAATACACGCTCATCCCGATGTCGATGCTGGCGGCGGCAACCGAGATTGTCCAGATTCTTGTGCCGGAATTCCTGTTTACCGGAAGCTGCATGACCCTGATTACCCTCGGCATCTTTTTCTCCCTGGAAAATCCGGTGATGGTATTCAGGCGGAAAGCAACGATAGACGCCCTGACCGGGTTGAAAAGCCGGAATTCCTATGAGATCGACATTGAGCAGATGAAGCAGGATTACGCGCAGGGGAAATATGAAACAAGACAGATAGGTTTTGTCTTCTGCGATTTGAACGGCCTGAAGTTGGTCAACGATACGCAGGGACACCTGGTGGGCGATGAATATATCGGCCTTGTCACGCATGCGCTGAAAACAGAGCTGCGTTCAGCAAAAGAAATCTACCGCATGGGCGGTGATGAATTCCTGGCGGTTTATATCGGCAGCCGCACAGAGGACATAGAGAAAGAGATTGGGAATGTCCATGCGGTCTGTAAACAGTTGAGCCGGGAGACTCCTTTTAACGTCGAGGTCGCGATTGGGTATGCGCAGACCGGGAAGGGGACGGTGTCACTGAAGGATGTCCTGCGCAGTGCGGACCATGCGATGTATGAAAATAAATGGAGAATGAAAAACCCAGAGGCCGATCCTCTGCCCCAGGAAGGGTGCAGGCTGGACAGGACAGGGCTTACAGACCGCATTTTTGAAGCTTTTGCAGGCGCTTCCGACCGGCAGTACATTTATTTGAGCAATATCCGGACCAATGTTTCCCGATGGTCGAGGGCGGCGGTGGAGTATTTTGGGCTTCCCGGAGAATATATGCTGGATATGGAGACGATTTGGGAAGAATATATCCATCCGGAGGACCGGGGGATGTTCCGCACGGACATAACGGCTGTCCTTTCCGGAAAGAAAGAACAGCATGATATGGAATACCGCGTGAGGAACAAGGATGGGAAATACGTTGTCTGTACCTGCCAGGGCAAAGTATTAAAAGGG
>CAZYVA010000041.1:0-16077 GCA_964650695.1 uncultured Dorea sp. | reverse complement strand
TCAAGAGGAAAATGGGGGCGAGGGGCCTCCGTGCGATTATGGAAAACGTGATGCGCGACGTCATGTACCAGGCCCCGTCCGATGAAACCCTGAGGACATGCCGGATCACAAGGGACAGCGTAAGAGGCGTTTCTCTCCCAGTGTGTACCCGTGAAAGCCTGCGTTCGGAGAGCGCTTGACAGAGAAGGGATTGCCTGCCCGCATTCCTGGGAACGGTAAGATCGTGACCAAAGGGCAGGCGTTTGGCTGAAACATAAAGCGAGTGCAAGGACTGGGCCTGCGCTCGCTTTTCCACTATAGGACAGGTACGCCCCGCAGACGGAAATCCAGATAAGCAAAAAAGATGGCGGATGATCGCGGGCCATACGAGCATAGACAGGAGAAAAGCAACATGGAAAGCAGGAGGACGAACCTTCCGGTCGTCGCCCTCAGAGGGATGACGGTACTTCCGGAGATGGTGATTCATTTTGACGTGAGCAGGGAAAAATCGCTGGAGGCTATCAATGTGGCGATGACGGAAGAACAGCAGATTTTTCTTGTTACACAGCGTGAGACGGATACCGACGATCCGGGGCGCGAGGATGTATTTGAGGTTGGCTGCGTAGTTTCCATCCGCCAGATCATCAAATTGCCGAAGAAAATCAGCCGGGTACTGGTCAGCGCACAGTACCGCGCCGGGGTCTGTGACATGTATGATGTGGGCGGGTATGTACGGGCGGATATATGTGAACTCCCGGATATCGATACTTCCATAGAGGAGACGGGCGGGGACATCCATCCGCTGAGCCTGGAGGCGATGATCCGTGGATTAAAGGAGCTGTTTGGGCAGTACATGGAAAAACACCCGAAAATTTACAAAGAGATCGCGGCGCAGATCGAGCAGATACAGGAACTTCCCAAACTGGTCAATGTGATCGGCGCCAATTTCCCGTCCGGCTACCTGGATAAGCAAAAGTTTCTGGAAGAAGTGTACGTGATGCGCCGTTATGAGATGCTCTCTACCCAGATTTTCAGCGAGATCCAGGTGCTGAACATCAAGGAGGAAATCCAGAAAAAAGTCAAGGAGCGGGTGGACAAAAACCAGCGGGAGTATATCCTGCGGGAGGAAATGCGCCTGATCCGTGAGGAACTTGGCGACGACAATACGATGACGGATGCGGACGAATTTGCCGCGGCCCTGGAAAAGCTTCCGGCGCCTGATGAGGTGAAGGAAAAAATCGGGAAAGAGATCAAGCGTTTCCGCAATTCTATGAACAGCCCCAGCGAGATCGGGGTCATCCGCACTTATATCGAGACGATGCTTGACATGCCGTGGGACCAAACATGCAAGGAGCATCAGGATATCGATTACGCGAAAAAAATACTGGAAAAGGAGCATTATGGGCTGGAAAAGGTGAAAGAACGGATCTTGGAATTTTTAGCCGTCCGCGCTTTGACGGAAAAAGGCGACAGCCCGATCCTCTGCCTGGTAGGGCCGCCGGGGACCGGGAAAACATCCATTGCAAAATCCCTGGCAAAAGCGCTGAAAAAACCATATGTCCGGATTTCCCTGGGCGGCATCCGGGATGAAGCGGAGATCCGCGGGCACAGGAAGACTTACGTCGGGGCAATGCCGGGGAGGATCGCGGACGCAATGCGGAGCGCAAAAGTGAAAAACCCGTTGATGCTTCTGGATGAGATCGATAAGGTCAGCAACGACTATAAAGGGGACACGTTCTCGGCGCTTTTGGAAGTGCTGGACAGCGAGCAGAATTCCAAATTCCGTGACCATTACCTGGAAGTGCCGCTGGATTTATCGGAGGTGCTCTTTGTGACGACTGCCAATACGCTTCAGCCCATCCCCCGGCCGCTGGTGGACAGGATGGAGGTCATTGAGGTATCCAGCTACACGGAAAATGAAAAACTCCATATCGCGCAGGAACACCTGATCCCCAAGCAAAGACAGAGGCACGGACTGAAAAGCAGGCAGCTTTCCATAAGCAAAAAAGCAATATGGAAAATGACGAGGAATTATACAAAAGAGGCCGGGGTGCGCCAGCTAGAGAGGAAGATCGCGGATATCTGCCGGAAATCCGCGAAAGAAATCTTCGAGAAGAAAAAGAAAACCGTCCGTGTTACGGAGCGGAACCTTTCCCAGTATCTTGGGAAAGAACTGTACCAGTACCAGATGGCGAATAAGACGGATGAAGTAGGGATCGTGCGCGGCCTCGCATGGACGAGCGTAGGCGGGGATACGCTGCAGATCGAAGTCAACGTCATGCCGGGCGAAGGCGAAACCTTGCTGACCGGACAGCTTGGGGATGTGATGAAAGAATCCGCGAGGACCGGGATCAGTTGGATCCGCTCAGTCAGCAAGACACATAAGATCAATGAAAAGTTTTTCAAGGAACACGACATCCATATCCATATCCCGGAAGGGGCGGTCCCTAAGGACGGGCCTTCCGCAGGGATCACGATGGCGACGGCGATGTTTTCCGCCATCACAAGGAAAAAGGTACGGGCGGATGTGGCAATGACGGGTGAAATCACGCTGCGGGGGCGGGTACTTCCCATCGGTGGCCTGAAAGAAAAGCTTTTAGCGGCAAAAGGGGCGGGCATACAGACCGTGATCGTCCCGAAGGAAAACATGCCGGACGTAGAGGAGCTTTCGGAAGAGATCACAAGGGGCATGGAAATCCTTCCGGTTTCCTATATGGATGAGGTGCTGAAGGCCGCGCTTGTGAAAAAGAAATAGCATCTGCGGGCGCCAAAAGCAGAAAAAGATAAAAGGGCGGACGGGAAAATGCAAAAGCGGACGCCAGAGGTGAGAGATGGTCATACGAAGCTTGGAACTGGAAACGGTCTGCGGGCCCACAAGTAAACTGCCGGATAACCGGCTGCCGGAAATCGCGTTCGCGGGGAAATCGAATGTCGGGAAGTCATCCCTGATCAACGCTCTGACGAACCGCAAGTCGTTCGCGCGGATCTCTGCGACTCCGGGGAAAACCCAGACCATCAATTTTTATAATATCAACCGGGCATTGTACTTGGTGGATCTGCCAGGGTACGGGTACACGAAAGCCCCTGAAAAAGCGAAAAAGCAGTGGGGAAAGATGGTGGAGCGGTATCTGCACAGGTCAAGACAGCTTCGCGCCCTGTTCCTTTTGGTCGATATCCGCCACGACCCATCCGCCAACGACCGGATGATGTACGATTGGATCATGGCCCAGGGATACGAACCGATGATCATTGCGACAAAGCTGGATAAGATCAAGAAAAGCCAGAAGGAAAAACAGTTAAAGAGCATCCGGCAGGGGCTTGGGATGAAGCCGCAGGCTGCCATCATCTCTTTTTCCTCAGTGACCAAACAGGGAAGGGAGGAAATATGGGGGCTGATGGAGCAGTTTGCCCACCCTTGGGATGAATGGGGGAGGGCTTAAGAGCCGACGGGGCTTCCTGCCCTGTAACCGGCTGGGAAAGGGATTTACATGGAAATGAATTTTAAAGAGCGGATGGGGGATCAAAGGCCATATTGGAAAGTGATCGTCAGCCTGGCGTCCAGCCTGGCCGGCACCGCAGTGTTCCTGGTGGTGGGATATAAGCTGCTTGTTTTCTTTATGCCGTTTGTGTTTGGCTGGGTCATCTCATTCATCGCATCCCCTGTAGTGAACTGGCTGGAAAAAAGGGTGAAGATCAGACGGAGGCTCGGAACTGCGCTGATGATTATTTTCGTCCTGGTGTGCGTCGTGCTGTTGATCTATATGATTGCCCATAAGCTATGGTACGAGATTTCGGATCTGAGCCAGAACCTGCCTCAGATGTACAAGGATTTCGAGAACGGCTTGCGCCAGATTGGCGACCGGATGGAGATTTTTTCCCAGAAATTCCCGGAAGGCATGCGGGCAGCTACACAGGAGTTTGTGGGCAAGCTGAACCGTACCGCCGGGGACCTGATAAGCAGCATCAGCGCGCCTACCTTTGCGGCTGCGGGGAACCTGGCAAAGCGGATCCCTTCGATTTTTGTCGCGGTTGTTGTGACATTTATCTCTGCGTATTTTTTTACGGCGGACCGGGAGCAAGTGCTGGCATGGGTGGAACACATCATGCCGGATGCCATAGGCAGCCGGATGGTGATGGTGACCGACAATCTGAAATACGCGGTTGGGGGTTACCTGAAGGCACAGCTTAAGATCATGGCGGTGGTATTTATCATTTTGCTGGCCGGGTTTTTTGTTATGGGGATTTCGTTCTCGTTCCTCCTGGCCCTCTTTATTGCTTTTTTGGATTTCCTGCCGTTTTTCGGGACAGGCACTGCTTTGATCCCCTGGGGCGTCTACAAATTTCTGATGGGGGATTATAAAATGCTGGTCGGGCTGATCGTGCTGTATGTAGTGACGCAGCTTGTCCGCCAGCTCATACAGCCGAGGCTGGTCGGAGACAGTATCGGGCTGAGTCCGCTGCTGACCTTGACGCTGATCTATGCCGGATACCGCTGCGGGGGCGTGCTCGGAATGATCATCGCGATCCCTGCGGGGATCATTGTCATCAACCTTTACAAGGCGGGGGCGTTTGATTATATTCTGGATGATGTGAAGATTTTGGCGGAAGGACTGCTGATGCTGAGGAAATAGGACATAGATTTTGTATATAATAAACATCAAAAAAAGGAATAATTGAATTATTTTATCCAAAAATTGGTAAAAATGCCAAAATATTGGTCAAAAAAATAACAAGACTTGAAAAAATACATATTATAAGCTAAGATAAGGATTAAGAACACAAGAGAACGGGTCGTGTGTCCGCACCTCTTTTGTGAGAAGATTTTTAGCAAAAAACCAAAAAAGGGAAGGGAAGGGGGAATCTTAATGGAAGCTTTTGCTAATTTTGTGACAACGGTAGACGGTATTGTATGGGGATGGCCGATGATCATCCTGCTCCTTGGCACACATCTATTTCTGACGATACGGACAGGGTTTATCCAGAAGGATACGGTTGCCAAAGGAATCAAACTTTCGGTGTCGAAAGATCCGGACGCGGAGGGCGAGGTGTCCCAGTTCGGCGCACTGGCGACGGCGCTTGCGGCGACGATCGGCACGGGCAATATCGTCGGCGTAGGTACGGCGATTGCCATCGGAGGCCCAGGGGCAGTACTCTGGTGCTGGCTGACGGGTGTGTTTGGCATCGCGACGAAGTACGCGGAGTCTTTTATCGCTGTGAAGTACAGGGTTAAGACTGAGGACGGGCGTATGCAGGGCGGCGCGATGTACGCGCTGGAACGTGGGCTGAACATGAAATGGCTGGGCCTGATCTTCGCGATCCTGGCATCAGTGGCATCCTTTGGTATCGGCTGCGGCGTCCAGGTCAACGCGATCGCCAACGTTGTGAACAGTAACTTTGGGATCCCGAAGCTTGCGATCGGCATTGTGATCGCTGTACTGACGGCGATTGTTATCTTTGGCGGCATCAAGTCTATTGCGGGCGTGTGTGAAAAGCTGGTCCCGTTTATGGCGCTTTTCTATGTACTGGGCTGCCTGATCATTTTAGGCATGAACTTCAATTACATCATCCCGGCGATCGGCGTCATCTGCAAACTGGCGTTTACGCCAGGCGCGGCTGCAGGGGGGCTGGTTGGCTCCGGCCTTATGATGGCGATGCGTTACGGGATTGCGAGAGGGCTGTTCTCCAATGAATCCGGTTTGGGGTCCGCGCCTATCGCGGCGGCGGCGGCGCAGACGAGGAACCCGGTCCGCCAGGCGCTTGTTTCTTCTACCGGCACTTTCTGGGACACGGTTGTTGTATGTCTGATGACTGGCCTGACGCTTGTGACGACGATCATGAAAAACCCGGATGTCAACATAGAGAACATTTCAGACGGCGGCGTCCTGACGACGCTGGCCTTTGGGCAGATCCCGGTGCTTGGGCCGTTTATCCTGACCCTTGGGATCATTTGCTTCGCGTACTCGACGATCCTTGGGTGGGCTTATTACGGTGAGCGCTGCGTGGAGTACTGGGCGGGACACAAGGGATTGATCCCGTACCGCGTGCTTTATATTGTGGTCGCGGCGATTGCCCCCATCATCACCTTAAACGTCGTATGGGATATCGCGGATGTGCTGAATGCCCTTATGGCGATCCCGAACCTGGTAGCGGTCCTGCTGTTGTCGAATGTGATGGTGAAGGATACGAAAAAATATATCCACAACCTGGATCTCAAGGATGACACTCCGATTCCGGTGATTAAAGATTAAGGGAAGCTGCGGATATGCAGCATCCGATTTGCCAATGGTATGTTTATTTTTTTAGGAGACAGCGGGCTGCGCAAGCGTATGCCCGCTGTCTTTCATGCGGCGCCGGAGCAGGCGCGCAGATAGGGGATCAAAAATGGCGAAAAGAATAGCGCAATTTTATAAGGTGAGCTTTGGACAGTTCTGCGAAGGGATGAAAGATGCGTTTGGGCAGGCCGATCCGGAAGAGCTGCGGAAAATCTACGGGAAGCTGAAGCTTCCAAAGCGGGCGACGGCAGGCTCGGCGGGCTATGATTTTTTTGCGCCGTTGGCGCTTACGTTAAAACCAGGGGAGACGGTGAAGATCCCGACCGGGATCCGTGTCAGGATGGAGGAAAACTGGGTGCTGAAATGTTATCCAAGAAGCGGCCTGGGCTTTCGATACCGGCTTCAGTTAAACAATACGGTTGGGATCATCGACAGCGACTATTTCTTTTCGGATAACGAAGGGCACATTTTCTCCAGGGTCACAAATGACACGAACGAGGGGAAAACCATCACGATCCCGGAGGGCAGCGGGTTCATGCAAGGCGTTTTTGTGGAATATGGCATCACGCTGGACGATAACGCGGCAGGAATCCGAAACGGCGGCTTCGGAAGCACGACCGGGGCGTGAGGAAGATTTTCTCATCTATTGCCTTACGCCAAACGTTATAGTATAATTTCAAGAAGGCGGATATCATTCCGATATAGCCGGATCTGGAGAAGGCAGGGGCAATCATGGACTATCAGAAGGAATTGGACAGGATTTTAAAACGGCTTGCGCTGGAGGGCCAGACGCCAGGGCTGTTACTGCATAGCTGCTGTGCGCCTTGCAGCAGCTATGTGCTGGAATACCTGTCCGATTATTTTGAGATCACGGTGTTTTATTACAATCCCAATATTGCGCCGGAGAGCGAATACGTAAAACGCCTCCAAGAGCAGCAGCGGCTGATCCAGGAACTTCCGGCCAGGTATCCGGTCCATTTTGCCGCCGGGGATTATGACAGTGGAAAGTTTTATGAGATGGCGAAAGGGCTGGAGAAAGAAAAGGAGGGTGGGGAACGTTGTCTCCGATGTTATGAGATGCGGCTCCGAAAGACGGCCGGGCTTGCAAAAAAGGAAGGGTTTGGCTTTTTTGCGACGACACTCAGCATCAGCCCCTTGAAAAACGCGGCAAAAATCAACGAGATCGGATTGCGGCTGGGAGAAGAGTATGGGGTAGATTATCTGGTGTCGGATTTCAAGAAAAAAGATGGATATAAGAGGTCGATAGAGCTTTCTAAACAATACGGGCTGTACCGGCAGGATTTTTGCGGCTGTGTCTATTCGAGGAGGCCGCCATTTTTGCAGAAAAATGAGCGGGTTTGAGACGCTTTAGGGTTGCGGGAACGCATGGCACGGAGCGATCCGCGGTGTCAGCCCATTTGTCAGACAATTTATGATGATAGAAAGGACAGGAAAAACAGTATGGAACAGAAATGGAAAGTGGGTGTATTAGGGGCGACAGGCATGGTAGGGCAGAGGTTTCTGTCCCTGCTCCATCACCACCCCTGGTTTGAAGTGGCGGCTGTGGCGGCAAGCCCAAGGTCTGCCGGGAAGACATACGAGGAGGCGGTTGGCGGGCGATGGAAACTGGAAGGCCCGATGCCGGAAGAAGTGAAAAACCTGGTGGTCATGGATATCAATGAAGTGGGAAACGTTTCTTCCGGTGTGGATTTTGTGTTCAGCGCAGTGGATATGGCAAAAAACGAAATCCGCGCCATCGAGGAAGCCTACGCAAAAGCGGAGACACCGGTTGTCTCCAACAACAGCGCCCACCGTTGGACCGAGGACGTGCCTATGGTCGTGCCGGAGATCAATGTGGGGCATTTCGCGCTCATTGAGGCGCAGAAGCAGCGCCTGGGGACAAAGAGAGGGTTCATCGCGGTAAAGCCGAACTGTTCCATCCAGAGTTATACGCCGTGCCTTGCGGCGTGGAAAGAGTTTGGGCCGAAGGAAGTGGCTGTCACTACATACCAGGCCATTTCCGGGGCCGGAAAGACATTTGCGGACTGGCCGGAGATGGTGGGGAATATCATCCCTTACATCAGCGGGGAGGAAGAAAAGAGCGAGCGGGAGCCGCTGAAGGTCCTGGGGACAGTGGAAAACGGGCGGTTAACACTGGCTTCCGAGCCGAAAATCACCTGCCAGTGTTTACGTGTCCCGGTACTGAACGGGCATACGGCTGCGGTATTCATCAATTTTGAGAAAAAGCCCGCAAAGGAGCAGTTGATTGAAAAACTGGTCCATTTCAAAGGATTCCCGCAGGAGGCACATCTTCCGGGCGCACCGGAGCAGTTTATCCGGTATTTGGAGGAGGATGACCGCCCGCAGGTAAAGATAGATGTAGACTACGGGCATGGGATGAGCGTCTCCATCGGACGGCTGCGGGAAGACAAGATCTTTGATTATAAGTTTGTAGGCTTGTCCCACAATACGCTCCGGGGCGCTGCGGGCGGCGCAGTGCTGTGTGCGGAAGCGCTGGCGGCAAAAGGGTATATCCAGGCGAAATAACGGTTGATTGAAAGAACGAGGGTAAATCAATGTCAGAGGAAAACAGCGAGAAAATCCAGGAAAAAGAAGCCGGATCAGAGGAAAAAAAGAAATCGAAAAACGAAAAACCGGAAGCGGAGGAAAAAAAGAAATCCAAGGGCGAAAAGCCGGAAGCGGAGGAAAAAAAGAAATCGAAAAACGAAAAACCAGAAGCGGAGGAAAAGGGAAAACCAAAGAATGAAAAGCCGGAAGTGAAAGAAAAAAAGAAGATGAAAAACGAAAAACCGGAAGCAAAGGGAAAGAAAAAACAACAGGATGCAGGGGCTGGACCGGAAAAAACGCCGGATGCCCCGGAAACATCCGCCTATATGCAGAACCGGGAGCTTTCCTGGCTGAAATTCAACCAGCGTGTTTTAGAGGAGGCGCAGGATATCACGGTGCCGCTTTTGGAGCGGATGAAGTTTGTCGCGATCTTCACCAGTAACCTGGATGAATTTTTCATGATCCGGGTGGGCAGCCTGTTTGACATGGCGCATACGGACAATAATGCCAGGGACAGCCGTTCGGGCATGACGCCGAGCGAGCAGCTTGCCCGTATTTTCGAGGAGGTGACGCCTCTTTACAAAGAGCGGGAGAAAACCTACGCGGATATCAAACGGCAGCTTCACCCTTACGGGGTCTGCGGCCTGGATTTCAAGGAACTGGAGCAGTCTGAGAAAAAATACGCCAAAAAATATTTCCGGGACCAGGTGCTTCCAGTGCTTTCCCCGCAGATCGTGGACGCAAACCATCCATTCCCTCATTTGTTGAACAAAGAAATCTATGTGACTTGCAGCCTGAAGAAAAAAGAAAAAGATAAAACCATGCTGGGTATCGTGCCGATCCCTCCTTTTATCTCGGACGTCCTGTATCTTCCGGGACACGATATCCGCTATATCCGGATGGAGAAAATCATCATGGAGCACCTTCATATGGTTTTTTCGCAGTATATAGTAACAGACCCGAATTATATCTGTGTCACGAGGAATGCGGATGTGTCCCCGGATGACGAATCGCTGGAAGTCAATGATGATTTCCGAAAACTGATGCGAAAGACATTGAGCAAACGCCGCAGGATGCAGGTCGTGCGCCTGGAAGTGGCGGAAAAGCTAAGCCCAGAGATGGAGCGGTACTTCTGTGAACGCTTCCAGATCCGCCAGAGCCAGATTTTCCGGACAAAAATGCCGATGAAGCTGGGTTATATTTTTTCCATCAGCGGCAATCTGCCGGATCCGATGAAAAAATCCCTGACTTATCCCCCGTTCTCCCCGCAGGCGTGCGCCCGCGTGCAGGAGGGGAATATCATGCGCCAGGTGAAGAGGAAGGACCTTCTCCTTTTCTATCCGTATGAGGGCATGGCGCCATTCCTGGAGCTGATCAAAGAGGCCGCGAGCGACCCGAATGTCATGACGATAAAGATTACGATTTACCGGCTGGCAAAGAAAGCGAGGCTGGTAGAATACCTGTGTGCGGCGGCGGAAAATGGCAAAGAAGTCACCGTACTGATCGAGCTTCGCGCGCGGTTTGATGAGCAGAGCAACATCGACTGGTCCGAGCGGCTGGAGGATGCCGGATGCCGGGTGATTTACGGCTTTGAAGATTATAAAGTCCACTCAAAGATCTGCCTGATCACTTACCGAAGCCGCAGCGAGATCCAGTATATCACGCAGATCGGGACGGGGAATTACAATGAAAAGACGGCGGAGATGTACACCGATTTTTCCCTGATGACCGCAAACCGTGAGGTTGGGCAGGACGCGGCCAATTTCTTCCAGAATATGGCAATCAGCAACCTGAATGGCACGTACCGGCATTTGATCGTCTCGCCATTTGGCCTGAAACAGAAAGTGCTGGAACTGATGGACGAGGAGATTGCCAAGGGGGAGAAGGGACGGATCATCATGAAGATGAATTCCGTGACGGATACGGATTTTATCGAAAGGGTGGCCATGGCCTCCCAGGCAGGTGTGAAGATCGACCTGATTGTGCGGGGGATCTGCTGTGTCCTGCCAGGGATCCGGGGATATACGGATAACCTGCGCGTGATGAGCATTGTAGGGCGTTTTCTGGAACACCCGCGCCTGTTCAGCTTTGGGACCGGGGCAGATCAAAAGCTGTATATCGGTTCGGCGGACATGATGACACGCAATACAGAAAAAAGGGTGGAGGTAGCCTGCCCGATCCTGGACAGTGAAGTGAAAAAACAGCTCAACCACTATTTGAACGTGATGCTGAGCGACAATATCAAGGCAAGGGAACTGGGAAATGACGGCATTTACCGGAAAAAGAAGCTGGCGGAGCCGTATGTGGATTCCCAGGCAGTATTTATGGAGGAAGCGCTGCATGCCGCAAGGGAACCGAAAAAAGATCGTAGCAAGTCGGTATTGGAGTATCTGAAAGGAAGCCTATGGGAAAAACACTTTACATTGCCGAAAAGCCCAGTGTCGCGCAGGAATTCGCAAAGGCGCTGAAGTTACAGGCGAAGCGCAGGGATGGGTTCCTGGAATCCCAGGATTCGATTGTGACGTGGTGTGTGGGCCATTTGGTGAGCATGAGTTATCCGGATGCCTACGATCCGTCCCTGAAAAGGTGGAGCCTGGGTACGCTGCCTTTTATCCCGAAGACCTTTCAGTACGAGGTGATCCCTGCGGCGGAAAAACAGTTCCGGATCGTCAGCGGCCTATTGAACCGGGCGGATGTAGAGCGGATTTACGTATGTACGGATTCCGGGAGGGAAGGAGAATACATTTACCGGCTTGTGGAACAGCAGGCGGGGGTAAAGGGTAAGGAACAAAAAAGGGTCTGGATCGATTCACAGACCGAGGAAGAGATTTTACGGGGGATCCGGGAAGCAAAGGATTTAAGCGAATACGACAACCTGGCGGCATCGGCCTATTTGCGTGCAAAAGAAGATTACCTTATGGGGATCAATTTTTCCCGTGTGCTGACGCTAAAATACGGGGACGGTATTTCCGGGTATCTGGGGCAGAAGCGTTCCGTGGTGTCTGTAGGAAGGGTCATGACCTGTGTGCTGGGGATGGTCGTAAAGCGTGAGCGGGAAATCCGGGCGTTTACGGAGACGCCCTTTTACCGTGTGCTTGGATATTTCAGAGAAGGGGGCGCGGAAACGGCCAGCGGCTTTGGACAGCCCGGTGGCGCATCGGCCCGCCCCGCCTTGCTGGAAGGGGAATGGAGGGCCGCAGAGGGGTCGAAATGGCGCCTCACCCCAGGGCTGTATAAGGACAATGGCTTTTTGGAGGAGAAAAAGGCAAAGGAACTGGTCTCTTATCTTTCGGAACGTCCGCCGGCCATCGGGAAGGTGACATCCCTGGAGAGGAAAAAAGAGAAGAAGAACCCGCCCTTATTGTTCAACCTTGCGGAGCTTCAAAATGAATGCGCCCGGCGCTTTAAGATCAGCCCGGATGAAACGCTTCGCGTGGCGCAGGAGCTTTATGAAAAAAAACTCGTGACGTACCCAAGGACCGATGCGAGGGTCCTCTCCAGCGCGGTCGCGAAGGAAATCTCGAAGAATTTAAACGGCCTGATGAAATATGCGCCAGCGGCGCCGTACCTGCAGGAGATCGCCCGGTCCCAAAGCCATAAAAAGCTAGGGAAAACCCGCTATGTCAATGACAGGCAGATTACAGATCACTATGCCATCATCCCGACCGGGCAAGGGCTGGGGGCATGGAAAGGGCTGCCCCGGCTTTCCATGCAGGTATATGACTTGATCGTGCGGCGGTTCCTGGGTATTTTCTATCCACCGGCAGAGTATCAGAAAATCAGCCTGGCCATCTGCGTGAAAGGAGAGTCTTTCTTTGCCGGATACAGGACGCTGGTGAAGGAGGGCTACTTAAAAGTGGCTGGCGACCCACGCAAAAGCAAGGATTGGACGGAGACAGACGCAGACGCCGGTGAGAAAGGGGAAACCGGGGATGCGGACAAAGAACAGGCGTTATCGGAACTCTTCGGCAGATTAAAAAAAGGCGCTGCCTTGCCGGTGCAGTCCTTTGAGGTACGGGAAGGAAAAACTTCACCGCCCAAACGCTATCATTCCGGCTCCCTTATCCTGGCGATGGAAAATGCCGGACAATTGATCGAGGATGAGGAGCTTCGCGCACAGATTAAGGGAAGCGGCATTGGAACGAGCGCTACGCGAGGGGAAATATTAAAAAAACTGGTCCATAACCAGTATTTGTCGCTGAACAAGAAGACCCAGGTTGTCACGCCGACCTTGCAGGGAGAGATGATTTTTGAGGTGGTGGATCATTCCATCCGCCCGCTTTTGAACCCGGAACTTACGGCAAGCTGGGAAAAAGGGCTTGCTTATGTAGCGGAGGGTGCGATCACATCGGAGGAGTATATGGAGAAGCTTAGCCGGTTTGTCAGCCGCCATACCCAGAGGGTGAAAGGGCTGGATAACCAGTATGAACTGAGGCAGCGTTACGATAAGGCGGCAGCGTTTTATAAGAAATCCGCAAGCCAGAAAAAGAATGTGAAAACAGGGGGAGAGAGATGATCCGTGAACTGACCGTAAAGGAATTGTATACATTGGAGGAAACCATCGCAAAGGAACTTCTGGAGCAGGTGGATTACCCGTGGGAGGCGCTGGCACAGATCGGCGGTTTTATCCGAGAGCTCGGAGGAATGCTCCCGGAGGAGGTGTACAGGAAAGTGGAAAAGGATGTGTGGATCGCCAGGTCCGCAACTGTATTTCCGTCCGCCTGTATCCAAGGGCCTGCCATCATTGGGGAAAACGCCCAGGTGCGCCACTGTGCCTTTATCCGTGGAAACGCGATCGTCGGGGAAGGCGCGGTCGTGGGAAATTCTACGGAATTGAAAAATGTGGTTTTATTCAATAAAGTACAGGTGCCGCATTACAATTATGTGGGCGATTCGATTTTAGGGTATAAAGCGCATATGGGCGCGGGTTCCATCACCTCAAATGTGAAATCGGACAAAAAGCCTGTGGTAGTAAAGACCGAAAGCGGGCGGATCGAGACGGGGATGAAAAAATTTGGCGCTATGCTTGGGGACGGAGTTGAGATTGGCTGCGGGACAGTGCTGAATCCGGGAAGCGTCGTTGGGAAGCATACAAATATCTATCCGCTCTCCAGCGTCAGGGGATATGTGCCTGCAGGAAGCATTTACAAGAGGCAGGGAGAAGTAGTAAAGATGAAGGACTGCGGGGATGGCATAGATCCATAGGTCCGGCCATAGGTCCAGCATAGGTCCGGGTTCTGCGGAGATTGCAAAGTTCTGCTTGTAATTTTCTTAAAAAATTTGTAAAATAAATGTAATATTTTATATTTTTTTCTTCCGGGGCAGGATCAACGGAGCGGAAAGGGGCATGTGATGAATCAACGGAAATTGAAAGTACTTCTCAACGTAGCCGATTGTGGCAGTTTTACAAGGGCGGCGGAAAGGCTTGGCTATACACAGTCCGGGATCACACAGATGATGAACTCCTTGGAACAGGAAATCGGGTTCCCACTCTTTAACAAAAACCACCGCGGCGTCTCCTTGACGTCCGACGCTGAGTCCCTGCTCCCTTCCATCCGTAACCTTTTGTCGGCAGACGAATATTTAAACCAGGAAATTTCTTTTTTGAGAGGGGCAAAGAAGGGTATCCTGAAGATTGGAAGCTATATCAGTTGTTCCATCCACTGGCTCCCGGAAATCATCCAGGAATTCCAGAAGGAATACCCGGACATCGCGTTTGAGATTGCCGAGGGCGGGGAAAGCGAGCTGGTGGAATGGATCAACAGCAGCCGGGTCGATATCGCTTTTACGAGTTACCACCCCAACCAAAATTATAATTTTATCCATGTCATGGACGATCAGATGATGGCGGTATTCCCGAAAGGGCATCCGTTTTCCTGCCATTCACAGGTCCCGCTGGATCTCTATGAAGGCGCGCCGCTGGTCATCTCGGATTATACCTATGACAATGACGTCCGCAGGATTTTGAAGGAGTACAAGATTCATCCGGAGATCAAATATTCGACCACCACGGATTTTTCCACCATCTCTATGGTAGAACATAATCTTGGCATCTCCATCCTTCCCAAGCTTGTACTGCGTGGAAAGGAAGGGAACTTCGAGGTGCGCCCTATCAGCCCGTATGTCTGCCGGCGTCTTGGTATGGCGCTTTCCCCGACAAAGGACATGTCCCCCGCCATGAAAATATTTGTCCGCTATGCCCGCAATTACCTGCTGGACGATTAGATCAGCCGCTGGCCGGAAGCTTTGTATGGGTAAATCTTCCTTCGCGGCAGTTCCTTACGATAGACAGGCAGCGTGTTTTAAGCGGGGCTTGGCTTTCTTACGGAAGAAGGGGTGCATCCATAGATCCTCCGGAAAGTCTGGTTAAACAGTTTTTGGCTTGTGAACCCGTTCTTTTCCATGATCTCAGATATTGGCATGTCCGTGCGCTCAAGATCCTGATAGACATGGACGGCGCGCACTTCCTGTACGTACTGCAGGAAAGACATGCCCATGTTTTTTTTGAAAAAACGGCAAAAGTATTCTTTGCTTAATCCGGTCTCTTCAGAAACATCCTGCAGTCGGATGGGTTCCCGAAAATGTACGCCCACATATTTAATGATGGCGCGGAGGCGTTCCGCTGCAAGTACATCGACATTTTCCGGCATCGGCTCGTGCCGCGATGAAAAATGCTGGATCAGACGGGAAAAGATCAGCAGGACATAGCCTTCGGTCTCCATGGACAGCGTGACGGGTTCCCTCATATAGGCTTCGACCAAATCCTGCAGCAACATACACATGCCGAAATAATCCTGGAAATTGGCGTCGTGTACATCGTCAGGGGTACAGCGGATCCGCGCCAGCTCTATCCCAGGGACATGTTTTTCCATATATGCTTTGGAAATGTGGATGCAGATAAACATAGACGTCTGATCGTAATTATAGGTGCTGTGTATCTGCCTGGAATCAATAACCATCATATGTTTCTTTTTCAGACGGTAGATTTTGCCGTCGATGGTGATATCGCTTTCACCGTTCAGATGATAAAGGATCTCCAGTTCATCATGCCAGTGCGGCGGATGATATCCTCCAGGCGCAGTGACGTAAGTAACACGGAAACCGGAATCCAAAGGTTCCCGGAAAAATTCATAATAAGGCTTTTCCATATATGAGCCCTCCAAGACTATTTGGTTTCCCCGCCATGCGCCTGTCCGTGCGGGCACGGCAGCCACTTTTCCCGTCAAAAATCCACATATTTTGTCGAGCCATCCGAATA
>CAZYVA010000040.1:0-16166 GCA_964650695.1 uncultured Dorea sp. | reverse complement strand
TACCTTGATTACGACAATGCACTTACAAAGCAGCTGAAGCACTATGAGCAGTACCGAGGCACATAATCCAGAATTTGTCAAGAGGAAATTTTCCGGATCCCATTGACAAAGCGCTGAAAATCAGTATAATATAAGTATCTCATCTGCCACGCGTAGAAGGAGTCTTCGAAGACGTTTTGTTAATTCAAAGCGTCTTTTGCTTTTATAAGACAACATAAACGAAAAGACCATGCGGAGCATTTCTACTCTTACATGGTCTTTTTTTGTTCCGCTTGAAGACTGTCACTCAAAGCCTTTTTGTTAAATCCTTAAGTGAAGCCCTCCAAGATACCGGCTTTCTTTTTTAGAAAATCGACATGTTTTTGTCACATTTTGAACACAATTAACCCGTACACTACGGCATAGAAAATAAACACAGAGAGGAGAAGGATCATGGATAATAAATATTATTACTATACAACGGACGGGAACGATCAGAATGAACAAAACCGTACCGGCTCTTATGGGTATGAATCTTACCAGGCCAAGCAGCCAAAGCCCCGCAAAAAAGCGCCGCGCTGGTTAAAAACGGCCGGGCTTGCGCTGATGTTTGGCGTGATCGCGAGCGTGGCGTTCCAGACAGGCAATTTTGTTGCGGGGAAGCTGTCTAAGACGACCTCCGCGAGTGCGGACGGGAAGTCGTCCTCCGATAAGGAGTCTAACGATGGCCAGATTGGTAAAACGCAGTTGACGCAAGCTTCCGGCTCGGAGACCCTTACGGATGTGACGGAGGTGGCGGACAATGTCATGCCATCCATCGTGGCGATTACCAATATGAGCGTCACGCAGGTGCAGAATTTCTTCGGGGGTGTCCAGGAGCAGGAAAGCGAGAGCGCGGGTTCCGGCATCATCATCGCGGAGAATGCGGATGAATTGCTGATATTGACCAATAACCATGTGGTAGAAGGATGCGACCAACTGACCGTCACCTTTGTGGACAATGAAAGCGTGGAAGCCAATATCAAAGGGACGGATTCCAGCCGCGACCTTGCCGTGATCGCAGTCGATCTTGGCGATATCGCGGATTCGACCAGAGGGAAGATTTCCGTTGCGCAGATGGGTGATTCCACGGCGCTGAAAGTCGGCGAGCCGGCAATCGCGATCGGAAATGCCCTTGGATACGGGCAGTCTGTGACGACCGGGATCATTTCCGCGACGAACCGGACAGTAGAGGGCTACGAGGGAGAACTGATCCAGACGGACGCGGCCATCAATCCAGGAAACAGTGGAGGGGCCCTGTTAAACCAAAACGGCGAGGTCATCGGCATTAATTCCATTAAGGTGGCAGTCAGTGAAGTGGAGGGCATGGGGTATGCGATCCCCATCTCCGATGCTTCGGAGATCATCACAGACCTCATGAACCAGGAGACGAAAAAGAAAGTAGCGGAAGATGAGCAAGGATACCTCGGCATCCAAGGGGTGGATGTAGACGAGGACAGCGCGCAGATGTACGGAATGCCGGTAGGTGTGTATATTTCCGATGTGATAAAGGGCGGCGGATGCGCAAAGGCCGGAGTGACGAAGGGTTCGATCATTACAGCGCTGGAAGGCACTACGGTAACAAGCATGTCCGCGTTGAAGGAGCAACTGGAATACTATGCAGCCGGGGAAACCGTGACGGTGACGCTGCAGGTTCCGGCAAACAATGGGGAATATAAGGAACAATCTGTCAAGGTGACATTGGGGAAAAATAAATAAGCGCTGGCGGGAAGTTCCCGCGAATCGGGAAAACAAGGGCTTTCGGCACATTTGATGTGGCCGGGAGCCTTTTTTTACCCATTTTTAACAGAACCTCCGTTTCCGATTTTACATTTCTTTTCTATCATAAGGGTCAAATCCTATTTGCCCCCAACATCATCGATGATACTTGTGAAGGGCAAAAGGTAGAAAGGAGATTGAAAACATGAAATCAAAAAGAATTTTAGCAGCGTTTATGGTGACGGCCGTGGCAGGCGCTATGGCAGCCGGGTGTGGCAGCCAAGGCACAGATCCCTCAGACGGGTCCGATGGCGGGGCATCCGATGCAGGAAGCGTGGCGGCTTCCGGGGATTGGGATCCTTCTATGGACATCACCATTGTATCCCGTGAGGATGGTTCCGGTACAAGAGGGGCGTTTATCGAACTGTTCGGCGTCGAGGAGGAGCAGAATGGCGAGAAGGTTGACATGACGACAGAGGAGGCGCAGATTACCAACAGCACTTCCGTTATGATGACAACGGTAGCAGGAGATGCATACGCCATCGGATATGTTTCCCTTGGCTCTTTGGATGACAGTGTCAAGGCGCTCAGGATCGACGGGGCAGAGGCAACCGCGGATCATATCAAGACGGGCGCGTACAAGGTGTGCAGGCCGTTCAACATCGCGACAAAGGATGGGACGGACAATGCGGTGGCAGATGATTTTATCGGTTATATTATGAGTACGGAAGGGCAGAAGATCGTGGAAGATAACGGCTACATCCCGCTGGACGACGTGACTGCCTTTGAAGGAACCCATCCGTCCGGAAAATGTGTGGTAGGCGGTTCTTCCTCTGTATCGCCTGTCATGGAAAAACTGATCGAAGGGTATAAGGCGGTAAATGCAAATGCGGATGTAGAACTTCAGACAACGGATTCTACCACAGGTATGGCATCGGCCATTGACGGAAGCTATGATATCGGTATGGCATCCCGTGAACTGAAGGATACGGAAACGGCGGAAGGCTTGACAGGGCAGGCCATTGCGACAGACGGTATCGCGGTAATCGTGAATACGGAAAGCGTTGTGGACGAATTGACAAGCGCCCAGGTAAAAGCCATCTATACCGGGGATGCCGTTACCTGGGCGGACGTCCTGGAGTAAAGAGGAAAAAGACGATGAAACAAAAGGCATGGACAGAAAGCTTCATGCGGGGCGTGTTCTTCCTTGCCGCCTGCGCTTCGGTGCTGGCGGTAGCCCTCATTTGTGCGTTCCTGTTTGCAAATGGCATCCCTGCAATGAAGGAAATCGGACTGGTCAATTTTTTAAGCGGAAAGATGTGGAAGCCAAAAAATGAGATATTCGGGATCCTGCCGATGATCGTGGGCAGCCTTTATGTGACGGCGGGGGCGGTGCTTGTTGGAGTGCCGGTCGGGCTTTTGACTTCGGTTTTTATGGCATTTTACTGCCCGAAGCAGATTTATAAACCGTTGAAATCGGCAACGGAGCTTTTGGCAGGCATCCCGTCTGTGATTTATGGGTTTTTCGGGCTGGTGGTTTTGGCGCCTGCCATCCGGCAAATAGCAAGGAACCTCCAGCAGGCAGGCGTGATACGATCGGCAGGGAATGGAAGCAGTATGCTGACAGCCTCTGTGCTTCTGGGGATGATGATTTTGCCTACGGTCATCGGTGTTGCGGAATCCGCGTTACGCTCGGTGCCGGAGCAGTATTATGAAGGGGCGGTTGCCTTGGGCGCGACCCATGAGAGGGCGGTTTTTTGTGTGGTCCTTCCGGCGGCGAAGTCTGGTATAGTGGCGGGGATCGTGCTGGGGATCGGCCGTGCGGTGGGGGAAACAATGGCGGTGATCATGGTAGCCGGGAACCAGGCAAGGATGCCCCAGGGGATTTTTAAAGGCATCCGCACCCTGACAGCAAATATCGTCATTGAAATGGGATATGCGACAGACCTGCACAGGGAAGCGCTGATTGCGACAGGCGTCGTCCTCTTTGTGTTTATCCTGATTTTGAATTTCTGCGTTGCATTGTTAAATGGAGGTAACCGGAATGAGTAATGCGAAGCAAGAGAGAACTGGCAGAAACCAGACAACCATTTTGCAGAAAATAAAGTCTTATATGAGAACGCCGGGTTCGATGGCCGTGATGCTCCTGGTGGTGTTGTCTGCATTTTTAACTTTTACAGCGCTGATCTTCCTGATTGCCTATATCCTGGTCCATGGGATTCGGCATATCCAGCCCTCTTTATTTGCCCTGCATTACACTTCCGAGAATGCATCTGTGGTGCCCGCGCTTTTCAATACAGTGGTTGTGGCCGCGCTTTCCCTGGGTATTGCGGTCCCATTGGGGATTTTTTCCGCCATTTTCCTGGCTGAGTACGCAAAAAGGGGGAACCGCTTTGTCAAGATTATCCGGATGGCGGCGGAAACCTTGTCGGGAATCCCATCTATTATATACGGGCTGTTTGGCATGTTGTTTTTTGTCAATGCCTGTGGCTGGGGATTTTCTCTTCTATCCGGGGCGGCTTCCTTGTCCATTATGATCCTGCCATTGATGATCAGGACGACAGAGGAAGCGCTGAAATCCGTGCCGGATTCCTACCGGGAAGGCAGCTTCGGCCTGGGAGCCGGAAAGCTGCGGACGGTGTTTTGCGTTGTGCTGCCATCGGCGGCTCCGGGCATACTCGCGGGCGTCATCCTGGCAACCGGGCGTATCCTGGGGGAAACGGCGGCGCTGATCTATACCGCCGGTACAGTGGCGGATTTCCCGAAAAGTGTATTCAGCTCCGGGCGCACGCTGGCTGTCCATATGTATAACCTGGCGAGCGAGGGGCTGTATATGGACCAGGCGTATGCCACGGCTGTGATTCTTCTGGTTTTGGTCGTGGGAATGAACAGCCTGTCCAATGTGGCAGTGAAGAAATTGACAAAAATATAGAGAAAGGGAACCATATGTCAAAACTAAGCGTAAAAAACCTGGATTTGTATTACCGTGATTTCCACGCACTGAAACACGTAAACCTTGAGATCGAGGAAAATAAAATCACAGCATTTATCGGGCCGTCCGGCTGCGGGAAATCCACCTTGCTCAAATCCATCAACCGGATGAACGACCTGGTGGAAGGGTGCAAGATTGAGGGCGATATCCTTTTAGACGGGAAGGATATATTTCGTGAAATGGATGTAAACCTGCTGCGCAAGCGGGTGGGCATGGTGTTTCAGAAGCCCAACCCTTTCCCTATGAGTATTTACGATAACATTGCCTATGGGCCCCGGACCCACGGCATCCATTCCAGGCCAAAGCTGGACGCGCTGGTGGAAAAATCCCTGCGTGACGCCGCGATCTGGGAAGAGTGCAAGGACCGGTTGAAAAAAAGTGCCCTGGGGATGAGCGGCGGCCAGCAGCAGAGGCTTTGTATCGCAAGGGCATTGGCCGTCCAGCCGGAGGTGCTTCTGATGGATGAGCCTACTTCCGCGTTGGATCCCATATCCACATCGAAAATCGAAGACCTTGCAATGGAATTAAAAAAAGACTATACTATTATCATGGTTACGCACAATATGCAGCAGGCGGTACGCGTATCGGATAATACGGCTTTCTTTTTGCTGGGTGAAGTGATCGAGTACAATGATACGGGAAAGCTGTTCTCCATACCGGCGGATAAGCGGACGGAGGATTATATTACAGGGAGGTTTGGTTAAGATATGCGTAATAAGTTTGATATGCAGCTAGAGCTGTTAAATGAACACCTGACCCATATGGGGAAATTGTGCGGGACGGCAATTGCAGAAGCGACCCAGGCGTTGTCAGAAGGAAGCGCCAAAAAGGCGAAGGAAGTGATATTGGCAGACGATGAGATCGACCAGATGGAGAAAGACATTGAGCGTCTCTGCCTGAGGCTTCTTTTACAGCAGCAGCCGGTGGCAAGGGATCTGCGCCAGATTTCCGCCGCGCTGAAGATGATCACGGATATGGAGCGGATCGGGGATCAGGCATCGGATATTGCCGAGATCATCATTTCCGAGAAAAAGTCGGAAGCGGCGGATATCCCGAAAATCATTTCTATGTCGGAAGCAGCGGCAAGGATGGTGCGCGACAGCGTGACCGCTTATGTGGAAAAGGATCTGGAGCTGTCACGGAACGTCATTTTGTCGGATGATGCAGTGGATGGGCTGTTTGAAGAAAATAAAAAGGATTTGATCCGGTTTATCGCGGAGCATAGGGACCAGGGGAGGGCAGCCATTGACCTGGCTATGGTGGCTAAGTATCTGGAAAGGATCGCGGACCACGCCACCAATATCGCAGAGTGGGTAGAGTTTTCCATTACCGGGATCCATAGGGAGAACAAAGTATGATCTATATCGTAGAGGATGATGAAAATATCCGTGAGCTGGTGATTTATACATTAAAGACGACCGGGTTTACGGCAAAGGGCTTTGAGGATGGGAAAGCATTTCGGGAGGCTTTGAAAACGTGCCTCCCTGAACTGGTTTTAATGGATATTATGCTTCCCGGGGAGGATGGGATTTCCCTCTTAAAAAGAATGAAGGAAACGGGGCGGACCCAGGATATCCCAGTGATCATGCTGACGGCAAAGGGGGCGGAGTACGACAAGGTAAAGGGGTTGGATACGGGGGCCGATGATTACGTGGCCAAGCCTTTCGGGATGATGGAGCTGGTGTCCCGGATCAAAGCGGTGCTGCGGCGCATGGAGCGGGCGCCCAAGGTTCCGGCCGGGATGCTGGAAAATGCCAATATCGTGATGGATGTGCGAAAACATGAAGTGACGGTGGGCGGTGAGCCTGTTACGCTTACGTTGAAGGAGTATGAGCTGCTGAAATGTCTGCTTGGAAACCAAAATGTGGTGCTGACAAGGGATAAGCTTTTGGAGGATATCTGGGGCTATGATTTTGACGGGGAAACCCGGACTGTGGACGTGCATGTGCGCACACTCCGGCAGAAGCTTGGGGCAGCGGGCGGACGCATTGAGACCGTCCGGGGCGTAGGATACCGCGTCAGCAAGGAAGAGGCGTAAAACATTATGAGTTTACAGGCTAAAATACAAAGAAGCATGATCCTTGTAGTGGTTACTACGCTTCTGGTCGCATGCGCGATCACAACCGTGGCGGTGTACCGCCAGACAGCGGCGATCGTCGAGGACGAACTTCGCCAGGAGGCGGATTATATCCGGGCGGCAATTGAAAATGCCGGGGAGGCGTATCTGCGGGAGATGGACGCGGTGGCCGGCAGCACAAGGGTGAGCCTCATTGACGCGGATGGAAATGTCCTGTATGATTCTGTCCAGGATGAGATTTCCCTGGAAAACCATAAAAACCGTCCGGAAATCCAGGCGGCTTTCCAAGGCGGGGAAGGGCAGGATATACGCCAGTCCAATACAGTGGGGCAGGAGATGTATTATTACGCTGTGCTTATGTCGGGCAATACGGTACTCAGGGTCTCCAAAACCATGGACAATATTTTTCATACGGCGATCGGGATTTTGCCAGCTATGGCAGCGATTGCCGTGGTGATGCTGGCTATGGCGGTATTGCTGTCCCGCAGACAGGTGGCGCGCCTGATCCGCCCTATCAATGCGCTGGATCTCGAACATCCCCTGGAAAACAACATTTACGAGGAATTGACGCCTCTTTTGGAACGGATCGATGAACTGAACCGCCAAAAGGATGCCATCGCCCAGATGCGCAAGGAGTTTTCCGCAAATGTCTCCCATGAGTTAAAGACACCGCTTACTTCCATTTCCGGATATGCGGAGATCATGAAGAGCGGCCTGGTGAAGCCGGAGGATATGGCTGGTTTTTCCGAGCGCATTTATAATGAAGCGAGGCGTTTGATCACGCTGGTGGAGGATATCATGAAACTCTCCAAGCTGGATGAGGGGGAGAACGGGCTGGAAAAGGAGGAGGTTGACCTGTACGGGCTGACAAGAGAAATCATCAGCCGCCTGTCTGTCCAGGCTTCCAAAAAGAACGTGCATATGGAGGTGACCGGGGAACCGGCCACTTATGTGGGCGTGCGCCGGATCCTGGATGAAATGATTTTTAATATCTGCGATAACGCTATCAAGTATAATAAGGAAAACGGTTCTGTGAAAATCTGGGTTGGCCATACTTTGCAGGGGATAAAGGTGATTGTGCGGGATACCGGCATCGGGATCCCGAAAGACCAGCAGGAGCGGATCTTTGAGAGATTTTACCGGGTGGATAAAAGCCATTCCAGGGAGACAGGCGGGACAGGCCTGGGGCTTTCGATTGTAAAGCACGGGGCGCTGCTGCATGGGATTGATGTCCGGGTTGCCAGCGAGCCAGGGGAAGGGACGGAGGTGGAAATGGTATTTCATGGATATCTGCATTGACAAGCCTCTTTTTTTCTGTTATCTTTAAACTGACTTTTATACGTTGAAGCGCAACGGTTTAAAGCGTGAAAAAACAGGTTTGGAGGAACGGGAAATGTCAAAAGAGATACTATGTACGATCATGCTTGTGGTGTTTTTTGCCGTGATGATCTATGTCGGCTTTTATTCCAGGAAGCATGCGGCTGACGTCAATGGATTCGTGCTTGGGAGCAGGAAGGTTGGCCCGTGGCTGACGGCCTTTGCTTTCGGTACGTCTTATTTTTCGGCCGTGATTTTTGTCGGCTATGCCGGGCAGTTTGGATGGAATTTCGGGATGGCGGCCACATGGGCGGGCCTGGGGAATGCGTTTATCGGGTCGCTCCTGGCGTGGAATGTGCTGGGGAGGAGGACACGCGTCATGACGCAGCACCTGGATGCCAAAACGATGCCGGATTTTTTTGGGAAGCGGTTTGATTCGGTTTCCTTGAAAGTAGCGGCGTCTGTGATCGTGTTTATTTTCCTGATTCCTTATACGGCGTCCCTTTACAATGGGCTTTCCAGTCTGTTTGGCCTGGTGTTTGAGATCCCATACTGGGCTGTGATCGCGGTGATGGCGGTCCTCACAGGGTTCTATGTGATTTTTGGCGGATATATGGCGACGGCCATCAATGATTTCATCCAGGGGATCATTATGCTGTTTGGCATCTGTGCCGTGATCGGGGCAGTGCTTGCCGATAACGGAGGGCTCTTAAGTGCGTCGAAAACCCTGGCCGGGGTGACGGGGGACGCAGGCTGGCAGGGGGCTTACACGGCATTCCTGGGGCCGGATCCGCTGGCGCTTTTGTTTGTGGTCATACTGACTTCCCTCGGTACCTGGGGGCTGCCGCAGATGGTTGGGAAATTTTACGCGATCAAGAGTGAAAAGGATATCCATAAAGGGACGGTGATTTCGACGGTGTTCGCGATTATCGTTGCGGGCGGCTGTTATTTCCTCGGCGGTTTCGGGCGGCTGTACGCCGATAAAGTCATCATCAATGAAGCAACCGGGAAACCACTGTTCGATACGATCGTCCCGACGATGCTTGCGACGTTGCCGTCGGTGGTCATCGCGGTGGTCATCGTGCTGGTGCTTTCGGCTTCAATGTCCACGCTGTCCTCGCTGGTCCTGACTTCCAGTTCCACATTCACGCTGGATGTGATCGGGCCGGCGTCCGGGCAGAAGATGACGGAGAAGAAACAGGTAGCGGTCATGCGTATCTTTATTGTGTTTTTTATCCTTGTTTCCGCTGTGATCGCGATTTTTAAGGATGCACACCCGGAAGTCACCTTTATCGCGCAGATGATGGGTGTGTCCTGGGGAGCGCTTGCCGGGGCGTTCCTGGCGCCGTTTATGTATGGGCTGTACTGGAAAGGGATCACGAAGGCTTCAGCCGTGGCCTGCTTTGCCTGGGGGTGCGGCGTAGCGGTGATCCAGCTTTTCATCACGCTTGGCGGGGTGGATGTCAGCGGATGGGGGCCGGTGCTTGGCTATATTTTCCAATCTTCCATCAATTCCGGTGTCGTGGCGATGGTCGGCGGGCTGGTTATTGTACCGGTCGTCAGCTTGTTCACGAAAAAACAGGATGGGGAAGTGGTGGACCGTATTTTTGCATGTTACGATGAAACCGTGACGACGACGAGGAAGACTTCGCTGGAGGATTCCTAAATGAAACACGGGGTTTAAAAAACGCCAAAAACAGAATAAACGGAAAAGAGATCTTGCTTTCGGAAACAGCAGCCGGCGGGAAAGGGGTTTATCATGCGGGAATTGTTATTCGGTACGGCATATTACCCGGAATATATGCCGTATGACAGACTGGAAAAAGACATACGGATGATGAAAACGGCGGGGATGAACACGCTGCGGATTGCGGAATCGACATGGAGTACGCTAGAACCAGAGGATGGGACTTGGGATTTTTCTTATATCGACCGCGTATTAAAAGTGGCCGGGCAGGAAAAAATGTCCGTGATCATAGGAACACCAACCTATGCGGTCCCGTCCTGGCTTGCCAAAAAGGATCCGGAAATCATGGTGGAAGGAAAGGAAGGAAGGGCGTTTTACGGAGCGCGCCAGCTCGTGGACATCATGCATCCGCTGTTCCGTTTCCATGCGGAACGCGTCATCCGGAAGCTGCTGGAGCATACGGCAAGGCACCCATCCGTCATCGGGTTCCAGATCGATAACGAAACAAAGCATTATGGAAATTTTGGCAGATATATGCAGGAATCGTTTGTCTCTTCCCTGAAGGAGAAGTATGGGACCACCCACGCGCTGAACCAGGCGTTCCATCTTGATTTCTGGAGCAATGCGATCCATTCCTGGGATGATTTTCCGGATCTGCGGGGATGCTGCAATGGCGGCCTGGCGGGTGCGTTTTCCGCGTTCCAGCGGTCTATGGCGGCGGATTATCTGAAATGGCTGGCAGGGATCGTCCTGGAATACAAAACCGAGGATCAGTTTATTACCCATAATTTCGATTTTGAATGGAAAAAATTCGGGGCGGAAATCGCGCAGGATGGCTATTCCTACGGCGTACAGCCGGATATGGACCATTATGAGGCGTCGGCGGCGGTGACGATAGCCGGTGCGGATATTTACCATCCGACCCAGGATGAACTGACGGGAGCCGAAATAGCCTTTGGCGGGGATGAGATCCGCTGCCTGAAACAAAACCCTTATCTTGTGCTGGAAATGCAGGCGCAAGGGTTTAAAAACTGGACTCCTTATCCGGGGCAGCTCAGGCTCCAGGCTTACAGCCACCTGGCAAGCGGGGCGGCAGGGGCGCTGTACTGGAACTGGCATTCCATCCATAATGGCTATGAAACTTACTGGAAAGGGATTTTAAGCCATGATTTGGAACCAAACGCTGTCTATAGGGAAATCTGCCGGATTGGACAGGAGTGGAAAGAAATCGGCGCAAGGCATTTGAGGATCAGGAAAGAGAACCGCGTCGCGCTTGTTGTGGATAATCTTTCATTGACGGCGCTGCAGTGGTTCCCGATTGATAAGGATCTAAGCTATAATGACGTGGTACGGTGGATGTATGACAGCTTGTATGAATGCAATGTTGAGTGCGACGTCGTGGATGTACAGGCGCTGGAACCAACGCGCTACCAGACGATCCTTACGCCAGCGTTATATTGTGTTTCAGAGGAGATGTTAAAGAAGCTGGACCATTTTGTGAGGGACGGGGGCATCCTGATCAGTTCCTTTAAATCCTTTGCGGCGGATGAGCAGAGCAGCGTTTATCATGACAGGCAGCCCCATATGCTGCATTCCTGTTTCGGGATCCACCATCACCAGTTTACAGCGCCGGGGACGGCAAAAGCAGCGGGAAAGCCCGTCCGCTATTTCATGGAGCTGCTGGAGACGGACACAGCCGAGACGATCTGGCAGTACGATCATAAATACTGGGGGAAATACGCGGCAGCCACCCGTAATGCTTACGGGAACGGGTATGCCTTTTATATCGGCTGCTATACCGATAAAGACAATTTGAAGGAAATCTATAAAATGGCTCTGGAAGGTCTCAAGGACACCGGCTTGCTTGTAAATGCAGGAAGCGCAGGAAAAATAAGAGCAGCATGGCCCGTCATTATCAGAAGCGGCAGGAACGAAGCGGGGAAGCGGCTTCACTATATCATGAATTACAGCGATGAAGAAAAACGGGTGGTCTGTCCTTTCGAAAAAGCGGTGAATTTACTGGATCGGAAACAGTATCAAAAAGAAGAAACCATCGCCATAAAAGAATGGGATCTTATCCTATTGGAGGAAGCGTAGATGCCGGGAATGGCCTGGAATGCCCATTTCCTGGGCATTCCGTGAGAAAGTGATCCAACAGCAGCGTGCGGACATCATTCGTTGAGCTGCCACCCGGCGCTTTGCCGCTGCAGCTTTACCATGCGCCGGAAGAGGCCGTTTCTGTCCATCAGTTGCGCGGGTGTCCCTTCTTCCACGACCCGGCCATCTGCCAGGACAACGATTTTATCCGCTTGTTCCACGGTACGCATCCGGTGGGCAATGACCAGTACGGTCTTCCCTGCCAGCAGCCGGGAAAGCGCTCCCTGTACTTTCGATTCATTTTCCACGTCCAGGCTGGCGGTGGCCTCGTCCAGCAGGACAATGGGCGCGTCCTTTAATAATGCCCTGGCAATCGAGATGCGCTGGCGTTCACCGCCGGAAAGCTTCGCCCCGTTTTCTCCGATGAGGGTGCCATAGCCCTGGGGGAGCCGATGGATGAATTCATCGCAATTGGCCGCTTTGGCCGCGGCACGCACTTCCTCATCCGTTGCGCCACGCCTGCCGAGGCGGATGTTTTCCATCACGGTATCATCGAACAGCACCACATCCTGGAACACCATGGAATAATCACGCATCAGTACTTCCGGGTCTACGGTAGAAATATCCACGCCGCCTGAGCGGATCACACCTTTGGAAATGTCCCACAGCCTTGCGGCAAGCCGGGCGCAAGTGCTTTTACCGGAACCGGAAGGGCCCACCAACGCTGTGACCTCGCCCTCTTTAGCGGTAAAGCTCACATCATGCAGGACTACTTTTTCATCATAAGAAAACACCACATGCTCAAAGACAATATCGTGTCCTTTTGGCTCAAATCTCTCCACACCCTCCGCAGCCGGCGTGTCATAGATTTCATTCATACGGTCAGCCGACACCTGGGAAACAAACAATTCCGCGACCAGCGCCAGGCTTTGGTCAAAAGGAGCGTAGACACGGGTGATGACAAGCAGAAAAAGGAACAAAAGCATGAAATCAATGCTGCCTGACAGAATCAAATCCGCCCCCACAAGGATGGTCGTTGCCACGCCCAGACGCATGATCACGCTGGCGGCATTGACAAAAAGGCCGGTCCCCAACTCCCCCTGGATCGTGATCCGTTCCTGTTCATCGATCTTCCGGTTCAGCCCGTCCAGATACCGCTCCTCCTGGTTCGAGGCACGGATCTCCCTGACATTTTCCAACGCTTCCTGGATCCCATCCGATACCTGGACGGCGGCTTTCTTCATCCGTCCGGCATTGCGGGTGGAAAGCTTACGGCTGCCAAACAGCAGCCCAAAAGCCACCGGCACGCCCCACAGGCAGGCAATGGCCAGCCGCCAGTCATAGGCCAGCAGGCACACGGCGATGACGGCCGTAGAGAGGTATGCGCCGTACAGATACCCAAGCACATGCGACCAGATATGTTCCATCCGATTGACGTCCCCCATGATGGTTTCGGTTAAATCTGCCAAATCCCGTTTGCCAAAATACCCCAGCGGGAGCTTGCGGAGCCGTTCCGCCAGATTAAGACGTGTCGTTTTGACCTCATTATACACCAGCCCATAAGTAGCCTTGTACTGCTGCAAATGGGTCACGAAGGACAAAAGCACAAAGAGGATGAGGAGCCCGATCACAGGCAATGGGGCGGGGAGCGCTTTTCCCTCCGTCAGAGTCCCCATAAAGCCAGACATCACCAGATACAGAATGCTGACGCCGCCCATGACAACCAGATTGACGATCACAGTCCAGAAAGCGCCTTTTTTTGTGTTCCGGACGCCTTGATCCGTCAGGGCATATTTTCGCTGAAAATTCTTCCCAAACATTTATTCCGCCTCCTTTTCGCTTGTGATTTTCCACTGGACCGCCTTGTTATAGTCCGCCCACATCCGGGCATACAGCCCTCCGGATGCAGCCAGCTTAGCATGCGTGCCTTGCTCGACGATACGCCCTTCCTCCAGAACGATGATTTTATCCGCGCCCACAACTGTGGAAAGGCGGTGGGCAATCATGATAACCGTGCGGCCCTTCGTCAGCGTGGCGAAAGCTTTCTGGATCAGGACCTCATTCTCAGGGTCGGCAAAGGCAGTGGCCTCATCCAGTACCACGATGGGAGCGTCCTTCAAAATGGCCCTGGCCAGTATGATACGCTGTTGCTCGCCGCCGGAGAGATAGGTCCCTTCGGTCCCGATCTGCGTATCAAGGCCCTCCGGCAGCTTATCAAGAATATCTTTGCACTGGGCGGCCATCAGCGCGGCCATCACATCTTCTCTGGCCGCTTCCGGGCGGGAGGCACGGACATTTTCCAGGATGGATGCTTTGAACAGGTGGCTATTTTGGAATACGAACGCTACCTGGTCCATCAGGACGTGCGGGTCGATCCTGGCAACACAGACCCCGCCGACTTCCACCGTGCCGGACGTCGCATCCCAGAAGCGGGGGATCAAACTGGCCGCCGTTGTCTTGCCGCCGCCGGACGGCCCTACCAGCGCTACGGTCTGGCCCGGTTCTGCTGTAAAGGACACATGGGAGAGGGCCGGGTCCTTTGCGCCGTTGTAGGTGAAACTTACGTCTTTCAATTCTACTTTGTTATTATGGGGCATCTGCGGATGGGCAGGCGCTTCCAGGACAGGCGCCTCCATCACCTGGCTGATACGCCCCAAAGCGGTGCTTGCCAGCATCATGCCGGAAGAGGCAAACATGATTTTCGCAAGCGCGGTTGAAATAATGGCTGAGAATACGGCGTAAAACGCAAAATCGGTAACGAATCCGGCCAGGCCGCCGTCCGCCCATACGCCTGGGGCAAGGAACAGGGCTGCCGGGACCAGGAACACAAACGCCCCTTCGGTAAAGGTTAAATTGACAGACTGCGGCATACAGCATACATCCGCCTGATAATATTCAGCTTTATTGCTGTAATCCTCGATGGCCTCCTGGAACGCCTTGAACGAGTAGACCGTCTGCTGGAATATTTTCACGACGGGGATCCCCCTCACATATTCGGTCCCCGCTTTTGTCATGCGATCCTGGGCCGCCTGGTATTCCGCCATCAGTTTAGCGTTTTTGCCTCCCATCATGGAGAACATCGCGATCACCGAAATGACCGCCGCCAACAGGCATGCCGCCCCCATCCGCCAGTCAAAAAGAAACATCAGCACCAGCATGGACACAAACAGCACGCCCGTGCCAACGATGTCCGCCAGGTTATGCGCCAGCAGCGTTTCGGTGTCGGCTGCCGCCGCATCCAGCCGCCCGCGGATCAAGCCGGAAGCGTTGGCATCAAAATACCCAAGGGGCGCGTTTATCACGTGGGCAACCCCTTGTTTGCGTATGTTGGACGCCGTGCGGAAAGCGGCCAGATGGGTACACATCAGGCCAGCAAAATACAGGGCAATGCCGCCCACTGCAAACGCAAAGGCTATCCAGCCATACATGGAAACGTTCCGCGCCTGCGCCCATTCCGGCGCCGCCTTGATCAGATCACGGGCCGCCAGCCAGATGCAGATGTAGGGCGCCATGCTAAAGAGCATGGACACTGCCGACAAAGCCAGCCCTAAAAATGTCAGGCACTTGCGGCTTCCTGCATATTCCAGCAGGACGGCCACGTCGCTTCTTTTTTCCTCTTTCATTGAATGACCTCCTTAAATGGTAAAAAATTGTTGGTTAGCATAAACTAACCATTAAGTAAAAAAAATAAAAATTTTATGAGCGCCTGGTTTGTACAAGGGACAGGGCGCATCATGCCTATCACCGCTTCAGCAGGCGCAGTCAGGGCGACATCAGTTTCAGCCATCCAGCGGTATAGAAAGCGCGAAGCTGCTCCACATCCCGCATAGCCTGTTCCTGGGGAATATCGTGGACCACGATCTCGACGAGGCCGCTCAGCATAGCGCTGGCAATGATATGGCACAGAGACGGGCTTAATACAGGAATGCTTTGTCCCAGGCTGCGGAGCGTCTCCATGTATTGAAAGGTGCTTTCCACTTCCAGCTCCACCATGTTATGGATAAAGTTTTCATAGCCAGTACCTTCTGCGCTGCACAAGAGCAGCTTTACCGGTTCCCTGTGTTGGCAGACATAGCCCACCATCCAATGGATGTAAGCGCTGGATTCCACACCCATGTGTTCCGGCTGTTCCTCCGCGGGAAGTTCGGAAAAGGAAATCTGCGCATCCACGAATTTGCTCATTAATATAGCGGCATGCGGCTCTACAATGGAGGCGAACAGAGCCTCCTTGCTGGAAAAATAGCCGTAAAAGGCTCCCG
>CAZYVA010000039.1:9778-16265 GCA_964650695.1 uncultured Dorea sp. | reverse complement strand
GCAATCTTTTTTTTGCTGGATTTATAGCGGGTTTTCGATATCTCGCTGAGAGATTGGGAAATCTCTTTGTCGTTCCACCCATCATCATAATCAATATCCGCATCATAGTAATAGTAATAAGTGGCATAATCACCAATATAAAACGACTGGCCCTTTTCCACCCGGATATTCCACGGTACACTGCTGATAGGCAGGTACTGATATGTACCAGTAGTGCTGTCATATTGGGTATCAGCATAGTATTGCTGCGTAGTCTGATTAATGTTATATCCTATTTGGTTCCAATATATACAGGTCTCTAATGTCGGCTCTGGGTTAGAAGCCTCTGCTGTTTCTGGCACAAGTCCGAATGCCAATGCTACAGCCAGTGCTGCGCATAGCAAAGCGGACAGCCATGATTTCCTTTTGCTCATAAAGCATCCTCCTTTTCCTACTTTCTCCTCCCCAAAGAAATGAATTTTGACAAGCCAAGTATAATGCTTTCGGAAATGGAAGTCAAGCAAAGAAGGGCGTGTTTTTAATATTATTTTAATGAATGGAAAATCAGCGGAAAGGGGAACGTATTCCTGGCCTTTGTTGATAATTGTTTGGTTTTGTGGTAGAATCCCGGCAGGGAGATTGGGCGGGACAAGAAGCGATAAGCGATGATCCGGCCAAAGACGGAGGATACCATCATGCAGATAAGGACTTTCCAAAAGGGCGATATCAAAACCGTGAAAGACCTGATTGAGCAGTGCCGGCCGTATGTGACGCCGCACATGGATTACCATTACTGGCTGCTGGCGGAATTTTTTCCGGAATATACGCTGCTGGCGGAGGAAAACGGGGAGTTGGCCGGGTACTGTGGGGCGTTTGCCATGGGCCATGGGCCAGGACGTGTCTTTGTCATCCAGCTTGCGGTTGCGCCTCCATACCGGAAGCAAGGGATCGGGAAAGCGCTTCTGGAAGCATTGTACAAAAAGCATGCCTGTGAGGGGACCGGGGCGTTTTACCTGGAATGTACGATATCGCCGGAAAACATAGCAAGCCAGCAGACCTTCCGCTCGCTGGCCGCCAGCCACGGCGGAAGGCTGGAAGAATCCGGGCGGGTGTATGAAGCCCCGCTTTTGGAAAAAGGATTCCGGGTAGTGATCCCTGGGCAACTTCCCTGCAATCTTTATCTGATCGGTTTTATGGGGGTGGGGAAAAGCACGGTCGCTGGTTTTCTGGGCAGGCATTTTTCTGTGGACGTGGTGGAAATGGACGGGCAGATCGAGAAACAGG
Source organism: uncultured Dorea sp. (assembly GCA_964650695.1). Classification (GTDB taxonomy): domain Bacteria; phylum Bacillota; class Clostridia; order Lachnospirales; family Lachnospiraceae; genus CAZYVA01. Next base: position 15,002 of record CAZYVA010000039.1, on the reverse strand, counting down.
CGCAGATGGGTATCCCTGAGATTTTTGCGGTGCATGGGGAAGCGTATTTCCGGAAGCTGGAGACTGGTTTCCTGCAAGGGCTTAAGGGGCGGGAGCATCTCGTGGTTTCCTGCGGCGGCGGCGCGGCGCTCAGGGAGTGCAATGTGAGGGAAATGAAAAAGAATGGGCGGATCGTCCTTCTGGACGCTTCGCCGGAAACGGTTTTGGAGCGGGTCAGGGACAGTGACGCAAGGCCCCTTTTAAATGGGAATAAAAACACAGGGTATATCGCGGATCTGATGGGGCAGCGCAGGGAAAGGTACGAGGCGGCGGCGGATTTTACCATCCATACGGATAAAAAGACCGTGGAGGAGATCTGCAGTGAGTTGGTGGGAAAGCTGCTTGGCTCCTGGGCGGACGGCTTTCCTGGAGGCAGGCAGGACGGCTGTGGAAAGCAATGATGATGGATGGACCGTTCCCGGCGGGGGCGATCCCTATGGAGGTATATTGAAGTGGCTGCGATAAAACCAGTGGTGGTAAGAAATGTGGCGATCGGGGAAGGTATCCCGAAAATCGCCGTGCCGATTGCGGGAAGGACAAAGGCGGATATCCTTGCAGAGGCGGAAAAGCTCCGGGATTTTCCTGTAGATATCGCGGAGTGGAGGGCGGATGGGTTTGAGGATATTTTGACGTGGGGGCAGGCGGCGGCGTGCGTGGGGGAACTCCGCGAGGCGCTGGGGCAAACCCCTCTTTTATTTACATTCCGGACGGCAAAGGAAGGCGGGGAGAAGGAGATCCCTGTAGAAATCTACGAGAAGCTAAACCTTTTTATGGCGCAAAGCGGATGCGTGGATTTGATCGACGTAGAAGCTCTCACGGGGGACGGGGCTGTGAAGCGCATGATCGAAGGGGCGCACGCGGCCGGGGCCAAGGTCGTTGCATCCAGCCATGATTTTCGGAAAACGCCGGGGAAAGATGCGATCATCAGCCGCCTTTGCCGGATGCAGGAATCGGGGGCGGACATTTTGAAAATCGCGGTGATGCCGCGAAGCAGGAAGGATGTGCTGACGCTTCTTTCGGCAACGGAAGAAATGTATACGCAGTATGCCAAATGTCCGCTTATTACAATGTCGATGGCGGGGACCGGGATGGTCAGCCGGCTGGCGGGCGAGGTGTTTGGCTCCGCGGTCACGTTTGGCTCCGTGGGCAGGACTTCCGCGCCGGGCCAGATAGGGGTTGGCAGGCTGGATGCCGTCCTGCGCACGATCCATGAGAGCATGGAGGGAACCGCCTGATGGGCCGCGTTGGCAAAGGAGAGGTTTATGGCGAAAAAACCACTGATCATACTGGCGGGCCCCACCGCCGTAGGAAAAACAAAGGTTTCGATCGCGTTGGCAAAGGCGGTGGGGGGAGCGATCATTTCTGCGGATTCCATGCAGGTTTATAAAAAAATGGATATTGGCTCCGCCAAGATCCGTCCGGAGGAAATGCAGGGGATCCCCCATTATCTGGTGGATGAACTGGAACCATGGGAGCCGTTCCATGTCGTGCGTTTCCAGCAGATGGCGAAAGCGGCGATGGAGCAGATTTACCGGAACGGGCATATCCCGATCCTGACAGGCGGGACCGGGTTTTACATCCAGGCAGTCCTATATGATATTGATTTTACGGAAAACCATCCGGACCGCGCATACCGGGAGGAGCTTTTGGCGTATGCGGCCAGCCATGGAAGCGAAGCGCTGCATGAAAGGCTCCGGGACGTTGACCCGAAGGCCGCGCAGCAAATCCACGCGCACAATGTAAAACGCGTGATCCGCGCGTTGGAGTTTTATGAGCAGACACATATGCCGATCTCCGGACACAATGAGCGGGAAAGGGCAAAGGCTTCCCCTTATGATTTTTGTTATTTTGTGCTGGACGATGAGCGGGAAACACTCTATAGGCGGATTGACGGAAGGGTGGACCAAATGATCAAGGATGGGCTGGAGGATGAAGTGCGCCGTCTCTATGGGCTTGGCTGCCGGAGGGATATGGTTTCCATGCAGGGGCTTGGGTATAAGGAAATGCTGGCTTACCTGGAAGGTGAGACAAGCTTTGCGGAGGCGGTCCGCCGGATCAAGAGGGATACCAGGCATTTCGCAAAGCGCCAGATCACCTGGTTTAAGCGGGAGAAGGATGTGGTTTGGATCAACCGGCAGGATCATGGGGATGATGACGGGAAGATCCTGGAAGCGATGCTGGCGCAGCTTCCCAATCATTTTTAGGAGGATCCTTGCCTGTGCTTCCAGCAGTTATGTTGCCGTCCGTTGGCGTAGGCTGCGGCGCTTCCCAAAACGGACAGAAAATACAGGATAGGAGAGAGTGTGTGGGTAAAATGGACCAGAATACCGAAAAACTTTACCAGGAGCTTGGCGTGCGGCCTTGTGTCCTGGATTTTGGGAATGAAATCGAAGCGTCCCTGCAAGGACGTTTTGACGCGATCGACCGGACAGCGGAGTACAACCAGCTAAAGGTCATCCGCGCGATGCAGGAAAACCGGGTGAACGCTGCCTGTTTCGGCTATGCGAGCGGCTATGGCTATGACGATCCCGGACGGGACACGCTGGAAAAGGTGTACGCCGGTATTTTCCATACGGAGTGCGCGTTGGTGCGCCCGCAAATCACGTGCGGCACCCATGCGCTCGCCGTGGCGCTGGGCGCCAGCCTGCGTCCGGGGGATGAGCTGCTTTCTATTTCCGGGAAGCCGTATGACACGTTGGAGGAGGTGATCGGCATCCGGGCGGCGAAAGGGTCTTTGGCCGAGTATGGCGTCACTTACCGCCAGGTAGACCTCCTCGATGACGGAAGCTTTGATCTTGACGGCATCCGGGCGGCGCTTTCCGAAAGGACGAAATTAGCCGCTATCCAGCGTTCCAAGGGATACCAGACCCGCCCCAGCCTTTCCGTGAAGCAGATCGGGGAGGCGGTTGCTTTTGTGAAAAAACTCCGCCCGGACATCATCTGCATGGTGGATAACTGTTACGGGGAATTTGTGGAGGAAACAGAGCCTAGCGACGTAGGCGCGGATATGGTCGTCGGATCTTTGATCAAAAATCCGGGGGGCGGGCTTGCGCCGGTTGGCGGTTATATCGCCGGGAAAAAAGAGCTGGTCGAAGCCTGCGCCTGCCGGTTGACCTCTCCGGGGCTTGGCAGGGAGGTCGGGGCTTCCCTTGGCGTGATGCTGTCTTTTTACCAGGGGCTTTTCCTCGCGCCGACAGTGGCCGCCAGCGCGTTAAAGGGCGCTGTTTTTGCGGCGAATGTCTACGAAAAGCTGGGGTTTCCTGTCATCCCGGATGGGACGGAAAGCCGGCATGACATCATCCAGGCCGTGGAGCTTGGGACGAAAGAAAATGTCATCGCTTTCTGCCGCGGCATCCAGGCCGCCGCGCCTGTGGATTCCTATGTCATTCCGCAGCCGTGGCCGATGCCGGGGTATGACAGCGATGTGATCATGGCGGCGGGGAGCTTTGTGCAAGGATCCTCCATTGAGCTGAGCGCGGATGGCCCGATGAAACCGCCTTACGCGGTTTATTTCCAGGGGGGCCTGACCTGGCCCCACGCGAAATTGGGCATCCTGATGTCGCTGGAATATCTGGCGCGGGAAAAGGGCATCCATGCAATCCCCCGCTAAGCGCCGTTGCGCACATTCCATCCAGCTTTCTCATGCCTTGCCGGGTGTGGCAAGGCAAGTTTCATAGATATCGTAAGCACAGGAAAAGGAGATGTTTATGGGGATGATCGCAGTGATCGGGGCGGGTGCGTCCGGCCTGGCGGCCGCCATCTCGGCGGCGCGGGAAAACCAAAACCACCAAATCGTGCTGCTGGAGCAGAAGGAAGCCGCCGGGAAAAAACTATTGGTGACGGGGAACGGGCGGTGCAACCTCAGCAACCGCCGGATGGATCTTTCTTTTTTCCGGACGGAATGCCCGGCGTTTGCGGCAAAGGCATTGGCGCAGTTCGGGACGGGCGAAACCCTTGCTTTTTTTGATTCCATCGGGGTATGGACGAAAAACAGGGGGGATTTTATTTACCCAAGGAGCGACCAGGCGGCGGCTGTGCGGGATCTGCTTTTGCTGGAGGCCGTGCGCAGGCGGGTGGAGATTTGGACGGGGTGGAAAACGGAAACCATCCGCCCTGTAGGCCATCGGTTCCAATTGACGTTAAAGCAGACGCTTCCTGGGCGGCTTTCCCCCCACGCCAGGGAGAAAAAGCTGTCTGCCGACCGTGTGATCCTGTGCTGCGGCGGCTGCGCCGGGTCTGTGCATGGCTCGGACGGGAGCGGTTACGCGCTTGCAAAAGCGCTTGGGCATTCCCTTGTCCCGGTGGTCCCGGCGCTGGTGCAGTTAAAGGCCAGGGGGAACCCTTTGCGGACAGCGGGGGGTGTACGGACGGAGGCGTCGGTATCCGCGATCGTGGACGGCAGCCGGGAAGCCGAGGATACCGGGGAACTGCAGATCACAGATTATGGGATTTCCGGGATACCGGTCTTTCAAATCAGCCGCTATCTTTCCAGGGCGCTCTATGAAAAAAAACGCCCTGTTGTAAAAATCGACTTTCTTCCGGGTATATCGGCAAAGGTTTTTGAAAAAAAATGTGAAAATTGGCTGAAACAAAATCCAGGCATGACAATTTCCGACTGCTTACGCAGTATCTTTCCGTTAAAATTAGGACATGCCCTCTTAAAAGAAGCTGGGATCCTGCCGGACGCCACGGCGGGAAGCCTCCCTTTGGGGTGGATGGGAAAGCTTTCCGGCGTCTGCAAGGGGCTGCGGCTGGCGATCTCAGGCACGAAGGGCTTTGAAGCCGCACAGGTGTGCGCGGGCGGCGTGGCCACAGAGGAGGTTACTCCGTGTACATTTGAGTCGCGTCTTGTAAAAGGGCTTTATTTCGCGGGGGAGCTTCTGGACGTAGACGGTGTCTGCGGCGGCTACAACCTGCAATGGGCGTGGACTTCGGGCTGCCTTGCCGGGAAAGCCGCGGCGGGAAGCCTTGGGAAGCAATAGGGACGGCAAAAGGGAACCAACAGGCGGCAAGGGGGAGGGATCCATCTATGATTGAATTTCAGCAGATCAAACTCAAAATCCCGCATGGGCAGGAGGCCATCATCCAAAAGGTCTGCCGGAAATACCACATCCGGCAGGGGGAGATCCTGTCCTTCCAGATCGTGAAACGCTCCCTGGACGCGCGGGATAAGCCGCTTTTATAT
>CAZYVA010000039.1:0-9768 GCA_964650695.1 uncultured Dorea sp. | reverse complement strand
GGTCCGCCTTTCCTTGAGGCAGGAAAAAAGATTCCAAAAATACCGCTGTGAGCCGCCCGTCCCTTACACATGCGCTTGCAAGCCGCCCACAGCCCTCAAAAGCCGTCCGGTCGTGATCGGGATGGGCCCGGCAGGGCTTTTTTGCGGCTATCAGCTTGCCAAAAAGGGCTATCGCCCCATCCTTCTGGAACGGGGGGCATGTATCGAACAGCGGAGCAAGGACGTGGGACGTTTCTGGGCAGGCGGGGAGTTGGATCCGGAATCCAACGTCCAGTTTGGGGAAGGCGGCGCAGGAGCCTTTTCGGACGGGAAACTCAACACACTTGTGAAGGATAAAAGGGGGAGGAACCGGGCAGTCCTGGAAACCTTTGTTTCCTTTGGCGCGCCGGAGGATATCCTGTTTGACAGCAAACCCCATATCGGCACGGATTTGTTGAAGCAGATCGTATCAAACATGCGCGGGGAAATCCTGCGTCTGGGCGGTGAAGTCCGGTTCCACGCCAAAGTGACGGATTTCCAGGTCCGGGAGCAGAACGGCTCTCCGGCCCTGGCCGGCCTGGGCGTCACAGACACGCGCACCGGCGAGGTTTTCAGCCTTAAGGCCCAGGCGGCGGCGCTTGCCATCGGGCACAGCGCAAGGGACACTTTTTTGGTGTTAAACGAAACCGGCGCCGAAATGCAGGCAAAGGCTTTCGCCATCGGCGTCCGGATCGAGCATCCCCAATCGCTCATTGATACATGCCAGTACGGGGCGTTCCCGTACAGGGAGATTTCCCCGCCTCTTCCGGCGGCTTCCTACAAGCTGACGGCGAAGTCCTCCGACGGGCGGGGGGTCTATACGTTCTGCATGTGTCCGGGCGGCTATGTTGTCAATGCGTCTTCGGAAAAAGGGCGGCTTGCGGTGAACGGGATGAGCTACAGCGGCCGCGACGGGGAAAATGCGAACAGCGCTATCGTCGTGACAGTCACGCCGGAAGATTTTGGCGTCTTCCGGGCGGAAATGGCAGACCGGCATCCGGAAAGGTGCGCCGGTGCGCTTTCCGGGATGGCATTCCAGCGCAGGCTGGAAGAGGCCGCGTATCGGCAAGGGCAGGGGGCCATCCCCGTCCAGCGGTTTGAGGATTACCAGAACGGCCGCCCTTCCGTGTCCTTCCACGCTTTCCGGCCGCAGATGAAGGGCCTGTGCCGCCCGGCGGATGTGCGGGGGATTTTCCCGGCTTCCATCGCAAAGGCAGTGGAAGAAGGGATCCTTGCTTTTGATAAAAAGATCCCAGGTTTTGCGGACGGTGACGCGCTGCTGTCCGGTGTCGAGAGCCGGACGTCCTCGCCGGTCCGGATCCTGCGTGACCAGGCATGTATCTCCAATATCCGGGGGCTTTACCCATGCGGGGAAGGCGCGGGATACGCGGGAGGGATCCTGTCGGCGGCGATGGACGGGCTGAAAGTGTCGGAAAGCATGATGGAAAACAGGTACGTTTGACCCTGGTATCGTGAAACAAATTCTTCACAATTTTTTCCATGCGATTGACTGTACAGTATTTTTGAAATGTGATAAAATATACAGAGTTTTTTGGGAAGAGGTTACGGAACGTAACGAGAAGAGAAATCGAGGGGGCACATGATTATGAAGGGGAGCGGCGGCAAGAATAGCTGGGCTTTGTTTTTGATGATTTTGGCCGGGATTGTCCTTGGCGGCTTTATCGGTATGCTGGCGGAAGGCGTCCCTGCGCTTAGCTGGCTGGGCTTTGGGCAGACGTTTGGGCTGGAAGAGCCGGTCGTTTTAAATCTTGGGATCTTAGTCCTTACATTTGCCCTGACGATTAAGATCACGATTGCCAGCATTGTCGGAGTGGTTCTTGCAATTATCATTTACCGTTTCTTATAATTCATTCATTACTGCGTTTCCCGCCCGCGCCATGATACGGGTCAGTAGGAAAGATGGGGAAATCCGGCACGATGAAAGACATCCCTGACGCGGAGCGCCCTTACGAGAAGTGTATCCGGAATGGGGTTTCTGCTTTGAGCGACGCGGAGCTTTTTGCCGTGCTGCTGCGCAGCGGCACGAAGGGGGAGAACGTATTGGAATTGGCAAACCGGCTTTTATACGGGGGAGAGGAGGCCGGGCTTTCCCGCCTGCACTCCCTGACGATGGCACAGCTATTGAAGATCCGGGGGATTGGAAAGGTAAAAGCAGTCCAGGTTTTATGTCTGGCGGAACTGGCAAAAAGGATGTCCAAGGCTTCCGCCGGCCCGTCTCTTTGTTTTACTTCACCACAATCCATCGCGAAGTACTATATGGAAGAAATGCGCCATGAAAAACAGGAAATGATCAAGCTGGTGATGCTGAACTCGAAAAATCATTTCCTTGGCGATACGATGATCGCGAAGGGAACCGTCAACATGACGGTGATCTCTCCGAGGGAGGTTTTGATCGAAGCGATGCACAGGGAAGCGGTCTCCATCGTCCTTCTGCACAACCATCCCAGCGGGGATCCGACCCCCAGCGAAGCGGATCTTTTATTGACGAAGCGCCTCAAGGCGTCCGCCGATATCGTTGGGATCGCGCTTCTGGACCACATTATTATCGGGGACAGGCGCTACCGCAGCTTCAGCGAAGACGGGCGGCTTGGCTGTGGACCGTAGCATACAAGCAGGAAGGGATTTGGGAAGGCTATGGCTAAAAATACATACGGGCTGGATCTAGGCTCTTATGAAATCAAGGTTTACGATGAGAAACGGGATGAGATCTGGAAGGAAAAAACCGTCATAGCCGTGAAGGACGGGCGGGAGATCTTTGCGGCCGGCGATGAAGCTTATGAGATGTTTGAAAAGACGCCGGGCAATATCGAAGTCATTTTCCCGATGGCCGGAGGGGTCATTTCCCGTTTTGACAATATGCAGTTTTTGCTGCAGAGCCTTCTGCACAGTAACCACTCGTATTCCCAGGGGAGCGAGTATGTGATCGCTGTGCCGACGGACGTCACCGAAGTGGAAAAAAAGGCGTTCTTTGACCTGGCCGTCCATTCCAACGCAAGGGCGAAGGAAGTCAATGTCGTGGAGCGCGGGATTGCGGACGCTGTCGGGATGGAACTGGATGTGTGGAGTACCGGGGGGCTTCTGGTCGCCAATTTCGGCGGCACGACCACCGAGCTGTCCGTGCTGGCGGGCGGCGGCATGATTTTTAACGAATTGTTGAAGATCGGCGGGGTCACGTTTGACGAGGCGATCGTGAACCTGGTGCGCCACAGCCATGATTTTTTGATCGGCAGGCTGACGGCGGAGCTTCTGCGGAAACGTTTCGGGGTATACACCGGAGAATCGGAATCCGCCTCCATGGTCGTGGCGGGGCGCGACCTGATCACCGGCGTGCCGATGCGCCAGCCGGTCGAGTTCGCCCTGATCAGGGCGTCCCTGAAAGAGCCGCTTCTGGAGTGTGTCCGCCATATCCTGTCACTTTTAGACCGCACGCCGCCGGAAGTGCGGAAAGCGATTTATAAAAACGGGATTTTCCTGACCGGCGGCATCGCCAATATGCCGGGGCTGGAAACGTACATCGAAAAAGCCACCGGGATCACCGCCCGGACGGCCAAACAGCCGGAGCTTTGCTCCGTGTCGGGGCTGCGGAATATTATCCGATCCCCGCAGCTTCGGGAACGCGCCTGTTCTATGCTGGATGAGAAATACAGGTGGATGAGATAGGAGGCTGGCATGAAAATCAAAAAGCAACCTTCAATGCCAAATAAATACCGCCTGGCCCTTTTGATAGCCATTTGCGTCCTGCTGATTGCGCTTGAGCATTTTACGCAGTCGGGCGGGCCGCTGCGTTTGATCGCGAATTATACCGTGATCCCCATGCAGAAGGGGATCAGTTACGTCGGGATGTGGCTGAGCGATGTTTCCGACAATTTCGAGACGATGCAGGATATGCAGAAAAAAAACGAGGAGCTGCAGGAAAAAGTGGACACGCTCACCATTGACAATACAAGGCTGAGGCAGGACCAGTATGAGCTGGAACGGCTGAGGGAGCTTTATAAATTAGATGAAAACTATTCGGATTATGAAAAGATCGGCGCCCATGTCATCGCCAATAACGGCACAAGCTGGTTCAATGATTTTACCATTGACAAAGGGACGAATGACGGCATAAAAGTCAACTGTAATGTGATGGCCGGGAGCGGGCTGGTCGGGATCGTCATCGAGGCAGGCCCTGATTACGCAAGGGTACGCTCCATCATTGATGACGCCAGCAACGTCAGCGCGATGCTGCTATCCACTTCTGACACTTGCATGGTGCGGGGCGATTTAAAGCTTATGAACGATGGGCGGCTCCGTTTTGAAAAGCTGGCCAACAACGACAACGCGGCAGAGGCCGGGGAACAGGTCGTGACATCCCACATCAGCAGCCGTTTTGTGCAAGGGCTTCTGATCGGGTACATCAGTGAGGTATCCGTGGATTCCAACAACCTTACCCGCTCCGGCTACATTACCCCTGCCGTGGATTTCAGCAAGCTCCAGGAAGTGCTTGTGATCACTACGACCAAGGAGGAATTGCTGGGCGCGCAGGCCGATACCGGAGACAAAGAGGAATAAACGATACGGAGGTCATTTTGAAGCGCAGACTGATTACCTTTTTTCTGATTGTACTGTGTTTTCTCCTGGAAAGCACGTTGTTCCAGGCTTTAAAGATCGGTTCGGCCTGTCCGAACCTGATGGTCATCATCACGGTCTCCATCGGCTTCATGAGAGGGCAAAAGCCCGGGATGGAGGTTGGTTTCGTCGCCGGGCTTTTTGTAGATTTGTTCTGGGGGAGCACGGTGGGGGCTTATATGATGGTTTTTGCCATCATCGGTTACGCCGCTGGCAGTTTCAGGCGGCTGTATTACGATGACGATCTGGTATTCCCGGCTGTCCTGGCCGCTGCCGGCGATCTGTTTTACGGCCTGGCTGCCTATACCGTCATGTTTATGCTTCAGGGGGATTTCGCGTTCTGGACGTACCTGTCCGGGATCATCCTGCCGGAGATGACATATACCATGCTTGTCACGCTTGTTTTGTACCCGGCGGTTTTAAAGATCCATAAACGGCTGGACGCCGAAGAGCAAAGGAGTGCAAGTAAATTTGTTTAAAGATTTTTTCAGACGGGCCAAAAACAAAATAACGGCGTTCACACAATCCAGGCTGCGGATCGTGACGGTCCTGTTTACCGTGATGTTTATGATCCTGGTGGGGAAGGTGTTTTCCCTGCAGATTGTGAACGGGCAGGAATACCTTGATAACTATATGCTCCAGATCCAGAAAACAAAAAGCGTGGAGGGTACCCGCGGAAACATCTATGACCGCAATGGGAAGCTTTTGGCCTACAACGAGTTGGCTTATGCCGTCACGATCGAGGATAACGGGGATTATGACAGCCGCAAGGAAAAGAATAAAGCGCTGAACAAAACGATCTCCACAGTCATCCAAATCGTGGAGTCGAACGGTGATACGGTGATCAATGATTTCAGCATCTTTGTGGACCAGGATGGAAACTATGCGTTTGTCTCGGATTCCAGGACCCAGCAGCTTCGGTTTATTGCGGACGTTTACGGACAGGCTTCGATCGATGGCCTGACTTCGGGGCAGAAAAACCAGACGGCGCAGGATATCATGGATTACCTCTGCACGGATGAGACTTATGGCTACGGTATCGACCAGGCGCAGACCGGGCGGGAAGAGGCGCTCAAGCTTGTCAATATCCGTTACGCCGTCTCTTTGAACAGCTACCAGAAGTATATCGCCACCACTATCGCAGAGGATGTGTCGATGGAAACCGTTTCCGCCGTCATGGAAAACATGGACGAGCTTCAGGGCGTTGATGTGCAGGAGGAGTCGGTCCGGCGCTATAACGAAGACGCAGAATGCTTCGCCAATATGATTGGTTATATCGGCAAGATCTCCACGGAAGAATACAATGCCCTGGGCAAAGAGGAACGGGAAGAATATTCCAAGACGGACACGGTTGGGAAAGCAGGGCTGGAAAAAACGATGGATTCTGTTTTAAGGGGAAAGGAAGGGAATGAAAAGCTTTACGTCAACAATGTCGGGAAAGTCATCAAAACCGTGCAGGGCGAAGAGCCGGAGGCCGGGGATGACCTGTATCTGACGATCGACGCCGACTTGCAGAAAGCGGCCTACCAGATCCTGGAGCAGGAGCTGGCAGGGATCCTGCTCTCCAAGATCCAGAACACCTTAACGTTTGACCGTACACAGGTCAGCGATGGCAGCGACGTCATCATCCCGATCGGGGACGTCTACAATGCTTTTATATCCAATGACATTCTGGACATCAGCCATTTTTCGGAGGAGGACGCGCAAAAAACGGAGCAGGAGGTCAGCCAGACATTCCTGAAAGGGAAAGAGAAAACGATTGCCAAAATCCAGAAGATTTTTACCGACCCGGACGGGAAAGCGTACCAGGAGCTTTCCGCGGAATACCAGGCGTACCTGACTTACATCGTGACGGATCTGCTGACTTCCAGCAAAGCGATCATCCTCTCCGACGCGATCGACACGAATGACGAGACGTACCAGGCATGGAAGGAAGAGGAATCGGTCAATGTTTATACTTATCTGAATTACGCCATTTCCAAAAACTGGCTGGACACTTCCAAGCTGAACGACCTGACGGGGGGCGGCGGGAAATATACGGATTCCGGCGAGATTTACGCGGGGCTGGTGCAGTATATCCTGGACGAGATCTCCGACAGTTCCAGTTTCGATAAGATCATTTATAAATATATGATCCGCAAAGGGAGCATCACCGGAAGGCAGATCTGCCTGATGCTTTATGAGCAGGGCGTCCTGGAATACAGCGAAGACCAATACAACCGCTTGGATTCCGGGAGCCTGAAAGCGTATGATTTCCTCCGGGGGAAAATCGAGGACTTAAAGATCACGCCAGGGCAACTGGGCCTTGAGCCTTGCACCGGCTCCCTCGTCATGGCCGATACGGATAGCGGGCAGGTCCTGGCCTGCGTCTCCTATCCGGGGTATGACAACAACCGGCTGGCAAATTCCATGGATTCCTCCTACTACAATAAGCTGGTCACGGATTCCGCGCGGCCGTTTTACAACAACGCGACGCAGGAAAAGACAGCGCCCGGTTCCACCTACAAACCCTTGACCGCCATCGCCGGCCTGACGGAAGGCGTCATCAGCGTCAATGATTACCTCTCCTGCAGCGGGATTTTTGAAAAGGTTGAGCCGAACCCCAAATGCTGGGCGTACCCGGACAGCCATGGCAGCCTCAACACGGCGGAAGCCATCGAGCATTCCTGCAACTGTTATTTTTACGAGGTCGGCTACCGCCTGAGTTTAAAAGAAAAAGGCGTGAAAAAAATTGGGAAGGACGATGAGGAAGGCTCCGCCACGACCCGTTACTATTCCAGCACGCAAGGGACCGACACGCTGGCAAAGTATGCCGAAAAATTCGGGTTTGGGGACATTTCCGGCGTGGAGATCCCGGAGGCGGAGCCGGAAATCTCTGACGAGATGTCTGTGCCGTCCGCGATCGGGCAGGGGACGAACAACTATACGACCAGCCAACTGGCCAAATACGTCATGGCTGTCGCAAATAAAGGAACCGTTTATGATCTGACGCTGTTGGACCATACGGCGTCTTCCGGGAAAACCATCGAAAAATTTGAGCCTGTCATTCAAAATACACTGGATGAAGTCAGTGAAAGTACCTGGGAAGCTGTGCATACCGGCATGCGTAACGTGGTCCTGGTGGAGCAAAGCTCCATTTTTACGGAAATCAACCGTTCGGACCTGAAGCTTTCCGGCAAGACCGGGACAGCGCAGCAGAGCAAGACCCACCCCGACCACGGACTGTTCATCGGCTTCGCGCCGAGCGATTCACCGGAGGTTGCGTTTGCCATCCGGATCGCGAACGGCTACAGCTCCCATAATGCGGCGGATGTTGGGAAAGATGTCATGAAATATTATTACGGGCTTGCCCCAGAAGAGAAGATCATCACCGGGAAAGCAGCGGAAATCAAAGAATCCTCCGGTGGGGATTGATGTGGGACCAAATTCTTTGAAAGCCAGTAACAGGAGGAGAGTATTTATGGGCGAAGTGATTGTAGTTACATCGGGGAAGGGTGGCGTGGGGAAGACCACGACGACCGCGAATATCGGTTCCGGTCTGTCCCGGCTTGGGAAAAAAGTAGTGGTGATCGATACGGACCTGGGGCTCCGGAACCTGGATGTCGTTATGGGCCTGGAAAATTTGATCGTCTATAACCTGGTGGATGTGGTAGAGGGCGGCTGCCGTCTCAAACAGGCGCTGATCCGGGATAAACGGTATGAAAACCTTTATCTGCTCCCATCGGCGCAGACAAAGGACAAGACGGCGGTAAAGCCTGGGCAGATGAAAAAGCTGACCGCGGACTTAAAAGAGGAGTTTGACTATGTACTCCTGGACTGCCCCGCAGGGATTGAACAGGGCTTCCAGAACGCCATCGCGGGGGCGGACCGTTCGATCGTCGTCACAACGCCGGAGGTTTCCGCGATCCGTGACGCGGACCGCATCATCGGGCTTCTGGAAAAGAATGGGCTTCGCAGCAATGAACTGATCATCAACCGGATCCGTACCGATATGGTGAAAAAGGGCGAGATGATGTCGGTGGACGATGTGACCGAGATTTTATCCATCCCGCTTCTTGGCGCGATACCGGACGATGAAAAGGTCGTGATCGGCACGAACCAGGGAGAGCCTGTTATCGGGATGGATTCCAGGGCGGGACAGGCTTACGAAAATATCTGCCGGAGGATCCTGGGGGAGGAGGTCCCGTTTATGCCTTTGACGGGCAATAGGGGGGTCCTTTCAAGAATCACACAGATTTTCCGCAGCCATTAGGAGGCCAGATATGAACCGCAGACCATCCGTAAAAATTGCCAGGAGCCGTGTGCGCACGCTGGTGACATGCGACCGTGTCAACTGCGACCCGCAGGCTTACGGGCAGATCTGCCGGGAGCTTTATGAACTCCTCGCCAGATATATTGAATTTACAGAAGATGACTTCGATGTGGAAATCACAAGGACAAAAGTCATCATCCACATTTCAGGAGAAGAAGATTGAAAAAACCGGCTTTTTTAAAAAAATATTACTGGAAGGATTACAATTTCATACTGGTCTTGCTGGTTGCGGCGCTGTCCGTCTTCGGGACGCTTGTCGTCGGGAGTGCGAAGGAAAGCCTGCAAGGCAAACAGATCTTCGGCGTGGCGCTGGGGCTGACGCTGATGTTTGCCGTATCCCTTGTGGATTATGTATGGGTGCTGGAGTTTTACGGGCTGATTTACCTGGCCGCGCTTGCGGGGCTGGTGTTAGTGCTGCTGTTCGGGGATGAGGTGAACGGGGCGAGGCGGTGGATCGATCTGGGTTTTACCTCGTTCCAGCCATCCGAGTTTGCGAAAATCCTTCTGATTTTGTTTTTTGCCGAATTCCTCCGGATCCATGAAAAGGACCTGAACCGGAAAAGGACGCTGATCCAGTGTGCCGTCCTTGCCGGGATCCCGCTGGCGTTGATCTGTGTAGAGCCAAGCCTTTCAACGACCATCTGTACAGCCCTTGTCATCTGCCTGATGATTTACGCGGCGGGGCTGAGTTACCGGTTTATCGGGACGATGGCTTTGGTCTTGATCCCGGCGGCGGTCCTTTTCCTGCTCATTGTCGTGCAGCCGAACCAGCCGGTTTTAAAGGATTACCAGCAAAGAAGGATCCTTGC
>CAZYVA010000038.1:0-16421 GCA_964650695.1 uncultured Dorea sp. | reverse complement strand
TGTACCAGTCCACAATAAAGACATGAAGCGAGGAACACTTAATAAAATCCTAAAGGACGCGGGGCTAAAATCCCGCTTATCCTCAATTTAAGCGAAAGGAGAATACAATGTTTAAAGTTTATCCAGCTATTTTTCACGAAGAGGACGGCTATTGGGTAGAATTTCCCGATTTAAGCGGCTGTGTGACGGAGGGGGATACTATCGAAGAAGCTATGGCAATGGCCCAGGAAGCATTAGGATTGTGGCTTGTCTCACAAATGGAAATGGGAAACGAACTTCCCGCGCCGTCTGCCATTACGGATATTCACGCCGATGATGGGGTTGTCACCTATGTATCTACGGATGTAGACGCATACCGCCGTGATACACGGGCCGTCAAAAAAATGCTGTCTATTCCGGCGTGGCTGGCAAAAGAAGCCGAAACAAGGAGCATCAGCCTTTCAAAAGTTTTACAGGATGCATTAAAAGAACAACTGAACCTTGTGTAGCAAGAAGAAGCCGGAACTTTGAGCGTGAAGCTATGGAACAGGGAGTATCTGCAAAGATTGATGGAATGAGGAGGCGTACAATTTAAATAAAAATAAGGGAATATTTTTATGAAAGGGGCGGATAATAGTCTATAAACGTGCAAGTAGGAGGGACAAACATGGAAGAAGCGAGGAGAAAGCTGCGCATCTGCCTGGCGGTCGTTGTGATGGCGGCGGTTATCGCGGGATGTATTTATTATTTCGGTGAGATCCAGGGAAGCGGCCATGTGGATGAGGGGACGTTAGTCTGGAACCAGGCGGAGAGGGACGTATATGGCGGCTAATGCGGATACGGTTTACCTGAAGGCAGACCGGAACACGGAGGTGGACAAGCCGGACGTGACGCTGGGGGACGTTCTGAAGATCGAGTGCGCCAATCCTTCCATGAAAGCAAGGATCCGTACCTTGAGGCTGCTGAGATTCCACCATACGGATAAAAAACAGCAGAACCGGACGGCAGTATCCATCCTGAAAGTAATCGCGCTGATCCATGAGGTGTACCCGTCCGCCGGGATACAGAATATGGGGGAGACGGATTTTATCGTTACTTACGAGGAACAGAAAACGCCGGGCATGTTTGTCCATGCGGTGAAAATCATGGGTGTGGCCGCCGTCAGCTTTTTCGGGTCTGCATTTTCCATTATGGCTTTCCACAATGATGTGGGTGTCCAGGAAATGTTCGGGAAGCTCTACCAGCTTTTCACAGGCGCCGCTGCCGATGGGTTTACGATATTGGAGCTGACCTATTCGGTCGGCCTGGTTATCGGGATCCTCGTATTTTTCAACCATTTCGGAAAGAAAAAATTCACCGTTGACCCTACTCCGATGGAGGTTGAGATGCGTCTGTATGAAAATGATATTCAGACGACCTTGGTTGAAACCTATTCCAGAAAGGAGAAAGAGCTTGATGTTGGCAAGACAGATACTTTTGGGGATTTTGGGTCTTAGCTTTGGGGTGGGGACGTCGGCAGGATTGTTTTCCTTCATCATCGGGCTGGGGGTAGTCTCCGATTTTGCAGACCGTACACATACGGCGGAGCAGATCCTTCTATATGAAGACAGTGTGGCGCTGGGCGGGATCGTAGGTGGGATTTATTCCATTTATCAGATCCCGCTTCCTTCTTTTCGATGGATATTGGCGCTGTTTGGATTGTTTGGAGGGGTCTTTGTAGGATGCTGGGCGATGGCGATTGCAGAGGTTTTAAATGTTTTTCCGATTTTCATGCGGAGAACGAAAACGGTACGTTACATCGCGGTGTTTATTTTATCCCTGGCCATCGGGAAAGGCGTCGGGTCGCTGTTATCTTTCACCCTTTTGCGATAAAAGCTATGCAAGGATGCGCCAGCGCCGGAAAGGAAATAATATGAGTGCAAATATTTATGAAAAGTATGTAAAAGAAAAAACGCCGGTACACAGCCTGCCCGCAAATATGGCGAAAGCATTCCTGACGGGCGGCGTTATTTGTGTGATTGGGCAGGCAGTCTTGAATTTTTGCGAAAAAGAAGGCTTGGATAAAGACATCAGCGGAGGATGGGCATCCTTATCACTGATCCTGCTTAGCGTCTTGCTGACAGGGTTTAACATCTACCCGCGCATCGCGAAATGGGGTGGCGCCGGTGCGCTGGTGCCGATTACCGGATTTGCCAACTCCGTTGCTTCTCCGGCGATTGAATATAAAAAAGAAGGGCAGGTAATGGGGGTTGGCTGCAAGATTTTTACGATCGCAGGGCCAGTGATTTTATATGGCGTATTCACAAGCTGGGGTTTGGGGCTGGTTTACTGGGTGTTGACCCTGGCTTTTCCTGGCCTGGTTCCATAGATGGAGATACAAGAATTTTTCTGAAATATGTGCTATACTTATGGGGAAGCTATTACCCACTTTCGTGATTCGTTTATGGAGGATACTATGACAAAACAGGAAATCAGTCAAATGGTCTGCAAACAGAAAGCATATTTTTATACAGGGGCTACCTTGCCGGTAAAAGAGCGGGAAAAGGCTCTTGCCCGCCTGAAAGATTCAATGAAAAAGCATGAGGCCGATATCCACCGGGCGTTGAGGCAGGATCTGGGGAAAAGCGGGTTTGAAAGTTACATGTGCGAGACTGGCATGGTTCTCAGTGAAATTTCTTATATGCAGAAACATCTGCGCAGCTTTGCCAAAGAGAAAACGGTTTTTACGCCGTTGGCGCAGTTTTGTTCCCACAGCTACCGAAAGCCTTCGCCATACGGGACCGTACTCATCATGAGTCCATGGAATTACCCGTTTCTTTTGACTATGGAGCCTCTGGTGGACGCCCTTGCCGCTGGAAACACTGCTGTCGTCAAGCCTAGCGCTTATTCTCCGGCATCCAGTGAGGTCATCCGGCAGATCATTGAGGAATGTTTCCAGCCTGCGTATGTTTCCGTTGTCACTGGAGGACGGGCGGAAAACACATGCCTCCTGCAGGAAAATTTCGATTATATTTTCTTTACCGGGAGCCAGAATGTAGGGAAGGAAGTCATGCAAAATGCTTCCAAGCATTTAACGCCGGTAACGCTTGAACTTGGCGGAAAAAGCCCATGTATCGTGGATAAAACCGCCAACATCCATCTGGCGGCAAAGCGGATCGTATTCGGGAAGTTCTTAAATTGCGGACAGACTTGCGTTGCGCCGGATTATATCTACTGCGACCGGTCCGTGAGAGAGAAATTGGTCTCCGCAATCCGGAAGCAAATCAGGAAGCAATACGGAACCGTCCCGTTACATAATAAAAACTATGGGAAAATCATCAATCAGAAACATTTTGAACGGATTTTAGGGCTGATGGACAATTCCAAGGTGGTCCATGGCGGGGCCGCGAACGTCGATACGCTTCAGATCGAGCCTACGGTCATGGACCGGGTGACGTTCAGCGATGCCGTCATGCAGGAAGAGATTTTCGGCCCTATCCTCCCGATTCTCGTGTATGATTCGCTGGATGAAGCCATCGCCAATATCCATACGCTTCCCCGCCCGCTTGCGCTGTACCTGTTTACCTCTGATCCATCCGTAGTCCGCAAAGTTACTTCCCGATGTGGGTATGGGGGCGGATGTGTCAATGACACAATCATCCATCTCGCAACAAGCGAAATGGGCTTTGGCGGGTTTGGGGAGAGCGGGATGGGAAGCTACCATGGAAAAGCTGGGTTTGACACGTTTACCCACTATAAAAGCATCGTGGATAAAAAGACGTGGCTGGATCTTCCTATGCGCTACCAGCCTTACCGGAGGCTTTACCGGGCGATGATCCGGATGTTTTTGAAGTAGGCGGCGGGCGGCGGCAGGATAGGCGCTTTATTCTACCAGCTTTTGAAAGCTTTCCAGCGACTGCTGATGGGACATCCGTACCCTTGGCAGAAGAAGCGGGTCGTCTCCGGGATCGGCCCGCCGGTTTTCTGTTGTGACGGCGCACTTAAATCCTGCGTCCCTGACTGCCTGTACGCAGCTATCATTGTAGTCCCCGTAAGGGTAGGCAAACGCATCGCCGTTTCCCGCAATCCGGATTGATTTTTGTAAGTCAGCCACCGCCTCGTCATGATCCATTACGGTGAAAATGCCGCCGTGCCCAATGTTCCCGCCGGCGCGGTGCATATTGTAAGAATGGGACTGAAAAGTCAGGTATTCATTCGCATAAGTTTTGACTTTCTTTTTGCCCTCATTTTTCGCGATCAGGAAGGAGGTGATCGGGATCTGGTATTTCTCACACAGATCCGGGCCGTATTTCAGGAAGGTTTTGGCGCCGTCGTCAAAGGTGAGGACTACGCTTTTTTCCGGAAGCAGGAGTTCCCCGTCCACATACTGCCTTACTTCTTCCCAGGTAGGGAAATAGTAATCATTGTCCTTCAGATACTGAAATTCTTCCTCCAGCGCATGGACCTCGATATAGTTCGCGTTCAACTCTTCGTCCGGGGGATCGTCTTTATCGTAAATGTAATGATACATACAGATCGCAAGCCCATTCGTTTTGTGATGTTCTTGGGTGGCCGTGTTCTCGGCGCGTTGGATATCCTTGTTGATGTAAGCCTGCGCGGCTTCTTCTTCCGCCTGCGCGGCAGCTTCTTCCCCATCGGTCTCTTGCGGCTGGGTTTCGTCCGGGGCGTCCTGCCCTTCCTGCGCCTGAGCTTCATCCTCAGTACCGCGTCCGGCTTCTTCCTGCCCTTCCTGCGTTTCCGTTCCCGCGCTTTTCTCTTCCGTATGCCCGGTTTTGTATTCCCAAAATACGATACACCCCAGAACCGCCAGAAGGATAAGCAGGATCAAAAGCAAAACCCTGCGGATGCGGCGGTATTTTCTTTGTTTTTGGCTCAAATGTTTTTTCCGTTTCCGTGACATAACCTTACTCCTGTGTGAATGCCTGTTTTCGTTCCTTCTGTTACAAATGTCTATACTCAATCTTTTTCCACCAGCTTAAGAAAACAGTCAGATAATGTTGGATGATATCCCCGGCCATAAACCCAAACACAATCGCAATGCAGGTGCGGAGCAAATCCTGGCTTTGCCCTGCTACCAGCGCCGGATCCCTGCACACCATCCCATACATCGTGTAATACAGCTTGGAACCAGGAATGACCGGGAAGACACAAAGCGTCAGAAAAAGCGTCGCCGGGGCTTTGTGGATCCTGGCCAGGATAAATGCATATCCACTCACAAATAAAGCTGCCATCATCGTTGCGAGAAAGTCATCCTGGCACACTGCCAGAACGATCAGATAAATAGCAAAACACCAAAAAGCACCGGCTCCGGATGTGGCTAACTGTTTCCCCCTCATCCCAAAATAAACGCCAAAGCCCGTGCATCCCAACGTGGAAGCGATCAATTGGACCACCACACTGGAATGCGCCGTAAGATAAGGTTTCCGGATGCTTCCAAATAAAACCAATGCCAGTGCAATCCCACAGGCAATTCCCGCAGCGCCTGTAACCGCAGTTGTAATATTGAGAATCCCGGTAAAGGTATCTTTATGCAGAAGGTCGCGGATTCCATTCGTAAGGCGCAGCCCGCTGACTAGAAGCATGACAATCCCGATGGTAATCGGATCCGGATGCAGGCCAGGATCTATTTGGAGCGCACCCAAAACAACCACTTCCCCCAGAAACGCTAGTATCACATTGTAGATCACTGGGTTTTTCTCCCGCTTTCCGAGCCATCCCCCTGCCGCAAGCATGACCAGTGATGCCAGAGCCGTAGTTACCGCGTCCGAGGCATTACCGCCAAATAAAACGGTGAACGCGGCGGCACTGGACGCCATAATCAGATTCGCGGCCGCCTTTGGCATTTCTTTCCGTTCCTTGATTTTCTGGAGACGTCCGGATATTTCCTTTTCGTCCGGCGTGAACTGGCAGATATACCTGCACAAATCGTTCAGATGGTTCAGTTTATCATAGTCTGTGCCGCTGGAATGCACCGTGCGGGTCTGTGTGATGATATTCCCTTTCGGCGTTTCCACCGTAACCTGCATATTCGTTGCAATTGCCCAGACGTCGCACCGCACAAATCCGTAGCTGTCAAAAATACGGTGCAGGCTGTCTTCCACGCGCCAGATTTCTGCTCCCCAGTTGATCATGGCTTCACCTAGGTCCAGGCATGTCTGCACAAATTTCCCCTCATTCAATTTTTACCACTCCACTCCTTCCAGCCATTTTTTATACTAATATATCGTGGCGGACAATCAGGAACGGCAGTTCCTTCCGTTCGCGGGTATCATTCAGATTTGTCATCGCCGTTCTTGCCTGTCTTTACAGCCGTTTTTCAAAATTCCCGATCACGGAGCATCCTTCTGAAAAAACCATAAATGCGTGGGGATCCATTTCCAGGACAATCTGCTTAATCTGCTCCATCTCGTACTTGGATATCATGACAAACAAGATATAGGAAGCCTGCTTCGTATAAGCGCCCTCGCCGCTCCAGTCCGTGACCCCACGGCCGGTCTGTGCCATGATTGCTTCTGCGATGCCAGTTTTTTTTGTGAAAATCATCACGCTTGTATTGATATTCTGTATATGTACCCTATCCAGCGCCATCGCCAGCACGGTAGTGTAAATCAAGGAATACACCACGATCTGGATGTCGAACAAAAACAGGCACACCGCGTAAACAAAAAAATTCATGATGATATTGATGGTTCCGACGCTGATATTGGGGAATCGTTTTGCAAAACACACCCCAAGGATATCCTGCCCACCGGCAGAGCTGCGCCCACGCAGGACCATCCCTGTGCCTGTACCGACCACAAGGCCGCCGACAATACAGGCCGTCAGATAATCCTCAATAACCGGTTTGGCCGGAATCGGCACAAGCGTCATGACCACCGTTAAAAACACCAGCGTAACCAGGCCCTTTACCGCAAACTGCCGCCCCATGATCCGATACCCCATATAGATAAGAGGGATATTGATTGCAAAATAGATGATGCCAGCCAAATCAAGCGTCGATGGGACAGGGACGTGCAAAAAATCCGTCACGAAGGTTCTCAGAAGCTGCGCCACGCCCATAAACCCACCATTGTAAAGCCCCAAAGGCACGATAATGATATTGACTCCAAGGGAATATAAGGTGCATCCTCCGAGTACGTTCAACAATTCAACATACCGTTGTTTTTTGCTTATAAGCTTCATCGTTTCCTCCATATATGCCGATATAGCCCGCCATTTCTTTTCCCCACTCCTCAATCAGGCGTTCCAGACCAAACGCCGCGTTCGCGGGGCTCGTGGACGGGAGCCTGGCGATCTCCCGTTTCAGTGACGGGTAGCTATATTTCATGTATAGTTCGTATGCTTTTGCGCCATTTGCAAAGATTTTCTCTATGCTGGCTTTCTTCAGCAGATTTTCGATATCCGTAGGAACGGCATTGCGGATAGAACTGTCGCTGGAACCTATAATATCACATTCCGCGATCACATCCCATATGGCAATCCCATATTCCAGCAAAAATGCTTTCTTGTCTTCAATGGTCACGGGCGCATCCTTTCGTCCGCAGACCCCCGCCAGCACTTTCCAGAACCGGTTTTGCTTGTGCCCGTAATAAAAATGCTGTTCCCGCGACTTTACGGAAGGAAGCGTGCCAAGGATCAGGATTCTGGAATTTTCGTCATAGACCGGGGCAAAGGTGTGGCGGATATGCGTATAGGTTTTCTTTAAGTCCGTCATCCCATTTTCTCCTGATCATTTGTTACAATGATGTTAGGGGCCAAAAGTCCTTGACCCCCATAATTTAGAAAATGGGGAATTTTTTTGGATTTTCCTATGTATTGAATCATGGATTTCATGGTAAGTCCCCCTGCAGCTTGTCTTTCCTAGATTATAGCATTCAATGGCCGCCGAGACAATTCTTTCTTTCTGCCGTCAAAAGCAAATCTAAGGAAATTTAAAGATGAGATGTAAAGATAAAGCAGAGATCAATCGTTGCTCTGAGCGGCCTTTGGGGCCGCGTAACAAGGCTGTGAAGGATCATGCAGAAAAATAAGGGGAATATACGTTAACTGGCATGGTTAATTTAAAGAAAACTGGCTATTTTTTTCATGCCACTCTTGCTGTACTATGGTTGATATCAGACTTGCGCAAATGCATAGCATGGAGCAATCTGTGGTATCACAGGAGGGGTCAAAGACTTTTGGCTCCTACATCATGGGATACACGTAAAAATCCAATGTAGAAAAGAGGTTTTCACATGAATTCAAACCATTACCAAACAGTATTTTCGCATTCGTCCAGCAGTACGCAGAAAATCATCATGACGGCCCTGTTTGCCGCCCTCTCCTGTGCCGCTACTATGGCGGTCCGTATCCCGACGCCTGCCACCGGCGGCTATGTCCATCCCGGTGATGCGATCGTCATTTTATCCGGCGTTATCCTTGGACCCGTTTACGGCCTGCTCGCCGGAGGGATCGGCTCTGCCATGTCAGACCTCCTGGGCGGCTATTTTATTTATGTTCCGGTTACTTTCGTGATAAAAGGGCTGGTTGCTTTTGTATCCGGGCTGATTTTCCGGAAACTTACGGAAAACGGCAAATCAGGGATCCTGGCTGTTGTACTGGGGGGGATGGTTGATATCGTTTTCGTGGCGGGAGGGTATTTTCTGTTTGCATTCACATTGTACGGCTCCGGCGCGGCTGCCAGCGTCCCGGCGAATATCCTCCAGGGCGCCAGTGGGCTGGTCATCGCCAGCATTCTCTACCCTGCTTTAAAAGCCATCCCGGAGGTAAGAAGCTTTCGGTGACCCGCCGGAACATCTGGGCGTGGCCAATATTTAGGGGCGGTTCACACCAATCCAGCCAGTTCCCGTGCTACGAATACACCACTTGCGGACGCATGGGAAAGTGAATGGGTGATCCCGCTGCCGTCCCCGATGATATACAGACCCTTATGGCTGCTTTCCAGATTGTCATCTACGGCAACTTCCATGTTGTAGAACTTCACTTCCACGCCGTACAGCAAAGTATCATCATTTGCCGTCCCCGGGGCGATCCGGTCCAGTGCGTAAATCATCTCGATGATGCCGTCCAGGATCCGCTTCGGCATTACAAGGCTCAGATCCCCTGGCGTGGCGTTCAGGGTCGGGACAATATTCCCCTCCTCAATCCGTTTTGTGTTGCTGCGCCGCCCACGGATCAGATCGCCCAGCCGCTGCACGATCACGCCGCCGCCCAGCATATTGGACAGGCGGGCGATGCTCTCCCCGTAACCGTTGCTGTCCTTGAATGGTTCGGAAAAATGCTTTGCCACAAGAAGCGCGAAATTCGTGTTTTCTGTCTTCATTGATGGATCCTCATAGCTGTGTCCGTTGACCGTCACGATGCCGTTTGTATTTTCCGTCACCACAATGCCGTATGGATTCATACAGAATGTACGCACATTATCCTCAAATTTTTCCGTGCGGTAGACGATCTTGCTTTCATACAACTCGTCCGTCAGATGTGAGAATACAACCGCCGGTAGTTCCACCCGCACGCCAATATCCACCCGGTTGGATTTTGTCGCGATCCCCAGCCGTCCACAGAGCTGCTCCATCCACTTGCTCCCGCTCCTTCCTACGGAGATCACGCATTTTTTACAGTAGTATTCTTCCTTTCCGGACACAACCGCATAGCCGTCCCCATGGCTTTGCACGTCCCGCACCGGGGTATCGAAGTAAAAATCCACTGCATCCTTCAGGTAGGCATACAGGTTTTTTAAAACTATATAATTCACATCCGTCCCCAGATGCCGGACGGACGCATCCAGGAGGTTCAGTTTGTTCTGGATACAGATTTTCTTGAATTTCGTCCCGGACGTAGAATAAAGCTTCGTGCCTTTCCCGCCAAACGCTACATTGACGGTATCCACATACTCCATCAGCTCCAGCGCGTGTTTCCTGCCGATATGCTCGTATAGCGTGCCGCCGAAATGATTGGTGATGTTGTATTTCCCGTCCGAAAACGCTCCCGCTCCGCCAAAGCCACTCATGATGGAGCAGCTTTTACAGTTGACGCAAGCGGTGATCTTTTTACCGTCGATCGGGCAATGCCGTTTTTCCAGTGGATGGCCGGACTCGAAAACGGCGATTTTTAAGGCTTTATTTTGCTTCACCAACTCATACGCTGCGTAGATCCCTCCCGGACCTGCCCCGATGATGATGATATCATATTCCTTCATTAGGCACCTCCCTCATCTGCCATTCTTGTGCGGATTTCCCATGTCCTCTGCACAAGCTGTTTATGGATGGTTCTTTTAGGAACAATGGAGCATAGGCAGATCGTTTACAAATTATATTTTGTTTTAATATTGATTTCCGTGTAGCGGCATTCCATTTCCGGTTGTTTATCTTTTTTCAGGATATCTGCCAGGATCAGAGGAGGCTCGTATCCTTGCACATACCCATCCTGATCGATAAGAAAATCTGCCACGCCTTGCCTCAGCATTTCCCGGTTGCCGGGGGTCAGGTCGTAGATGATGGTATATGGGCGTTTTTCCAGCATCAATCTTTCAAAAGCGCTTGCAACCCCCTTTTGGCCGCCGGATACCACAAAAATCCCATTGATTCCCTGGGTGCTGCGCATTGTATTTACAATAATTTGTTCTACTTCCTTTGCATCATCAAAGCTTCCCTGTACGCCCGCTAATTCCAGCTTGGGGTAGGAGGTTTTCAGCTCTTCGATGAATCCGTCCACCCGCGCATTGTTTACAAGGTTACTGAAAAATCCCGTGATTATCAGTATTTTCCCAACACCACCAGTCAGTATCCCCATAAGCCCCGCTGCTGTGCGGCCGCTTTTTCGATTGTCCATGCCCACATAGCAACAGCGTTTTGTCCCCACGATATCGGAATTAAAAGTGACGACAGGGATTTGTTTTTCTTCTTTCAGCCAATTTATTTTTGCGCGGATGCTTTCACAGTCTGCCGGCATAATCGCAAGCCCCTGGATCCCTTCCCGTACCAGTCCTTCCATTGCACTCAACTGTTCTTCTTCATCTACGGCAAGCCCTTCTTTTAAAATCAGTTTGATTCCGTGTCCTTCCAGTTCTTTTCTTGCCTGTTCGATCCCGCGGTTTACTTCCATCATAAAGGCAGAATGGGCAAGCTGTGTAATGACACCGATTTTTAAAGTCTTTTTTTTGGAGTGAGCCTTTTTCCTGTCTTTATGGACATATCCCAATTCTTTTGCGATCTGTTTGATTTGTTCTTCGACATCCGGGTTAATCCGGCCCCGGTTATTCAAGGCCCGGTCTACCGTCCCGCGGGACACGCCTGCGATTTCTGCGATTTTCTGTATTGTCACTGCCATATTTTTTTCCTTGCAGCGCTTGGCCTGTGTGCTTTGCGCTATAAAAATGAATGCTGGAAAAGGTCTGCAAGCAGTCTTTTTCCAGCATTCATTTCTGCATTGCTTATTGTTCCGTGGTTATGATAGCATATTTTATGGCTTTTGGATACAACAAACAATCAAGAATTCGTTTAAATTTTATTCGCTTTAATTTTATTCCTCAAAAACCGTCTGTTCATTTACCGGCGTTTGCAGGGCTTTTAAAGCCCTCCTCACCAATTTCTTGCGGATTTTTTTGGAATCAGCCTCGCCCTGTGTCGGATCGCCAAGCGGATACGGGATCCCTATGCCAGGGACGATCCTGTTGGCTCCAATCGTGAGGGAGATGGGGACGACCGTTGCCATATGGACAACCGGGATACCATATTTTTCGATACCTTTTACCATCGTTGCGCCGCAACGTGTGCAGGTGCCTCATGTGCTGACGAGGATGACCCCGTCTACATGATCCTCAACCAGATGCGCGCCGATTTTATCCCCGAAAACAGCCGCTGAACCGGTGGCTGTGCCGGTACCGGTCGTGGCGGAGAAGTAATTGGCCAGTTCCCCGAATTCGCCGTCTGCTTCCATCTCGCGCAGTACATCGAGCGGGACGACAAGGTTTGGGTTGGCCATAACATACTGACGGTCATACCCACCATGGATCGTTGTGAAATCATCCGGGGACATCGTGTCCATTCCCTCGATCGAATAGGTTCCAAACTTGGTAGCGTTGGAAGATTCAATGTGGTCCGGGTTCCCCTGTGGAACGATACCGCCGGAGGTAACGACCGCAATCTTCGCGGTTTTGATATCCTTGATGGGCGGCGCGGGATCTACGCGGTCAAATTTTGGCATCGGGAGATCTGTTTCAAATTCCTCCCCGGCCATCTTTTTCACCAGCATCTTGATTGCCCTTGCGGAAGCGCGTTCCTCCGCGAAGTAATTGACCCGGATGCCTCTTTCATGGTAGCCTTCGATTTCTGGGCCGAGGATTTCCTCTCCGGTGGCCATTTTTTTGATCAAGTTTGTGATCTGCGGCAGGCATTTACGCAAACCGGCGGCGGAATTCCTGGTTTTTACTGTGATGACATCCTTTCGGAACATGTCAACGCCGGGATTTTCCTCATAGGAAGCGGTAAGGACCGGTATGCCAAGGCGTTCTTCCACCGCTTTGCAGATGGTTCCGCATGCGACGCCGTAACGGCCGGCGTTGAAGGATGGCCCCGCAAAAAACACGTCAGGGGCATAGCCTTTCACCATTTCCACAATAGTATCCGTAGCCTTGTCCAGGTTCTCCCCAAAATAGTTGTCACCGCAGATTACGGTTGCGGCAATCTCATACTCTTCGCCGAGCGCACTTTCAATCGCGGCTCCGGGACCGATTTTGCCGTCCCTGATTTCCGGCTTGAAATCTGCGGTATCCTCGCCGCCAATCCCGCCGAAGAACTGATTCAGATAATGAACGATTTTGTATTTTGCCATATCTTCTGCCCTCCTTTAGTATCCTCTTGCAGCCAGTTTGTTGAAACCGTTGGCAATGGTGGAAGCGATGATAATCTGAAGCTCGGCCTCAAAGGAACCGTCCTCGTTGACACATCCCGCCCAGCCGCCGATCTGGCTTTCGATATAATCCATAGTCCCAATCACCTTGTCCATTGCAGGGAAATGCAATGTTGCGTTTCCCTGGCCGCAGGAAGCAAGCGCGGTTGCCTCTGCGCATGTATCCGCGAGAGACTGGGATTTGCCATCTTTTCCTGGAAATTCATCCGTGATCAAAACGACTTTCACACCTGCACGTTCTACCTTTCGGCAGTTCATCATCAGGTCGGTATCCGGATTCCCGTAGCCTTCCTCGGTGATCAGCACGCCGTCTAAGCCCATCCACGCCGCCAGCTTCGCGACCATATCCGAGTGGCGTTCTTTGTCCGCCAGGAATACATTCTCATTCGTGAGAATGACACCCATAAAATTAATGTCTTTCCCGTGATGCTTGTAACAATCCTCAATGACCGGGTTATGGAGGTGGTGGTAGGTCGTCACCTTATCGCAAGGCGCTACGCAGTTGCCAGAAACGATCGCCCCATCCATGATCTCCGTTGGATACATGAAAGTTGGGATAAACTGTTTGGCATCCACACCGTAATAGTAAGTATCATGGAGAAGTCCTTGTGACTGGAGCATATGTACATAGCCGACTTTCGGCAGATCCGGGTACTGTGCAGCCTGCTCAAAAATAGGCTTTGTCTCAAAAACCTCCAGGGTATCCGGCGTGAGTTCCCTTGCAGCCTCGCCAAGATATTTCGCGACCTTCAACCCCGCAAGCCTTCCGGCTTTCTCATAAACATGGGTTTCCAGCCCTTCTTTTGGCTCAATGACAACGCATAGGTTTACCGTTTTGGAGAACGGGCAGTAATCGGCCGCAGGGCCGCTCATGTCGATAACCCCTTCCTGGAACCCGACGATACGCCCTACCGTTACCACGCAGCATCCATCCAATGCATAGGTTTTTCCTGAGCCAACCTGTGGGGTGACTTTTCCTGTGATTCCAGGGAAAATCTCTCCGCCGCTTATCTTCACGCGCGGCTCGATGACATCTTTCACCGGAGTGATGCGGGTCGCCTCACCAGGTCTTGCGATATCCAGATGGCAGCCGTCCAGCTTGTCATCTTCCAGAACCAGCGCTTCCGCTTCCGATTTGTTTACATAAAGCACATGGTCCTTGATGTAAGTCTGTTCTGCGAATTGGATATCCTTGATTTGAATTTTACCAAGTTCCAGTTTCATTCTTTTGGTCCCTCCTTTAATTTTTTATTTTCAATACGCCAAAAAAATTATAACACTAATCGCGATAACATTCAATATATTTATGACAAATATTGAAACAACCTATATGTAGAGTGTAAAGGGTTGCTGTTCACGGATTGGGAGGCCGGTCATAGCGTGATGCGAGGCGATATTTATCGTTTGCGCCGCAAAACCGCCCCTCTTTTTTGGGTCATTTTCTCAGGAACGCCCAGTAAATGGGTGTTCCTGACCGTGGATCGTAACTGTAAAGGGAATTTAAGAATCGTGATAGTAGCCGGCATATCCTTTTAAGTCGGAAGCTAATGCCATAGAGATGGTATCGACGTCGCTGACAAACTGTTTTACCAGGCTGGGGATTTGGCTTTCTTTTATGCCTTCGTCCAGGATGGTCTTCAGGTATCCCTTGTACTGCATACAGACCATGCGGTTAAGGGTTACGGCGTTTTCATAAGTAATCACACCGGCGTCAACGCATTTTCTGCACATTTCAAAATCCCGTCCAAGGAAATTGGATGTCAGAAGCATTTCATTGAAAAACTGATTGCTGTCACGGATATCTTCGGGGAACATATCGTAATATTCCTCGATAGAAGTCTGCAGCTTTTCATTTGTATACTCGAAAAAGAGCAGATTATAGGACTGTGGATGGCGGAAGGCTTCATTGGAATAACACTCCCAGACCCCGACATAAATCTGCCAGGGGTTATGCCAGTGTTTTTGTGCTTCATTCAGCCGTTGGATGTAAAATTTCAAAATCCGCAGCTCGGCATAGTAGATGAGTTCGGAAATGCCGTTAAAGTAACGGTAGAGGCTTGCGGAAGAGCAGTTCAGTTCCTTGGCGATTTTCCTTATGGAAAGAGCCTCGATGCCATCACGGTGGATAATTTCGTAGGCTTTGTTGATATAGGATTTACGGGTCAGCCCCTTTAAATAAGGAGTGTTTTCTCGTGCGGGCATATGTCTCCTTTCTGCTGTAGGCGGCATCCATGGGGGAAAGCCGCCGTCGATCAACCGTTCTATGCTGTTTGCTTTACTGGATGCGTGGTATGACGTTTTCAATGACGGATAAATCGATGGTTTTGAAATCATTGGCTGTTTTTGGATGGTAATTTGTGGGGATCGGGGAAATCTGCTGCCATTGCTGCCAGATTTCGATACATTTTTCAATGAGCAGGATACTGTCTGTGTTGTCTTCGGCACCTTTCGGGTAGACGATGACGGAGCGGTAAGGTGTCTGGTTCGGTTTCAGGCTGGACGCCTGCGGGTGTGTCAGGAGGATGTGCCCATCGTAGACGAGGTCGCGTACTTTGAGAAGGACTTCCCTGTAGGTGCCGAGGAGAAGGACCGTCGTCTCATCCTTGTATTTTTCATAGACACGGTCGTTATTTGTGACGATCACAGCTTTTTCTAAATCCCACATCATCAACCCTCCTAGTGCTTTCATCATAGCGTGAAATGGATGCTCCTAAGTGAATCCCGCGTACAGGCGCATCCTTTTGTATAGCTGTCTTTAAAAATGGAAAAGTCCGAAAACCCGTATCAGAACCGGGGATTCGGACAATCCAATGAAGAGGCGCAGACCGGATTTGAACCGGTGAATCAGGGTGTTGCAGACCCACGCCTTACCTCTTGGCTACTGCGCCTTACGTGAAGCCTATTATAACAAATGAATTTTTTACAGTCAACCATAATTTGAAAAAAGCGCAGAATAAAGTGCTGAAGTGAAAAGCGAATTTGCCAGCAATCTTGACGGGAAAATGGCAATGTTATATAATGATGCGGGGATTAAAATCGTGTAATATCTAGGACCATTCTATGTTACATATTCTCGCAATCCGCTGATTTTAAACAATACTGGAGGTGCGCAGCTGTGAAAAATGAAACGGATTACGATATATCCATCCAACATGAGGCCAGATGGACAGAGCCGTCTGCAAATATGCAGAATGACAGAGGTGGAACAGGAATGCCGCATGGGCTGCGGCAGGATCAGGATGTGCAGACAGATCAAATCATATTTGCCTTAAGCAACGCTGTAGAAGCCAAGGATCGATATACGAATGGTCATTCACGGCGAGTTGCAGGCTATGCACAGGACATTGTCAGGCGTATGGGCTGCGATGTTTACCGGCAGCGCCAGGCCTATTACGCGGGAATGATCCATGATGTCGGAAAAATCCGCATACCGGACGCAATCATTAATAAAGTAGGGTTCCTGACGGATTCGGAATACGATGAAGTAAAGCTCCATACGCTGGCCGGATATTACATATTGAAGGAAATATCGT
>CAZYVA010000037.1:9216-16635 GCA_964650695.1 uncultured Dorea sp. | reverse complement strand
ATTTACAAGGGAGTTTTGCAAAATATTATTTCTTAAAAATTCTGCTGAAGTGAAAAGTTTATTTCCACTTTGAAGGGGACAAAGTGGAAATAAACTTTTCACTTCAGCGATGGCAACAATAAAAGTCCCGCCCGTAAAATAGGATTACCATTTTTTTAATTATGTGGTAGAATAACGGGGAAAGTGGCTGCCGTGCCTGCACGGGCAGGCGCTTGACGGGAAAACCCATCGAAGCGGCTGCCGGGAGACTTAAGTTTATCCGGGACCTTAATGAAAGGGTAAAGGGAGGATGTACGATGGCAAAGCAAAGGAATTACCATGAACAGACAACCATTGATTACACGCTGCGGCTGCGGGAGATCCTGAAATCCCTGCCGCCGTTCACCCATGATTTTTTCCGGGCGATCGAGCCCACGTCTTCTATACGCACAAGGATGAATTATGCCTATGACATACGGGTGTTTTACCATTTCCTGATGGAAAAAAATCCCCATTACCGCTCCTACAAAATAGAACAATTCACGGCCAGGGACCTGGAAAAGCTGGAGCCTGTGGATATCGAGGAATATTTGGAATACCTGAAGGTTTATAAACGGAATGATGATGAAACGATGGTGAACGGCGAGAAGGGCCTTGCCCGCAAAATGTCCGCGCTCCGCACATTTTACGCTTATTTCCACAAACATCAGATCATTTCAAAAAATCCCACCCTGTTGGTAGATATGCCAAAAATCCACGAAAAAGCGATCGTCCGTCTTGATACGGATGAGGTCGCCCTTCTGCTGGATTTTGTGGAAAACGCAGGGGATGCTTTGTCCGGGCAGTCCTTGAAATATTATCAAAAAACAAAAGAACGGGATCTGGCGATCCTCACTTTGCTTTTAGGGACCGGGATCCGTGTCTCCGAGTGCGTGGGCCTGGATGTCAACGATGTTGACTTTAAAAACAATGGGATTACTGTCACCCGGAAAGGCGGAGGCCAGATGGTCGTCTATTTTGGCGGGGAGGTGGAACAAGCCCTGAAAAATTATATGGATGGCAGCCGGCGCGATACCAATCCTCTCCCCGGACATGAAAACGCCTTGTTTTTATCCACCCAGCGGAAACGCATGGGCGTCCAGGCCATCGAGAACATGGTGAAAAAATATGCCCGGCAGGTGACCCCGAACAAAAAAATCACGCCCCACAAGCTGCGGAGCACTTACGGCACTTCCCTTTATAAAGAGACCGGGGACATCTACCTGGTTGCGGACGTTTTGGGGCACAAGGACGTCAACACAACAAAAAAGCATTACGCCGCCATTGATGAGGACCGGAGACGGCTGGCGGCCGGTGCGGTCAAGCTGCGGGAAATATGACAAACACACAACCAATGGGCGCTGTCTGGAAGCCAGGAGGAGGACGGATGAATGTCTCATAGGAGGAGAAGCCGAAAAGCAAGGCAATTGGAAAAAATGAAAAAGAAACGCAGGATGTTTTTGCTGGCTTTGCTTGTTTTTTTAGCGGCCTTTGCGTTAGCGGCGTTTGCCGTTTATTATTTTTCCTACACAGGAACCTTAGGAAGAGGCCGGAAAGCCCTGGGGGAAGGCCGTTATACAGAGGCGATGGATTGTTTTGAACTGGCAGCCGCCAAAAATGAAGAAAAGCCGGACGCATACGAAGGGATGGCGCAGGTGATGCTTGCCACAAGGAGCGTGCAGGACGCGGAAGATGTGTTTTTAGACGCGATTGAAAAACAAGACACAAACGCGGATCTATATGCGGCCTGTTTCCAATTTTACCTGGAACAGAAGCAGCCGATGAAGATCCCTGCGCTTTTGGCGCAGACGGATGAAAAGACCCTGGAAGCCCTGGAAGAATATCAGGTGGAAATGCCGGAATACAGCCTGAAGGATTCAGAAGTTTACGATGACGTACAGCAGCTTTCACTGGCAACGGACGAAGCGGCAATCTATTATACAACGGACGGAAGCGACCCCGACCCATCGGGGACAAAGTATGAAGAGCCCATCCAGCTTGGCGAAGGGACGACCGTGATAAAGGCGATTGCAGTCAGCAAGAGCGGCGTGCCGAGCCAGATCGCGAAAAAAGAGTATACCATTGAATTCCCGGTGGAGGACGCCCCGGCAGTCTCACCGTCCACAGGGCAGTATTTTGACGAGGAGCAGATCGAGATCAAGGTCCCGGATGGATATACCGCTTATTATACGATGAACGGGGATGACCCGACGACTGCTTCCACACCCTACACCGGGCCGGTGGATATGCCAGAGGGGGAGACGTTGTTTAAAGCCATCCTGATCAATGGCGCAGGGAGAGCCAGCAGCGTGACGACTAGGAATTATATCAGGGAATAGCGGATGTCTCAGGTTGATTTTTGAAAAGACGGGGTCCGCTTCGGCCATCCTTTTATATTCCCGTTCAAAATTGCGGTAAACATCCGGTCTTTCGCACCAGGATGCTCTTGATTCAGCCGTTGTACCAGTTCTTTGGCATACTGGCGCTTTGTCAGGCCATCGACCGGGCAGCGGCTTTTTACGACAGGCAAATGGTACTGGCGTGCAAACCCGATAATATCGGCTTCCTCTAAAAACAGGGCTGGCCGGATGACGGTCAGCCCCATGCGGTCCAGATAAGTACGGGGCGAAAAAGCGTAAAACCTTCCTTCAAAAATCAGGGAAAGCAGCATCGTCTCGATCATATCGTCTTTGTGGTGCGCATAGGCGACCTTGTTGCAGCCCATCTCTTTCACAGCCTGGTTTAACGCGCCCTTACGCATTTTTGCGCAAAGGGAGCAAGGATGGGTTTCCTTTCGTTTTTCAAACAAGATATGGGCGATATCCGTTTCCACAACCGTATAGGGAACGCCCATTTCTTCACACAGCTTCGCGACCGGCGTGAAATCACATCCAGGGTATCCAAGATCCACCGTGACCGCTACAAGGTCAAAGCGCTTCGGGTAAAACCGCTGGATCCCATGCAAGGCATATAAAAGCGTCAGGCTGTCTTTCCCGCCGGAAACACCGACGGCGATACGGTCGCCTTCCTCAATTAACTGGTATTCTTCGATTGCTTTCCGTGCCACGCTGTATAATTTCTGAAGCCTCATGATAGGTTCTCTCCCGCTTTGCTCATCGCGTCAAACTCCTCGGCAGACATCAGCACCTTCCTCGGCTTCGTTCCTTCCTCGCCGCCCACGACGCCGGCTTCGCAAAGCTGCTCCATGATCCGCGCCGCCCGGTTAAACCCAATCTTAAACGCCCTCTGGAGCATCCCGATAGACGCTTTTTCCTTTTCAACGATCAACCGTCCGGCTTCCGTGAAATAAGCGTCCCGGCCATCGCCTTCCGGTGCGGGAGAGCCGCCGGCCTGCGTGGAAATTTCCGCAGTATCTACCTGCTGGACGATTTCCTCATCGTATCCGCCCTCTTCATTGTTCGTCTTTAAGAAATCCACGACCGCCTGCACCTCTTCATCGGTGACGAACGCGCCCTGCACCCTTGCCGGCTTCGGGTATCCTGCCGGGTAAAACAGCATATCTCCTTTTCCAAGAAGCTTCTCCGCGCCATACATATCAATGATGGTGCGGGAGTCCACGCCGGAGGACACGGAAAAAGCGATCCTTGACGGCATGTTCGCTTTAATCAGCCCTGTAATGACGTTCACCGACGGCCTCTGGGTCGCGATCACCAGATGGATCCCGGCCGCCCTTGCTAGCTGCGCCAGGCGGCAGATCGCTTCCTCGACCTCATGGGACGCCACCATCATCAAGTCTGCAAGCTCGTCCACAATAATCACGATCTGCGGCATCCGGGCGGGCCTGGAGCCATCGATTTCCGGCTCTTTCATAATCTTCTCATTATAGCTTTTTATATCCCGTACATGGTGATCCGCGAACGCCTGATAGCGGCGGGTCATCTCACCCACCGCCCAGTTCAACGCTCCCGCGGCCTTTCTTGGATCTGTCACCACCGGGATCATCAGATGCGGGATGCCGTTGTAAACGCTCAGTTCCACGACTTTCGGGTCGATCATGATCAATTTTACCTCGTCCGGCGTTGCTTTGTACAAAATACTCATGATCAGTGTATTGATGCACACCGATTTCCCGGAACCGGTCGCCCCCGCAATCAACAGGTGGGGCATTTTTGCGATGTCCGCTATAACGGGCTTGCCGCCGATGTCTTTCCCAGCGGCAAAGGAGAGCCTGGATTTGCTTTTCTGGAACTCCTTTGTTTCCAGAAGTTCCCGCAGCATCACAGCCGTATTCTCCTTGTTGGGGACCTCGATCCCTACCGCTGCTTTCCCAGGGATCGGGGCTTCAATCCGGATGTCCGCCGCCGCCAGGTTCAGCTTAATGTCATCTGCCAGGCCAACAATCCTGCTCACCTTGACGCCCATCTCCGGCTGCAGCTCATAACGTGTCACCGTCGGTCCGCGGCTGATGTTGGAAACCGTGACGTCCACCCCGAAATTATGGAGCGTCTGCTGTAATTTACAGGCAGTCTCCCGGAGGGCCGCGTTGGATTCCACACGGCTGCCCTTGGCTTTCTTTAGCAGCGTAAGGGGCGGAAGTTCGTAATCTTTGTCTCCGCTTTCCGCCGTCTGCGGCTGTATCTTCCCATCCGTATCCACGGCTTTGGGAGCCTTTCCCACCGCAGCTTTTTTATTTTCCCCCAATTCTTTCTTCTCCGGAAACGCCTCCGGCATCCACGGGGGTACATCCCCTGGCTCCGTTCCTTTTTCCGGCTCTTTCACAAAATCCTGCGGATCTGTTGGCTTTTCTTCCTGTGTTCCAAAAAGGAATCCATCCGTATCGTCCGTGTCTCCGGCGGAAAGTTCCCGCATTCCTGGCGCCGGATCCTTTCCCAGATCCGTATCAAAAGAGACCCCCTCTACGTGGTGGCTGCTGCGCTTGGTGGGATTCTTCGCAGATCTGCTGTCTGCGGCCTCTTTCTCTTCCATCCGCCGTTCTCTGGCAAGCGCTCTCCGCCGCCTTGTATCCTCTTTCACTCGCCGGCAGGCCCTGCTTCCCTGGTTTGTGACCCCTTTCCATGCGGACTTTCCGGTCACGGCCACCATACAAATGATGATGCCCGCCAGGACAACCACATATGTACCGGCGGTCCCAACCGCCGGTGATAACGCTTCTACAAAAGCATTCCCCAGCCATCCCCCCTGCCCCAGGATCAACTGGGAAAGGGAACAGGCTAACACAGCCAGACAGACAACCGCCAAAGCTTTCACCCATGCTTTCCAGTTTTCCTTATTGGAAACCAGGAACGCGGTAAGCCCGAACAAAAAGAACGGGACGACATAAGCGACCAGCCCGAATACATACTTCAAAACACCAGAAAGCGCCCTCCCCCAGATGCCTCCGAGGCCGAAATTACTGAGCAGAAGCAGGATGCAGATTGCCAGCATCCCCCAGATCACAATCTCCTCGCCAATCATAGCCTGCCCGGTGGTTTCGGTTTTTTTCCCCGTTTTCCGCCTTGACCCGGCGGTTCTTTTTTTCCCTGACTTTGCAGCCATCTTGCTCCCCCTTATCACTTAGGAACTGTAGCGGATCCGTAACAATTATAGCATTTTTCAAAAAAACTGTCATTACATATTTTGTCGGGCCTTCACCCTTTCTTCAATCATCTCATGTAGCTTTTGCAACGCGTCCGACATGCCGCCCACTTCATCGATCAGTCCTTCCTTTACCGCTTCCCTCCCCTCCAAAAGCGTCCCCACGTCCTTGACGAGTTCTGTTGGGTTCAGCATCAGCTCTTCAATCCGGTTCTGGGTCATCCGGGAATGCTTGGACAAAAAACCAGTGATGCGGTCCTGCGTGCGGATCATATTGCGCAGGCTCTGGGTTACGCCGATAAACATTCCGTTGGAGCGCACCGGATGGATCATCATGGTCCCGCTTGGAACAATAAAGGAATGATCCGCCGCTACCGCCAGCGGTCCCCCAATGGAATGGCTTCCGCCCAGTACAAGAGACACCGTTGGCTTGCTGAGCGACGCGATCATTTCCGCGATGGAAAGCCCGGCCTCCACATCCCCGCCGAGGGTATTGAGCAGTATCAAAAGGCCGTCAATCTCCTCGCTGTCCTCCACCTCTGCCAAAAGCGGCAGCAAGTGTTCATATTTTGTTGCCTTTGTGTTGCTGGCAACCGCCTCATGCCCTTCAATCTCCCCAATGATCGTCAGAAGCTTGATCCTGTGCTTTTTCGGGTTCAGGCATAGATCCAGGCTTCCCAATTCTTTGACTTCATCGCGCTGTTTCTCCTTTGCATCCGGATCCTCGTTTTGTTTTGGTTGATTGTTTTGATTTCCCATAAAAAAACACCTCCATAGGGTTAGTATGGAGATGCCCGCCTTCTTTTATACCATGGAAAGCGCCTGTTCATCCCAGTTATGGTACACATCCTGTACATCATCGTCATCATCCAGCATATCCAGGGTTTTACGGATAGAGGCTATATCCTTCTCGTCCGTCAGCTCCACATATGTCTGTGGGATCATCGTCACCCCGGCCGCTGCCATAGGAATCCCCGCATCCTCCAAAGCCTGCCGCGCCTCGCTGAAACCGTCCGGCGGCGTAAGGATTTCATAGCTGTCCTCCTCTTCGGAAAAATCATCCGCGCCAGAATCCAGGGCCAGCATCATCAACTCATCCGAATCCCCGCCGTATTCTTCCTTATCCACGATCACCTGTCCTTTTTTGTCAAACATAAAAGAAACACATCCCGGCGTGCCTACATTCCCATTACCCTTCGCAAATGCATGACGGACATTGGTAGCGGTGCGGTTGCGGTTATCCGTCAAAGTCTCCACAATAATCGCCGTCCCGTTCGGGCCATACCCTTCATATGTAATATGCTCATAGTTGGAGGCGTTTCCTTCCCCCGCCGCTTTCCGGATGTTCCGCTCAATCGTGTCGTTCGGCATATTGTTGGCTTTCGCCTTGGCGATCACATCGCGGAGCCTGCTGTTGTTCGCCGGGTCCGCGCTTCCGCCCTCCCTGACCGCAACGGCAAGCTCTTTCCCGATTTTCGTAAACACCTTCCCCTTGGCGGCATCGTTTTTTTCCTTTTTATGTTTGATATTAGCAAATTTTGAATGTCCTGACATCTCTCCACCCTTTCCTTACAATGAAACTTGCTTTATCGCGACCGTAGGGAGCGAGAAAGCTTAGTTGAATGTACTCCGCGGCACTTAGCGAGGTATTTCCGAGCTTAGTGACGCGGAGTTTCCTGATTGTAAACCCCCAGTTTTCCGTGGTACATCCACAATGTGGCATGGGGTTTACTATGAAACTTGCTTTGTCGCGACCGTAGGGAGCGAGAAAGCTTAGTTGAATGTACTTGGCGGCACTTAGCGAGGTATTTCCGAGCTTAGTGACGCGGAGTTTCCTGATTGTAA
>CAZYVA010000037.1:0-9116 GCA_964650695.1 uncultured Dorea sp. | reverse complement strand
GGTACATCCACAATGTGGCATGGGGTTTACTATGAAACTTGCTTTATCGCGACCGCAAGGAGCGAGAAAGCTTAGTTGAATGTACTCCGCAGCACTTAGCGAGGTATTTCCGAGCTTAGTGACGCGGAGTTTCCTGATTGTAAACCCCCAGTTTTCCGTGGTACATCCACAATGTGGCATGGGGTTTACTATGAAACTTGCTTTATCGCGACCGTAGGGAGCGAGAAAGCTTAGTGACGCGGAGTTTCCTGGCTTCCGGCGGCTATGACGCTACGCCGCCGTCGCCGGTCCCTTGCGCAAGCTTCTCGATCCGCACGCTCTGTACCGTATTGTCATCGACCTCAAGCACCGTAAAACGGTATCCGCCATACTCGACGGAGCAACGCTCGTCCTCCCCTGGGATCCGGTCAAGATGCGCGATGATGAAGCCATTCAATGTCTCATATTCATCCTTCTCAAAACGGATAGGGAGGATCTCTTCCAACTCTTCCAGGTCCGTCAGCCCGTAGACAAGATAACTGCCGGAAGACAGCCTCGTAATATTCTTTTTTTCTACATCATGTTCATCCAGGATATTCCCCACCAGTTCCTCAAGGATATCCTCCATCGTGACAAGCCCGCTTGTCTGTCCATACTCATCCAGCACCAGGACCGCATGGTTCTGGGAATCCTGCATCTCCCGGAACAGCGTATCAATGCTCTTTGTCTCCGGTACTACATAAAACTGCCTTATGTAGCTGTCCAGTTTTTCAATCGGGACCGCCCGTTTTTCCCTGTCCAGGTAACAGGCAACCGCGTCCCGCAAATGCAGGAAGCCGATCACTTCATCGATGTCTTCCCTGTAAATCGGAAAACGGGAGTAATTCTGAGTCAGCATAAATTTCAAAGCATCCTCCAGCGTCTTGCCGCATTCGATCCCGACAATATTTTTCCGGTGCGTCATGATATCCTTTGCGTCTTTATCCATGTAGCGGAAAATATTCCGGATCAATTTCGCTGCCTCCTGCTTTAGATCCTCGTCCATCTCGCCTTCATCCTGAAAGACCCGCCGTATCTTCCCGATCAAACTGCCTTCTTCCATTTTTATTGTTTCCCTTATTCCTCGATTCCTTTCTTTTTTATTTTTTTGTCTCCTGTAATCCCGTCCTCTTTTTCCGCCGGAAAATCATTCCCCGGTTCCGCGTGTATTATGTATGAAGCTCAAAGCTGACCTTCAAAGCTTCATTCACCTTATCCATCATCCCTCTGTCCAAATGGCAGACCATATCTTTCAACCGGAGCTTATCAATCGTCCTGACCTGTTCCAGCAGGACCACGGAGTTTTTCACAATCCTGCACCGTCTGGCATCCAGCTCCACATGGGTCGGGAGTTTCGCCTTATTCATCCGGCTCGTGATTGCCGCGCAGATGACGGTCGGGCTGTGCCGGTTGCCGACATCATTCTGGATGATCAGCACCGGACGGATGCCTCCCTGCTCCGAACCCACTACCGGGCTTAAATCCGCGTAATATATATCTCCCCGCCTTACCTGCACTCTACCACACTCCAATCTGTTCCGCAAAAGCACGGAAACCGCCGCTGCATTTCCATAGCCGCAGAAGCTTTCCTGATGAAAGTATTGCCATCTTTTTTTAAAGTATTCGGTAGAGCCTGGTCTTTTGCCGGCAGCGCTGCTAAAAGCAATCCTTTTGTTCCACCAGTTCCCCGTGCCGGTAGTACTCCCTTGGGATGCGTTTCCCCAGGTCGCAGACAAATTCATACGGGAACCGGTCGGAAAGCGCGCTTAAAATTTCTACCGGGAGCGCTTCCCCTTTATCCTTGCCGATCAAAACCACAGGGTCTGCAAACTTTACATCCGGGATATCCGTGACGTCCACCATAAACTGGTCCATGCATACCCTCCCTAAAATCCTTGCGCGTTTCCCATGGATGAGTACATACCCCTTGTTGGACAGGCTCCTTGGGTAACCGTCGCCGTATCCCACCGGTATCGTGGCGATCCTTGTACGCCTTTCCGTCACAAATGTACCGCCGTAGCTGACAGGCGTTCCTTCCTCCACCCACTTTACATGGGCGATGTGGCTGATCAGCGCCAGGGCCGGTTTCAACGGTACGTTTTGTTTTTTCACTTCATCGGACGGATAAATCCCATACATCGAGATCCCAGCCCGTACCAGGTCCATGTTTGCTTCCGGGACGTCAATGATACCTGCGCTGTTCGAGCAATGATAATAGGTGAAAACGACCCCTTCTTTTTCCAGCGCTTCTTTCATCCAAAGGTAGCCGTCCAACTGCTTCTTTGTAAAAGATTTGTCCGTTTCATCCGCTTTCGCGAAGTGGGTGTACATCCCCTCCAGGACCAGATGCGGCAGAGCGGCGATCCGCGCAATCTCCGCCACGCTCTCCTCACTGACCGGGAATCCCAGCCTCGACATCCCGGTGTCCAGCTTGATATGGACATACGCGTCTTTTCCCAGTTTCGCGGCAAGCCCGGAAACTTCTTTGGCCATCTCCAAAGTATAGACGGTCATGCGCACTTCCTGGCGGATCATGGCTTCCCTCTGATCCGGGAAAATACATCCCAACACCAGGATCGGCTTTTTTACGCCGTTGTTTTTCAGCGAGACCGCTTCGTCCAGGGTTGCGACCGCGTAACCCCATATATATTCCCTGCAGCCCAGAAGCCTGGCGATCTGCAAAGCCCCATGTCCATAGCCGTCCGTCTTTATGACCGCAATCATTTTCGTATCCTTGCGGATATTTTTTTTCATCATTTCAATATTGTACTCGATCGCATCCAAATCGATCTTCGCACAGACGCGGTTGTATTCTTTCATTTTCCTTCTCCTTTCTTTAAGGCCTGCCGAATCTGTTTATCCAAGGTCCGGCCAGGTATATCTGCCCCTTTTTTCATCCACATCCTGGTATCGTCCAACGGCAAAGCCCTTTGGCTGGTATGCCAGACGCATCCCAGGATGTAAAAAAATACCCTCCAGGGACGCTGTGATAGGAGTGATGGTTCCCGGATGGCCTTGTGATGTCCGCCACAAAAGACAAAATCCTGCACGCGGACAGATAGGCCCGCGAAGCCGCCTTGTATACATACACTCTACCACGCCTAAAAGGGATTTGCAAGAGGGGTGGGAAACTTCCCCGTACTCCTCCCCCGTCAGCGCCGTAAATCGACCAGCCCTTTCCGGAACACGTCCATCATCTCACGCGTCAGGCTGGCCCCGTCGTTTTCCACCGGCAGCGCATCCCGCCCAAACCACCCCGCAAGAGACAGTTCTTCCTGGTCTATCCGTATTTCGTCCTCCCCGTCAAGCTCACAGAAGAAACCCATCAGCAGCGTATCGCTGAACGGCCACGGCTGGCTTTTATAATACCGCAGGTTTTTTACCTTCAGCCCCACCTCTTCCATGACTTCCCGGTGGACCGTCTCTTCTATCGTCTCCCCCGCTTCATTGAACCCGGCAAGAAGCGCGTACTTTTTGTACTCCCGGCCCGCGTA
Source organism: uncultured Dorea sp. (assembly GCA_964650695.1). GTDB lineage: Bacteria > Bacillota > Clostridia > Lachnospirales > Lachnospiraceae > CAZYVA01. The sequence continues at coordinate 5,604 of CAZYVA010000037.1, read as the reverse complement.
TTTTGACAGCAGGATCTGATTTCCATTGGTTACGGCAATAATGACCGCCGGGCAGATTTTCGGGAATTCCATATTCCCGCATTCCGGGCAGCGCATCATCCGTTCTTTTTCATCGTGCACCATCAAACGGCCGCACCGCCCGCAGAACTTCCTGTCCTGGTACCAGCGGGAAAGCTGCCATCCCGTCACCCCGGCAAAGGCCAAATGCTTCGGCGTCCCCCGCCTGAAAATTTGGATATCCTCCATCCCGTACCCTGGGATTTTCCCATAATCCAGCCCGCTCCCAAGGTAAAAACCTACGCCATCGACCGAAAACAGGTATTGATAATTTTGATAAAGAGTCCCGCTATCCAGAACCTTTTCCGCCTCCCAAAACGAAGGGTAGGAAATCTGCCCGTCCTCCCCCACTTTCACAAACGCCTGCTTCCCCTTATAGCAAAGCAGGAAACTGTCTTGCCGCGGAGGCGATGGGCGGTACTGGTTGTTTAAAATATGCGGTTTGATATCCTGTATCATTTTCCAGCCCTTTCTTTCTCTAAGATCAACGATGCAGGGGCAAATAGGATCCGGCTCCTGGGTGATGCCAGCTTGCTCCTTGCTGCGCACTCCCGCAAGCCTCATCAATATTCCCCGTACATATAATCCTCTTCCGTAATCTCCTCGTATTCCCCTGGGAGTTCCCCGATTTCCATGCAGTCGTCCCCATAGACATACGTCTCTGCCGCTATCATGGAAACCTGCTGCGGCTCGTCGTCTTCCTCTTCCTGCGTTTCTTCCTGCTCTTCCTCGGACAGCTTTTGCTGCTCTTCCATCCCGCTTTCGTTGTTTTTTACATCCTCAAGCGCCTCGGACAAGCTCATGCCGTTGTCCATATCCTCCTGCACCATCGCCGCTTTCCAATAATGGTTTTCAAAATCCGCCAGCGGATCCTCCCCTGTGTCGTCCACCGTCTCCACTTCATGGAACGTAGTGACCGATTCGCTTTTGACAGGAATGAAATCCTGCGCATCCACCCAGATCGTATTTTCAAAAGAGGTTGTAGAGCCATAAGCCGCCTGGTTCATTGCCTGCACGTACTGATCCAGTTCCTCCTCCAAGCCTTCGATATACCCGACCGCTTCCTCTGTCAAGCCGTAGCTGGATAAAACATCCTCCTTCGTGATGCCGTCATCCTCTTCATCCCGGCTGACCGCCTCATCAGCCGTCACTTTGATCTTGATCGTGTCAACGCCGTTGATTTTTTCCTCCCCTTCCTGGGAATATTTGACATTATCATAGCCGTAGGACGGCTGAAATACAAACAGTTCCCCGTCCTCCTCGCGCTGGTAGGAAGTTTCCCCGTTGTCGTCCGCCACCTGCTGGAACCGGATCCAGGAACCGTCTTCCTCGTCATAAGAATACGTATAATAGGCGTCCCCGTCCTTGACGTTAAAAACCTGGCTCACAACCGTATCGCCCTGCCGGTAAACCATCTGCTGGATCCCTTTTTCCGCGTCAAATACGGTAACGCCGGTTTCCTCCTGCGTGCTTCCGTCGGAATAACAATACGTGTACGTACAATCCGATCCCCGGAGGGACTGCTTCCCATATTGGCTGTTGGCCTCTTCCAGGATCTTTTCCGGGCCGCTGTCTTTTGTGACGGCTTCTTCTTCGCCGCCTTGCCCTTCCTCTCCCTTTGCCCCGCAGGCTGCCGTCACGCACACCATTGCCGCGATTAAGATGCTGACCGTCCTTTTTTTCATCCAACCCCTCCTTACTGCACTTTCGGCTTTGTTCCTGTCCCGTCCCGTTTGGAAACCTTCAGCCGGCTCAGCGTGATTTCTTTTTCTGCATACGGGATCTTGCACTCTGTCCCTTCCTCGAACAGATAAACCTCCTCCAGCTCGTCCTTCCGCTTCAATTTGACGCCCCGCACGCCTATCGCGCCTTTTTTCTTTTCCGGGATTTCTGTGCCGGGGACACGGAGGAAATACCCGCCTTTCGTCCGGAACACGACATGCTGGTTTTCGGCAAGCACCTGGATACTGGCAACCTCGTCGTTCTCCTGCAGCTTCGTTGCCGCAACTGTGCGCTTTGCCACCAGGAATTCCTGGCCGGACACTTTTTTCACCATCCCCTGCTTTGTGGCAAACAAAAGGCTGGCGAAATGGAGCTGGTCCTCGTCGCATAGATACACGGCGCGCTCTTTCGTGCTGTCATAGTTGCTGACATTGTCGATCGGGACACCCTTGTCCCGGAATTTCCCGTAAGGAAGGGAAAGGACCCGGATTTGATGCATTTTCCCGATATCGGTAAAAATACAGAGCTTTCCGGTATTGCGGCAGTTCAGTATAAATTTATTCTCCGCGTCCACCGCTTCCTTATTCCTTTCATAGGCAAGGGCATCGATCGTTTTCGCGTATCCAAACCGGTCCATCAGGAAAACCACTTCCTGCTCTTCGATTTTCTTTTCCTCAAATACCGCTTCCTGCGCGTTTTCAATTGTGGTGCGCCGTTTCCTCGCGTACTCTTTTTTCAGCCTGTCCAGATCCCCGGCAATGACCTCCGCCATCGAATCGTAATGGTTCAGAATATCCTCGTACCTGGCGATATTGGCAAGCGTCTGCGCATGCTCCTTCATCAGCGCCTCGATCTCCAGGCCGATCAATTTGTACAGCCGCATCTCCAGGATCGCCTGCGCCTGGCGCTCCGTGAAGCGGAGCATGGCCGCCATCTTCCGGGAAATCGAGGACTTGAACCGGATATTTTCCGTGACGCCGTCCGTCAGGCACGCTTTTGCCTCCTTCAGCGACTTGCTCCCCCGCAATATCTCGATGATCAGGTCGATCACATCGCAGGCTTTGATCAGCCCTTCCTGGATTTCCTTTTTGTCCTGCTCCCGGGCAAGCATCGTCTTGTATTTCCGGGTCGCCAGCTCAAACTGGAAATCTACATGATGCTCAATGATTTTTTTCAGCCCCATCGTCTCCGGCCTGCCGTCCGCCACCGCCAGCATATTGACGCCGAACGTGTCTTCCAGACGGGTTTTTTTGTAGAGCATATTTTTTAAATTTTCTACGTCCGCCCCGCGCTTCAGGTCGATGACGATCCGGATCCCCTCTTTCGACGACATATTGGAAATGTCCACAATATCCGCCGTCTTTTTTGTCTCGACCAGGCTGTACACATCGTTTAAAAATTTCCCGATCCCCGCGCCGATCATCGTGTAAGGGATCTCCGTCACGACCAGGCGTTTTTTCCCGCCTTTCAGCTCTTCTACCTCGACTTTTCCGCGGATTTTTATTTTCCCCGTCCCGTTCTCATAGATCCGCAGCAGATCGTCTTTATTGACAATGACCCCTCCCGTCGGGAAATCCGGGCCCTTGATATATCGCATCAACTGTTTCGTGCTGATCTCATCATTTTTCATGTAGGCTTTGACCGCATCGATGACCTCCCCCAGGTTGTGGGGCGGGATGCTTGTCGCCATCCCGACCGCGATCCCTTCCGCGCCATTGACAAGAAGATTCGGGATACGGGCCGGAAGGACCTCCGGCTCCTTTTCCGTCTCGTCAAAATTCGGCAGGAAAGGGACAACGCCTTTGTCCAGATCCGCCAGGAACGCCTCCTGGGTGATCTTCGCCAGCCGCGCCTCTGTGTAGCGCATGGCCGCCGCCCCGTCCCCTTCAATAGAACCGAAATTCCCATGCCCGTCAACCAGGATCATACCTTTTTTAAATTCCTGCGCCATCACCACCAGCGCTTCATAGATGGAGCTGTCCCCGTGGGGATGGTACTTCCCCATCGTGTCCCCCACGATACGGGCGCATTTCCGGTACGGCCTGTCATAGCGGATCCCCAGTTCATGCATATCGTAAAGCGTCCGCCGCTGTACCGGCTTCAAGCCGTCGCGGACATCCGGCAGCGCGCGGGCGATAATGACGCTCATCGCGTAATCAATATAAGATTTCTTCATCACATCCGAATACTCGGTCCTGATTATCTCCTGCATGTTTCCCTCCAGTATTGCCCTGCTCCTTATATATCCAATTCCGCCTCCGTAGCGTTTTCATAAATAAATGTGCGTCTGGGCGGCACCTCCGTCCCCATCAGCATCTCCGTCACACTGGACGCCATCCGTGCGTCCTCGATTTCGATCAGCTTCAGCCGCCTCGTCTCCGGGTTCAGTGTCGTCTCCCAGAGCTGCACAGCGTCCATCTCTCCCAGGCCCTTGTAGCGCTGCAAGGTAAACGGGCCGTCATGGGCGCTGCGGTAGCGCTCCAATGCCTGATCATCGTAGAGGTATTCCTCCTCCCCCTTTTTCGGCATCGCTTTATAAAGGGGCGGCATCGCAATATAGACATGCCCCTCGTAGATCAATTCCGGCATAAACCGGTAAAGCAGCGTCAAAAGCAGCGTGGAGATATGCGCGCCGTCCACATCCGCGTCCGCCATAATGATAATCTTGTCGTAGCGGAGCTTGCTGATATCAAAATCATTCCCATACCCCTCGGAAAACCCGCATCCAAAAGCGTTGATCATCGTCTTGATCTCCGCATTGGCAAGCACCTTGTCAATGCTGGCCTTTTCCACGTTCAGGATCTTCCCCCGGATAGGCAGGATGGCCTGGTACAGCCGGTCCCTCGCGGTTTTCGCCGACCCCCCGGCGGAATCCCCTTCCACAATGAAAATCTCGCATTTGCTGGCGTCCCTGCTCTCGCAATTGGCCAGCTTCCCGTTGCTGTCAAAGGAATACTTTGGCTTCGCAAGGAGATTCGTCCTGGCTTTCTCCTCCGTCTTTCGGATCTTTGCCGCTTTCTCCGCGCAGCCAAGCACCTTTTTCAGATTGTCCAAGTTCCGGTCAAAATAGCGGACGATCTCATCCCCCACCACTTTTCCAACCGCTTTCGCCGCGTCCGGGTTGTCCAGCTTCGTCTTGGTCTGCCCCTCAAAACGCGGGTCCGGATGCTTGATCGAGATCACCGCCGTCATCCCGTTGCGGATATCCGCACCCGTAAAATTGGCGTCTTTCTCTTTTAAAATCCCCAGCTCCCTTGCATACTGGTTCATCACCGTCGTAAACGTCGTCTTGAACCCGGTCAGATGCGTCCCGCCTTCACTGTTGTAAATATTGTTGCAGAACCCCAGCACGTTTTCATGAAACTCATTCACATACTGGAAAGCAACCTCCACATAAACGCCTTCACTTTCTCCCTGATAGAAAATCACATCATGAATGGCTTCTTTGGACTTATTCATATCCTTAATAAAGCCGCTGATTCCCTCCGGCTCGTGAAATTCTAAAATTTCCGGCTCTTCCTTTCGGAAATCCCGAAAACAAATCGTAAGCTCCGGATTCAAATAGGCGGTTTCGTGCAGCCTGCTCTTTCCCTCATCCTCTTTAAATCTTGTTTTATCAAAAATTGTTTCATCCGGCAGGAACGTAATGCTGGTTCCGGTCTCTTTTGTTTTTCCGACCACCGGAAGCAGTCCGTTCTGCAGCTCTACAACCGGATTGCCGCGTTCATATTTATCCTCGTAAATGTGCTCTCCGTTTTTGACTCGTACGGTCAATGACGTAGAAAGTGCATTGACAACGGAAGAACCGACACCGTGCAGACCGCC
>CAZYVA010000036.1:4727-16905 GCA_964650695.1 uncultured Dorea sp. | reverse complement strand
TACATAGTATACCCACTTTATCCAAGAAATTATCCTTCCTTATCCCTCGTCTCCATCAAAATCACTTCCCCGTCCTGGAAGCGGATCACCACCTCGTCCGCCTCAAACTGGTTACTGACGCAGAGGCTCCCTACCGCGTTCAGCGTATGGTCGTGCAGCGGGTATTTGGCCCCTTCGATGGAAAAGCGGCTTACCTCCCGCCCCAGCGGGAACAGGGAAAAATAAGGCCCATACGCTTCTTCCCGCCGCAAGATTGTCTCCCCGCCTATCAGGCGGATCTTATTCTGCCTGTCCAGGATCTGCGCGTCGATCCCCGCACGGAACGGGATGGCGAGAGACTGCACGTTGGCCCATAAATGGTCGATCCGTCCGCCGGTCGCGCCCAGTATCCGCATCTCGTCACATCTTAAGGTCATGGCAAGGCGTATGGCGATCTCCGTATCCGACGCATCCTTTACCGGGTTAAACGCGCGGATCGGCACGTCCGTCTCCGTGCGGTAGTAATCGCTGATAGACCGGTCCACACTGTCAAAATCCCCCACGATATAGCTCGGCATGATGTCATGCCGGTACAGAAATTCCATCCCCTTATCCACACCGATGACATAGTCATACGGCATTTCCAAAATCCTGGAAACAAATTCCTCGTCGATCTCTCCCCCGCTGACGATCACGATCCTCTTAGCCATAGCTTCTTAAAATCCTCATTACTTCTTTCGTGTTTTGGGCAACGTCGCCGTTAAAGATCCCGGAACCCAAAACCGCGATATTCGCGCCGGCATCCAGGATATCCTTTACGTTTGCGGCGCTCAGCCCGCCGTCTACCTGTATATCCGCCGACAGCCCTTCCTCCTTTAACATTGCGCGGGTCTTTTGGATCCGGCCCAGGGATTCCGGGATGAATGTCTGTCCGCCAAACCCCGGATGCACGCTCATGATCAGGACCATGTCCACCATCGGCAGCAGCGGCCGCAGATCGGCCACATCCGTCCCGGGGCAGATCGACAGCCCTGCTTTTACGCCGCATCTGCGGATCTCGGAAATCGTCGCCCGGATATCTTTGCAGGCTTCCAGGTGGACCGTAATGATGTCCGCCCCCGCCTTTGCAAATGCTTCTACGTAACGGACCGGCTCCTGTACCATCAGGTGGGCGTCCATCACCTGGCCTGTAGCGCCGTGGATCGACTTCAGGACGGGGACCCCAAAGGAAATATTGGGGACAAACATTCCGTCCATCACGTCAAAATGAAGATATTCCGCCCCATTTTCCTCGGTAATGCGCATCTCTTCACCCAGCTTTGTAAAATCCGCCGACAGGATCGACGGCGCCAGAATGTACTTCATCTCAGTGCCTCCTTTTCTTGCCCAATTCCTCATAGATTTCCGTGTAACTTTTGTAGCGTTCCCTGGAAACCTGGCCATCCTCCACCGCCTGCTTTACCTTGCATCCGGGTTCGTGTATATGGCTGCACCCTGCAAACCTGCAGGTTCCCTCATAGGGCGCAAATTCCGGGAAACAGCACTTTAGCCCCTCTTTGTCAAAGCCCTCCGCATAAAAGGAGCTGAAGCCCGGTGTATCCATCATGTACGTCCCTTCCTCCAGCGGGAACAGTTCACAGTGCCGGGTCGTATGCCGTCCCCGTTCGGTTTTCCGGCTGACCGCCCCTGTCTGCGCCCCGGCCTGTGGCGCAAGAAGGTTTAGCAAAGAAGATTTCCCCACGCCCGAAGGCCCTGCCATCACGGTCGTTTTCCCACGGAGCAGCCTGCGAAGCGGCTCTATGGTTTCCGGCTCCAGCGCGCTGGTGAATACAAGCGGATATGCGCAGCCTGTAAAAGCCTGCCGCAGCGCCGCCAATTGCTGCCCGGAAACCAGGTCCATTTTATTGAAACACAGGATGGACGGTATCCGTCTCACCTCCATCATCACAAGGAACCGGTTCAGCAAGGAGAGCAGCGGATCCGGCTTCGCCGCCGCAAAGACGACCAGCGCCTGGTCAACATTCGAAGCCGCAGGGCGGTTCAGCTCATTCTTCCTTGGGAAAATCTGGATGATATTCCCTTCTTTTTCCTGTTCATCTATGATTTCAACCGCAACCTCGTCCCCTACAAGGGGCTTGATGTTCTCTTTCCGGAAAATCCCCTTTGCCTTACATTCATAAATGCCGGCGCCTCCTGTATGGACGTAGTAAAACCCGGCGATCCCTTTGATGATCCGTCCACGCATTATTGCCCCACCGTATCCTGCCCGGTTTCGGTCGTTGGCTGCGCGGCCGGATCTTCCGTATTCGATGGAGAGTCGGTGGAATCATTATTCTCGGTTCCGGATCCGCTGCTGATCCAGACCGTCACCTGCGTTCCTTTCTTGACGCTTCCGGACGGGCTCCAGCGGGTGACCTTCCCAATCGCAACATTGCTGATCTCCTGCCCGCCGTCCACCAGCGTCAGGCCTTTGCTCTCAAGCAGGGACTTGGCGCCCTGCAGCGTCTGTCCGCTCAGATCCGGGACGCTGACCTTTTCTTCCGGTTTCTCGCCGCTGCTGACGACCAGGCTGACCGTAGTCCCGGCTGCCACCTTCGTCCCTTTGGAAATGCTCTGGGAGATAACGATGCCTTGATCGACGGAATTACTGTACTCCGTTGTCACCGTACTCTTCAGGCCAAGGTCGGAAAGCGTGGATTTCGCTGACGACTCGCTTTTCCCGACCACGCTCGGGACTGTGACTTTTTTTGTCCCCTTGCTGACATTCATGATGATCTCCGTCCCGCTTGCCACGCTGGCGCCGGCTTCCGGATCCGTCGATATGACTTCCCCTTCTCCGACGGATCCGTCGTAGACATAATTGGGCGTCCCAACGGTAAACCCGGCTTCCTCCAGGGTCTTCCTCGCGCTGTCCTCATCGCTTCCCGCGACGTCCGGGACGGTGATCTCTTCGCTGACCAGCTTAGAGCTTAGCACGACTTTGATCGTAGTGTTCTTTTCGACTTTTTCTCCCGCCTCCGGGGTCTGGCTGCAGATCTGCCCTTTCTCATACTGCGTGGATTCCTCCTGCGTGGTCACGCGGATCCCCAGGTCGTATTTTTTCGCTTCCTCTTTGGCCTCCTCCTCTGTCATGCCAAGCAGCGATGGGACCTCCACTTCTTCCTCCGTCTCTTCGTCCGCAGTATTCCCGCCGAAGGATTTGAAAATCCCGGCCGCTTTCCCGATCGCGAAAATCAGGATAAACACGATGATCGCGATCACAACGACCGTCAGGATCTTCATAATCTTTTTCATCCGTGGGTTTACATCCTCAGAAGTCTCATCCCGGTTCCTATAACGGCTGTCATCGTTATCATAATCATCATCGTAATCATCGTCCGCGTCCCCATCGTAGTTGTCGCGGATATTGTCCAATTCCTCATCCGTGATGATCACGGTATCCGCGTTTTGGAGCGGCGGTATCACCACAAAATCACCATCCGGGTCTACGAGCGAACGTTTCAGGTCGCGTACAAGCTCATCCGTATTGTTGTAACGCCTCTGCCCGTTTTTCTGGGTGCATTTCAGGATGATCTGCTCTAAGCTGTAAGGAAGATCCGGCACATATTCTGACGGCGGCGTGATCTCCTCCTGCAAATGCTTGATGGCAACTGTCACCGTGGAATCCCCTACAAACGGGAGCCGTCCCGTGGCCATCTCAAATAACGTGATGCCGATCGAATAAATATCGCTTTTTGCGTCGCTGAACCTCCCCCTCGCCTGCTCCGGGGACGTATAATGGACAGACCCCATCGCATTGGAGCTGACCGTATGGGAGGTGGTCGCTTTCGCTATCCCAAAGTCGGTTACTTTCACTTTCCCGTCCTTGGAGATGATGATATTCTGCGGCTTGATATCCCGGTGGATGATGTCCGCCGCGTGCGCGCAGCCGATCCCATTGCACATCTGGACCGCGATATTGACAATCTCCTTGTGGGACAGCTTTCCCTTCCGCTTGATGTATTCCTTCAGGGTGATGCCCTCCACAAGCTCCATCACGATATAGTAAAGCCCCCGGTCTTCCCCCGCGTCGTAGACATTTACAATATTGGGGTGTAAAAGCCCGGCGGCAGCCTGCGCTTCTGAACGGAACTTCCGTACAAAATCCGCATCCTCCTGATACTCTTTTTTCAAAACCTTGATCGCCACGTAACGGTTGAGCTTGACATCCCGCCCCTTATAAACGTCCGCCATCCCGCCCGCGCCGATTTTACTGACGATTTCATAACGCTTTCCTAAAATGATCCCACCGCTTACCATACCTCCACCTCGTCGGGCAACGGCTCTGCCATAACAACCCCTATGTTATCTCTCCCACCATTGCTGTTGGCCTTCTCTATCAATTTTAATACGGCTTCCACGATATCGCGGGAGCCTTTTACAATATCAAACATATCCTCGTCTTCTACCATGTTGCTGAGTCCATCCGTACACATCAAAAGCAGGTCGCCCTTGTTCAGGCGGTATTCGTAAATGTCCGCTTCTACATCCTCTTTCACCCCCATGGCCCGTGTGATGATATTTTTATCCGGATGGTTTTTTGCCTCTTCCGCCCGGATCCCTCCCAGCCGTACCATCTCTTCCACAAGGGAATGGTCTTTGGAAAGCTGGCGGATCTTATCATTGATCAAATACAGGCGGCTGTCGCCGACATTTGCAAAATGAAGCGTATTGCCGATCACGGTCGCTACGACAAGGGTGGTCCCCATCCCGTCCAGCTTTACATCGGTCTGGGCTTCCTGGATCAGCCTGTGGTTCGCAATGCGGACGATCTCCAAAAGGATTTCTTCGGGCTTTTTCAGCTCCGTCTTCCCCAGCTCTTCCCTCAGCACTTTCACAGTGTATTTCGACGCAAAATCCCCCGCTTTGTGGCCCCCCATGCCGTCCGCCACTACCAGAAGGTTGGGGAACGGCCCCACCGGCATGTCCGTCACAAATACGTAATCCTGGTTCACCTCTCGTTTTCTGCCAACATCAGTTTTTGCGAATAGCTTCATATCGTATTCTCCCTGTATGAAGGATGTGGATGGTTTGCCGCGCCGCGGACCCACAGGCTGCGCGGTCTGTTAGCTATGCACATTCTACCATAAAGAACAAAAAAAGAAAATACTATGGTGAAAAATTGGTTGGGATGGGCGCCATTGGCGCCTACCCCAACGGCTGTCCCTGGGCATAGCCCCGCCGGAGCTGTCCACAAGCTCCCTCGATATCGGTTCCGAGGGGTTTCCGGATGGTGGCGTTTAGCCCGCCTTTTTTCAGCCTGCGTTTAAAATCCGCTGCGCTTTTTTCATCGGGCCGCCTAAACTCCCGCCCTTTGACGGGGTTTGCCAAAATCAGGTTCAGATGGCAGTTGCGCCCTTTCAGCAGGCGTATGAGCCCTTCCGCGTCTTCCGGCTGGTCGTTGACGCCCTTTATCAGGCTGTACTCAAAGGTCGGACGCCGCCCGGTCTGTTCAAAATATCCATCGCAGGCCGCCAGGACCTCTGAAAGAGGATAGCGGGACGCGATGGGCATCAGCTTCTGCCTTTTCTCCTGCGTAGGGGCATGGAGGGAGAGCGCCAACGTGATCTGCAGCCTTTCTTTTGCCAGTTTTTTTATCGCGGGGACGATCCCGCAGGTGGACACGGCCATATTCCTCTGGCTGATATTCAGCCCATGGCTGTCACTGGCCATGCGGACGAATTTCAGGAAATTGTCATAATTGTCCAATGGCTCACCTGTCCCCATCACGACGATGTTGGACACTCTTTCCCCGGTGATACGCTGGATCTGATAGACCTGCCCCAGCATTTCCGATGGCTTGAGGTCCCTTGCCAGCCCGTCCTGCCCGGAAGCGCAGAACCGGCAGCCCATCCGGCAGCCGGCCTGGGAAGAGATACAGACGGAATTGCCGTAACGCCGCCGCATCCAGACACTCTCGATCCGGTTCCCGTCCGACAGCCCGAATAAAAATTTTTCCGTTGGCCCTGTCTGCGAGACCCGCCTCGCAACAGGCTCCATCCTACAGATCTCATAGCCCTCCCGCAAGGTTTTCCGCAGCGGTTTTGAAAGATTCGTCATTTCCTCAAAATCCAGGCTCAGCTTCCTGTGCAGCCATTCATAAACCTGCTGCCCACGGAACGGTTTCTCTCCCAGGCTTTCCATCTCCCGCGTCAACTCTTCGTATTGATATGATAAAATGTCCTTTTTCACTTTGTTCTCCTCATCAGCGCAAGATAGAACCCATCCCCTTCGTCGATCCCCGGCAGGCTCTGCTTTTGCCTTACAAGCTCAAACTCCGGATAGCGGTGCAGGAAATACCGGGCCATTTCTTCGTTTTCTTTCCTGTGTACCGTACAGGTGCTGTATACAAGCTTCCCGCCAGGCTTCACGTAAACCTGCACGACGCCAAGGATTTTTTTCTGCAGGCATACGAGGTCTTCCTGTATCTGGAGCGTCATTTTATATTTTAAATCGGTCTTTCTCCCCAGCACCCCAAGGCCGGAACAAGGCAGGTCGGCGACGACAATATCCGCGCGTCCCCGCCACTCTTCGTCAAGGATGCGCGCGTCCATGCATTCCGCCCGGATATTGGAGAGATGGCTCCTCTCGATATTCTCCTCAATCAGCCTTACTTTATAATCCGATAGATCCCTGGCGGTCACCATCCCGGTATTGCCCATTTTCTCCGCGAGATGGACTGCCTTTCCTCCGGGCGCGGCGCAGACGTCCAGCACGAGATCCCCCGGCTGCGGGTCCGCCCACTCTGCGACCTGCATGGAACTGAGATCCTGCACAAAAAACCAGCCCTTTTGAAAACTTGCCAGACCGGGCAGGTAGTCATACCCCCGGATATAAAATGCGTAAGGGACACCCGGCACTTCCTCTGCCTGGACACCTTCCGATGCCAGGGATCGTTGCAACTCTTTGGGCTGGCATTCCAGCAGATTGCAGCGGATACAAACCGGGCGTTCCTCCAAAAACGAGGCCGCCATCTTTTCCGCCTGCGCAAGGCCATATTCTGAAACCCATTGTTTTAAAATCCATTCCGGGATGGAATACCGGACAGACATATTTTCCAGCGGGTCTTTCCTGGAAACCGTAAGCTTGTCTTTGTCCCCCGCAAGATTCCGGAGTACTCCGTTCACAAAGCCTGCTAAATTCCGGAAACCTCTTTTTTTCGTAAGCTTTACCGCCTCATCGCATACGGCCCGGTCCGGCACGCTGTCCATATATTTCATCTGATAGACGCTGCTTCTTAAAATCAAGCGGATGGCCGGCTTCATCCGGGACACTCGCACGCTCGATACCTGATCCAGTATCGCGTCCAGTTCAATCATGCGCTCTAATGTCCCTTCCGCCAGCCTCGTAATAAACGCCCGCTCCTGCTTTCCCAAATACTGGTATTGCCCTAATATCCGGGACAGGGCAATATGGCTGTATTCCCCGTCCCTTAAGACAGCAAGCAGGATGTCCAGGACAATTTCCCTTGTGTTTACAGAATCCGCCATCTTTGGCCACCCCTTACTCTTACATCACTTGCTTACGGAAGACCCAGGAAATGGGCTGAGGCTAATCACGCCTGCGGTTCTGCGTCAAAAGAAGGATACGCAGAAGCTGCAGGATCGCGGACGCCGCGCCTGCAACATAGGTCAATGCCGCCGCCGTCAAAACCTTCCTCGTATCCTTCACTTCATTTTCATACAAAAGCCCTGTGTCCCCTAAAATCCGCAAAGCCCTGGAGGAAGCGTTGAACTCCACCGGAAGCGTCACGAGCTGGAAGAGGACCGCCAGGGAAAAAGCCAGTATCCCAAGGTTCAGAAGCATCTGGGACATCTCGCTGTTCATCAGCAGGCCGATCAGGATCAACGGCCAGGCAATGCTGCTCCCGAAATTGGCGACCGGCACCAGGGCGGAGCGGATCGACAGCGGCGCGTATCCATGCGCATGCTGCGCGGCATGGCCGCACTCATGCGCCGCTACGCCGAGCGCAGCGACCGATGTGGAATTGTACGTGGCGTCCGAAAGGCGCACGACCTTCGTCCGCGGGTCATAATGGTCGGTCAGGCTGCCCGATACATGCGCAACCCTCACATCCCGGATCCCGGACATGGCAAGTATCCGCTCCGCCGCCTCTCTCCCTGTCATCCCGGAATGGTTCCGGACGTTTGAATATTTCCGGAACGTACTGTTCATCCGTGCGGACGCCAAAAGGCAGATCACAACACCCACAAGCACGAGCAGATACGTTCTGTCAAAATACATTGGATAATAATACATACCCTTCACCTCCTGCGATTGATACGCATACGTTTTCCCGCAGCCGGACTGCTCCCCCTCATGGCAGCGCCATCGGCGGGCAGCGGCTTCACAGGACGGTCCCTTTCATCGTGCCTCTCCCCCCAGGGTCATGCCTTCGGCTATCGGATAACCACGCAGGAAAGCCCCTGCTTCCATCCGTTTTTTCCCCGGTATCTGGAGTCCCAGGATTTTCAGCTGCCCTTCCCCGGTCTGCACGAGAAAGCCGTCTTTTTCTACCTTTGTGACTGTCCCGGGCGGCGCGCCGGGCGTATCATAAGGGACGGCCTGCGTTTCCCAGATTTTCATAACTTTTCCTTCCCACCGGGTATAAGCGCCGGGCCACGGATCCAATCCCCGCGCCAGCCGTTCCACCGCAAGGGCGGACGCCCCCCAGCGGATGTCCCCCAGGCTTTTGTCCAGCATTCTTGCATACGGGGTCGGGCTCCCGCCCTGTTTTTCGGGCGTCACAGTCCCTTCCTCCAATGCTTTCAGTGTCTCCACGCAGAGCTTTGCCCCCGCTTCGGCGAGCTTATCATGAAGGCTCCCTCCGGTTTCCTTTTCCTCTAAGGGCACCTCTGTTTTTAGCAGCATATCCCCTGTATCCAAGCCTTCGTCCATCTGCATCGTCGTCACGCCGCTGATAGCCTCTCCGTTGATGACGGCCCACTGGATCGGGGCAGCGCCCCGGTATTTGGGAAGCAGGGACGCATGGACATTGATACATCCATAAGGCGTAAGCTCCAGGATCTCTTTCGGCAGGATCTGCCCGAATGCCGCCACCACGATCACATCCGCCCCATACCCCTGAAGCATTCCGACACATTCAGGCTCCCGTACTTTTTTTGGCTGGTACACCGGGATCCGGCGCCGCAAAGCCGCCTCTTTCACCGGTGTATACTGCATCTTCGCGCCCCGGCCCCTCGGCTTATCCGGCTGGGTCACTGCCAACGCCACCTCATGCCCTGCCGCTGCCAGCGCTTCCAGCGTCCTTACGGAAAAATCCGGAGTCCCCATAAAAATAATTTTCATAACGATTCAAAAACCCCTTTATTTCAGATTTCTTTGTTTTCTTCTACATTGCGCAGCCCATCCTTCACCAAATCCACATACATCCGCCCGTCTAAATGGTCGATCTCATGGCAGAACGCACGGGCAAGCAATCCCTCCGCCTCAACCTCGATCTCTTCCATGTCCTCGTTCATGGCGCGGATCTTTACATACGCCGGGCGGGTCACGATCCCGTACTTTCCGGGGACGCTCAGGCATCCTTCCTCCCCTGTCTGCTCTCCCTGCGCCTCCACGATCTCCGGGTTGACCAGTACATACGGCCCGCCGGAGCTGTCAACAGGACGGCCGCCCGGCTTTGCAGGCCCCTCAGGCTTTTCCTGCTTTTCCTGTTCTTCCTTCGCTTCGCTCACATCCACCACGACGATCCTTTTCAGGATCCCGACCTGCGGCGCGGCAAGCCCCACCCCGGAGTAATCGTACATCGTGTCCAGCATGTCATGGATCAAAATTTTGTTCCGGAGCGTCATCTTTGTGACCTCTTTGCACGGTTTTGTTAAAACTTCATCCCCTATTTCTCGAATCTTTCGGATGGCCATTGTTCTCTTTTACACTCCTTACCCTAAAATCCGCCCGCCGGGTTCCAGTCGAACTGGATCCTCAGGCTTTTAAATCCATCATTGATCTCAATATATTGTTCCATCAAACCTTTGATTTCAATCAGTTTTTTTTCCTCTTCGCATTTGACATAAAGCAGCCTGCGGAACTCATCCTTGACCTTTCCCACATAAGGGCTCGCCGGGCCGATGACACGGCCCTGTCTCCCCGCTGAGGCCCGCAGCGCAAATTCTTTTAAATAGAAAGCCGCCGTTTCCAGGCTGCCCTCATCCTTCCCACCCATCAAAACAGCCAGCAGATGGCACACCGGAGGATACCCCATCAGCTTCCGGTAACGCATCTCTGCCTCAAAAAAGCCGTCATAATCCTGCCTGGCCGCCATCCGGATACTGTAATGCTCCGGATTGTAAGTCTGGATGACGACTTCCCCCGGCTCTTTCCCCCGTCCGGCACGGCCCGCCGCCTGTGTCAGAAGCTGGAACGTCCGCTCCGCGGCGCAGTAATCATTGGCATACAGGGACAGATCCGCCGCGACGATCCCAACCAGCGTCACATTCGGGAAATCATGCCCCTTGACGATCATCTGTGTCCCGATCAAAATATCCGCTTCTTCATTGGCAAACGCAGACAGGATCTTTTCATGCCCGTCTTTCTTCCGGGTGGAATCCAAATCCATCCGGAGCGTCCGCGCGTCCGGGAACCGTTTCGCGACAATCTCTTCCATCTGCTGTGTCCCAATCCGAAAACCAGCCATGTACCTGGAACCACAGGAAGGGCAGACGCGCACCTGCGGCTCCTCATACCCGCAATAATGGCACACCATCCTGCCGCCTCTGTGGGCGGCAAGGGAAACATCGCAATGAGGACATTTTACTACATATCCGCAAGACCTGCAAGAAAGGAATCCAGCGTAACCCCGCCGGTTTAAAAACAGCATCATCTGCTGCCCTTTTCCCAGCCGGTCCTCCATAAGCTCCGCCAGGCGGTCGCTTAAAATGGAAGGGTTGCCCTTGCCCGGTTCTTCCCTCATATCTACGATATACACTTGCGGCATCACGGCTTCCGCCGCCCGGTCCTTCAGCTCCAGCAGGACGCTCTCGCCAGTCTTGCAGCGGTAAAACGCTTCCAGTGATGGGGTTGCCGAACCAAGCACCACGCTGGCATCTTCCAGCCTGGCGCGGGCGATAGCCGTCTCCCTTGCGTGGTAGCGGGGTACCTGCCCGCTTTTGTAACTTCCCTCATGCTCTTCATCCACAACGATCAGCCCCAGCCTGGGAAATGGGGTGAAAAGCGCCGACCTCGGCCCAATCATCACATCCACTTCCCCCTGCCGGACACGCTCCATCTGGTCATACCTTTCCCCTGGGGACAGGCGGGAATTTAAAATCGATACCCGATCCCCAAACCGCCCGTAAAAACGCAGCACCGTCTGATAGGTCAGCGCAATCTCCGGTATGAGTACGATCGCCTGTTTCCCCATCCCTACGACCCTACGGATCATTTCCATATATACTTCTGTCTTCCCGCTCCCGGTCACCCCGTATAAAAGGTAAACGCCGCGGTTCCCCTTCCGGTAATCCTCCCAGAATCTCGAAACCGCCCGTTCCTGCGCCGGGGCAAACACTACCGGCTTTGCTTTCTTTGCCCGGTCATGGATCGGATTTCGCATCTGGCGCACGGATTCCACCACAAGCACCCCCTGCGCCTCCATCTGGCGCAGGGTCTTTAACGTCACATTCAGCTTTTTCGTCACCAAATCATAGTCTTGCTCCGGTAGTTCTATCAGCCCTTCCAGGATCCTGGCACGCGCCGTCTGGCGCTTTTTTCTGTACCATGCCAGCTTTTCCTCTGCGTCCTCTTTTGCCAGCAAAAGCCGCACGACCCGCTTTTCCCTGGCTTTTTCCTCTTTTTTGACTGGAAGCACCGTCCTTAGCGCCTGTATCATCGTGCCGCCGTACTGCTCCCGTATCCATGCCGCCAGCTCGATCAGCCTGGACTCAATCGCAGCGCTCTTTTCGGCCACGCCAAGAACCGGCTTGATTTTCGCAGGGTCATAATCCGTCTGCCTGTCAAACCCTATGATGTAGCCTCTCCGCTCCCGGTTGCCCCGCCCGAACGGCACGCGGACCTCCATCCCGATCTTCAACACGTCTTCCAATTCTTCCGGGACCCGGTATTGGAAAGTTTTATCCAGTTTTTCATGGGCAATATCAATAATAATATTGGCGTACATGTTCCTCCATCCGTCTGCGGGCCT
>CAZYVA010000036.1:0-4627 GCA_964650695.1 uncultured Dorea sp. | reverse complement strand
GGGCAATATCAATAATAATATTGGCGTACATGTTCCTCCATCCGTCTGCGGGCCTATGAGCCTTCCTGTCCGTGTCGGAGTTCCGCAAGAGATGCGCGGATCAAATCCCGGTCATCCATATCATATTTCACGCCGCGGATCTCCTGGTATGTCTCATGGCCCTTTCCCGCAATCACGATCACATCCCCCGGACGGCCATGCCCGATGGCATATTTGATCGCTTCTTTCCGGTCGCAGATATCGATATAGTCCCCATCCGTCTTTTGGATCCCTGTAATGATATCGTTGATGATATCCTGTGGCTCTTCATATCTGGGATTGTCAGAGGTGATCACCGTAAAATCGGAAAGCCTCCCGGAGACTTCCCCCATCTCAAACCGCCTTGTTTTCGAGCGGTTGCCGCCGCAGCCGAAAACGGTCACGATCCTTCCCGGCCTGTAATCGCGCAAGGTATTTAAAAGGCTCTCCAATGCCATCGCATTGTGGGCATAGTCGATCATCAGGGCAAAATCATCCGATACCTTCACCATCTCGATCCGTCCCCGGACCTTTGCCTGCTTCAGCGCGGGCCGGATCATCTCCGGCGGCACGTCGAAATGCCTGCACACCGCGATCGCGGCCAGGGAATTGTAAACGCTGAACTCCCCTGGAATATCGATCTCCACATCCAGATCCATCAGGCCTGTGGCATGGTATTTCATGCCGAGATAGCCCGGATAAGAGACATGCTCGATATCCACCGCCCTCAGATCCGCTTTTTCGGACAGCCCGAACGTCTCCCTCCGGCATGTGGCGTCCCGGAACACGTCTTCATACCAGATATCGTCCACATTCGCGATCCCCAGCCTGCACTGCCCGAAAAGCATCGCTTTGCAGCGTTTATATTCCTCAAAGCTCTTATGCTCGCCGGGCCCGATATGATCCTCCCCAAGATTCGTGAAAATCCCGATCTCAAACGGGATCCCTGCCGTCCTGTGAAGCATCAGCCCCTGGGAGGAGACCTCCATCACCACACTGTCACAGCCAGCCTCCACCATTTCCGCGAAATACTTCTGGATTATGTAGGACTCCGGCGTAGTATTGTCCGCGGGATAGGTTTTCCCGCCCACGACCGCCTCAATCGTCCCGATCAGGCCAACCTTCCGCCCGACCCCTTCCAGGATTGATTTTACCATGTAAGTCGTCGTCGTCTTTCCTTTTGTCCCGGTGATCCCGATGACTTTCAGCCTGTCTGCCGGATAGCCAAAATACGCCGCCGACATCAGCGCCAGCGCGTAGCGGGTATCGGCCACGCGTATCACGGTGAGGCTTTCCGGCGCCTTCCCTTCCTTTTCCACGACGACCGCTTTCGCACCCTTTGCCGCCACATCGGGAATGAAGCGATGCCCATCGCTCTTTGTCCCGGAAATACAGACAAATACACTTCCTTCTGTGACATTCCTGGAATCATTGTCCAGGCGGGAAACCTCCACCTCATCACTTCCCTGGACCACCTCATATTCCAAACGCTCCAACAATTCCGCTAATTGCATCCCCATGCCCCCTGTTTTCATGATCCGCAATCCATCCTGCCCGCATTTGTAAAAGCCGCCGGCTTGCGCTTTCCGCTGCTGCCGCGCGGCTGGTTCTTGGATCCATGTGGGTGAAAGGACGGATCCCAGCCGGTTTTTATATTCAGTATATCATTTTTTTGATGTACAGGGAAGCTTCAATTGTGTTATAGTAACATAAACACAGCATCAGGCAAGGAGGAAACCGCTATGAAAGCATATGAAAGACTTTTGAAGTACGTTGTTGTCCGTACACCGAGCGATGAAAACAGTGAAACGATCCCTTCCTCCCAGTGCCAGTTTGACCTCTCGCGGCTTCTGGAAGCAGAGATGAAGGAACTGGGGCTTACGGACGTTTATCTGGATGGGCAGTGTTACCTGTACGGGAAGCTTCCGGCTACGCCGGGTTATGAGGACAAACCGGCCATCGGCCTGATCGCCCATGTGGACACCGTATCCGATTTCTGCGGCCACGGCATCAAACCGATTGTCACGGAAAACTATGACGGCAAAGCGATGGAAATCGGGAGCAGCGGTTTGGTCCTGGATCCGAAGACCTTCCCGCACCTGTCCGGGCTGAAAGGGCGGACGCTCATTACCAGCGACGGCACCACGGTCCTGGGGGCGGACGACAAGGCCGGTATCGCTGAGATCCTGACCGCTGTGGAAATCCTCCAGGAAAAAAACATCCCTCACGGCCCTCTCTGCGTGGCTTTCACGCCGGACGAAGAGATTGGGACCGGGGCGGATCATTTTGACGTCCAACGCTTCGGCGCAAAGTTCGCTTATACGATGGACGGGGAAAACGAAGGGGAGATCCAGTATGAAACCTTCAACGCCGCAAAAGCCAGATTTGAGATCAAAGGCTTCAATGTACATCCCGGCGCCTCCAAGGACACGATGATCAACGCCTCTTTAGTCGCTATGGAAATCAACCAGATGCTGCCGGGCTTCGAGACGCCGCGCGGGACGGAAGGATACGAGGGCTTCTACCATCTGGTGCGTATGAAAGGCGAAGTCGGGGAGGCGGAACTGGATTACATCATCCGCGACCATGACGCGGGCTACCTGGAGGCGCGGAAACGCACGCTGCGCCTGATCGAAAAAGATATGAACGGGAAATGGGGCGAGGGTACGGTAAAACTCACGATTTCCGACCAGTATAAAAATATGGCGGAAATCATAAAAGGATGTATGCACCTTGTGGAGAATGCCCGGAAAGCCTGCGAGGCCGTCGGCGTGGAGCCGCTTGTGAGGGCCATCCGCGGCGGCACGGACGGAAGCAAACTAAGCTTCATGGGGCTGCCCTGCCCGAACCTCGGCACAGGCGGGCACGCTTACCACGGGCCCTATGAACACATCACGGCAGAGGGCATGGATAAGAGCCTGGACGTACTGCTGGAACTGATCCGGCTGTATGCAGAATAAGGAGGGCGCCGGGGGAGGGCGTCATTCCTTAAACCCTTCCCCCAGCACTTCATTGGATTCCACAATAACGGTAAATGCTTTCGGGTCTATCTGATGGGCGAGCTTTTTGATCGTATACATCTGTTTGTTGTTGCAGGCGCACATCACCACAGCCTTTTCCCGTTTGGAATAGCTGCCGATCCCTTTGAGGATCGTAGAACCCCTGCCTGGATCCAGGTCGATCTGTTTTGCAATTTCGTCCCCCTGCTCCGTGACGATCAAAGCAAGCTTCCCTTCGTCAACCCGGAACATGATCCGGTCCATCACAGCCGCCATCACATAAGTGACGATCGCGCCGTAGATCAGCCCGTCAATATCATGGAAAACCAGAATGCTCCCCAGGATGATCGTCATGAAATCCAGCACGAAAGTAATATTCCCAAGGGAGATGTGGGGTTTTACCTTTTTGATCGCCACTGTGATGAAATCCTGCCCTCCGGTCGAGGAACCGCGCATGAAGATTATCGCGTACCCGATCCCGCTGAACACGCCCATACACAAAGCCGCCAGCAGGCGGTCCCCCTCATACGCGGGGAACAACGGCGCGACATAATCAATAAAGACGGATGAAATGACGACCGTTTTCATAGAACGGAGGAAAAAATCCCGACCCAGAAATTTAAAACAGAAAACAGCAACCGGGATATTCAAAAGGAGGGTGCCAATGCCTACCGGGATCCTGAATAGGTGGTACAGGATGATCGCGATGCCGGAAAATCCCGCGACCGGGAAATTTGCGGTTAGCGCAAAATTATAAATGCCTACGGCGATCAAAATACTGGCGATGATATCCGCCCCCAAATCAATCCCTAGTTCCTTCCAATTCCATTTTTTCATACCAAACCTCCTCATAACGCTGATTTTTCCCTTTTTTTCACAGACCGCCCCTTCATCCATGAGCCGAAGCGCCTTTTGCCCCAGCCCGTATGCTTCGTATCACTTACCGCTTACTTCAAGGGCAAACGGAGCCATCTTTTCCTGTATGGAACGGCTTTGCCGACGCTGCCGCTGAAGCCGTCAGCTTTCCGCCCTGCAGGTCGATCCATATGGTATCCTCCGCCCCGGCTTTCCCTTCCAGCATCAGCTTTGCCGCCAGCGTCTCTATATGCTTCTGCAGGAACCGTTTCAGCGGCCTTGCGCCGTAAGCCGGGTCGTAACCGCCATCCGCCACATAATCTTTCGCGGCTTCTGTCAAGGCAACCTGTATCTCCTTGTCCGCAAGCCTCCGATTCATGTCCGCGAGCAACAGGTCAATAATATGATAAATATTGTCTTTGGTCAATGGTTTGAACAGGATCGTCTCGTCCAGGCGGTTTAAAAACTCCGGACGGAAGTGGCTGCGAAGCTGCGCCATCACCATCGCACTGGCTTCCTCGCTGATATTTCCGTTCCCATCAATCCCGTCCAACAGGTACTGGGAGCCGATATTGGAGGTCATGATCAGGATCGTGTTTTTAAAATCGACCGTCCGGCCCTGGGAGTCCGTAATACGCCCATCGTCCAACACCTGCAAAAGCACGTTGAACACATCCGGGTGCGCTTTTTCTACCTCGTCGAACAGCACGACCGAGTAAGGTTTCCTGCGGACCGCCTCGGTAAGCTGCCCGCCC
>CAZYVA010000035.1:0-17005 GCA_964650695.1 uncultured Dorea sp. | reverse complement strand
ATGACGCCCATTGACAAATATAAAGGTGGTTGCTATAATATGACGGGCTGTAAGACCGCCCGTTTTCCGTATGTATCGGTAAGGAGCGGTTACGAAATAACTTATGCGGATTGCGTAGGATGAATTTCGTGATAGTTCCTAAGTGAGGAAACCATGTTTGAAGGAATCAGATACGTAATAACAGAAAACAGCCAGAACCTGTACCGGATTTACTCGATTGCGAAGTATGAGATACTGGCGGATATGAGGGACAGCAAGCTCGGACTTTTCTGGAATTTTGCAAGCCCTACGATCCAGGTCCTGACGTATTGGTTTGTCTTTGGGTATGTGCTTAACAGGAAGGCTGTGGATGGCATTGATTTTTTTTCCTGGATGCTTGGCGGCATGATCGTCTGGTTTTTTATCAACCCATGTATTACAAATGGCTGCAATGCCGTGTTCAGTAAGGTGAATATCATTACAAAAATGAAATTCCCGGTCAGCATCCTGCCGGCTGCGGTTGTGTTGCGGGAATTGTTCAACCACCTGTGTTTAATGCTGGTTTTAGTAGTTTTTTATGCGTTTAACGGCCATTACCCAAGTGTTTACTGGTTCCAGATCCCCTATTATATGGTATGCGGCGTATTGTTCAGCATCGCGCTTTCACTGACAACATCCGTGCTGAACATGCTTGCCAGGGACACGAGGAAGTTTATTTTGTCATGCATGAGGCTGTTGATGTATTTGACGCCCATCTTGTGGGATATCCAGAGGCTTCCGCCCACGATGCGCGTGATTGTGAAGCTGAATCCTATCTATTACCTGGTCTGCGGGTACCGGGACGCTTTTTTTTACCACCGTGGATTCCTGTTTTACTGGAAGCAGATGCTGGTCTTTTGGGGATGGACGGCGTTCCTGTTTGTGATCGGAAGCACGATCATGTACCGATTCCGCACCAGGTTTATGGATTTGATTTAACCAGGCTCTGCTTAGGCGGGACGGCTTAAGGTGAAGATGATGGAATATGCGATTGAGTTCAACCATGTCTCAAAAATATATAAACTGGTCCGTAAAGACAGAAAAGTAGATGACAAACGCTTTTACGCATTAAGGGATCTTAATGTCAAGATCCAGAAGGGCGAAGTCATCGGCATCTTAGGAACCAATGGATCCGGGAAATCCACGATGGCGACGATCCTCGCCGGGATTTCGGAGGTGGATGAAGGGGAAGTCATCGTCCGGGGCGAACAGGCTTTGATCTCAATCAACAGCGGCTTAAACCCACAGCTTACCGGACTGGAAAATATTGAGCTGAAAGGCGCCCTCCTTGGACTGAAAAAGCAAAAAGTCAATGAAATCATCGAAGGTGTGATTGATTTCGCGGAGATCGGGGAATTTCTCTACCAGCCGGTCAAAAAGTATTCCAGCGGCATGAAGTCGCGGCTGGGTTTTTCTATCAACCTTTGCCTGGATCCGGATATCTTTATTGTGGATGAGGCGTTGTCTGTCGGGGACAAAGGATTTGCCTCAAAGTGCTTAAACCGGATGACGGAGCTTCGCTCCTCAGGGAAAACGATCGTGTTTATATCCCATAACCTGAACCAGGTACGGGAGTTCTGCGATACGGCGCTATGGATCGAAGGCGGGGAAGTGCGTATGCATGGCGGGGTCGAAGAAGTATGCGATGAGTACGCGGAGTATATCGATTATCTGCATGGGCTGGACAAAAAGACAAAGAAGCGGATCAACAAAGAAAAATTTGAAAAACGGGTGATCACAGACAGCAGGGATAGTTTTCTGGACCAGTTATTATCGTTCCTGCAGAAAAAATAAGGAAAGAGACTATGAAAGCAGCCAAACATTATGTCAAAACGGTTTTTGTCATCAGCCTGCAGATACTCAGAAGGATGGATTACATCCTTCTCTATCTTTTGTATAGCTGCTTTTGCAGGATGGACGAAAAACAGATTGTCATGTTATCAGATTCGCGGGAATCCTTGTCCGGGAACCTGGCGTTCATCGACGCTGAGATCCCAAAGGACGAGTACACGGTGCTTTATTTTTTTAAGAAAAACCTGGAAGAAAAGAAGAAGTTTTCCGAAAAAAAAGCTATGTGTAAAGCAATGGCTGCTTCAAAATATATTCTTTTAGATGACTTTTATCCATTGATTTATCCAATCCCAATCTCAAAAAAAACAAAAGTGATCCAGGTATGGCACGCCATGGGCGCGTTTAAGCAGGTCGGTTTTTCCCGGCTGGGGAAAGCCGGGGGCCCTAGCAGCAAGTATTCCCTCTCCCACCGGAATTACACGGACGCGATCGTAAGCTCCGAAGCCATCCGTAAAAATTATGCGGAAGCGTTTAAGATGAACGTGGAGGATGTCCACGCGCTGGGCGTTCCGCGCACGGATATTTTTTTTGATAAAAAATATGGGCAGGAAATGCGGGAAAGTATTTATGGAAAATATCCACAGCTCCAAGGGAAAAAGGTCATCCTTTTTGCGCCTACTTTCCGAGGGAACGGCCAGAAATCCGCGTTCTACCCCTTTGAGGAGTGGCTGGATTTTGCAAAGCTCCGGGAAGAACTGAAGGAGGAGTATGTATTTTTGTTCAAGCCGCACCCGTTTACCCATAACAGGCCGGAAGAAGCGCTGCCGGAGGATTTCTATATTGACTGCAGCGATTACCGGGAGATTAACGACTTGTTGTTTGTGACGGACGTCCTGGTCACCGATTATTCGTCCGTGATTTTTGAAGCTTCCCTGCTGGATCTGAAGACGGTGTTTTACGTGCCGGATATGGAGGAGTATGTGGAAAGCAGGGATTTCTATTATCCGTTTGAGGAATATGCATTTGGGATCGTAGCAGAAAGAAAAGAGGATCTGGTAGCTGCTATCCGGGCGCCATGGCAGCCGGATGGAAAGCTGGAAGCGTTCCGGGAGAAATTCTGTTCGGCGTGCGATGGGCGCTCTTCCAAAAGGTTCGTGGAAGAGTTCTTTATGCGGTAAGGCGCGTCGATCCGGTGCGCGCGGGACTGGCCTGGGCAGGAAGTAGGGTACAGGGTGTATTTTGACAAGCAGTTATGAATATGCTACAATCAAAAACGTGTGAAGCGGCTGTGGATCGTGACTTTAAGACACATAGCTGTTTTTTGTATACAGAAAGGCGGGAAGGATACGGATACGAAGTGAAGACACAATGGATCAGGATGGCGGCGTTTCTCCTGAATTTGCTGTTCGGGGCAATGAAAATGCTGCCTGTAAGAAAGAAAATTACGTATATTTCCCGGCAGGGGAATGCAGCGCCACAGGATGTAAGGCTGATCTGCAGGGAGATGGAAAAAAGGCGTCCGCAGTACCGGCAGGTCGTATTGTGCCGGACGCTGGATCCGGGGCTTTTGGCAAAGCTGAGGTATTGCCTGCATATGTTCCGCCAGATGTACCATGTGGCGACTTCGGAAATGGTAGTCCTGGACACGTATTGCATCGCCGTATCGCTGCTGAAGCAGAGGGAATCCCTGGTGGTGATCCAGATGTGGCACGCGATGGGATCTTTGAAGAAATTCGGTTACAGCGCACTCGGGAAAAAGGAAGGATCTTCCTGGGAGATTGCGGAAGCGATGAAGATGCACCATAATTATACGTATGTTTTCTGCAGCGGGGAGGAATGCCGGCCGCATTTTGCGGAAGCGTTCCATGTGCCTTTGGAAAAGGTAGTCGTCATGCCGCTTCCGAGGCTGGATCTCGTGTTAAGCCAAAAAAGGGCGGAAAGAATACGGGAGGCGATTTACCGCCGGTATCCGCTCCTTAGGGATTCCGGGAAGGAAGTGCTGGTGTATGCGCCTACGTTCCGGCGGCTCAGGCGGGCGGGAGACGATGAGGAAGGATTGAAACAGGCCATTGAGTGCCTGGCGGACGCTTTGGACCCCGCGCGGTACCAGTTGGTCCTAAAGCTGCATCCGCTGAGCCGGATTGAGATCGACAAGCCGGGCGTGATCCAGGATTCCAGGTTTGATACGGTGGATTTCTGCCGGATCGCGGATAAAATCATTTTTGATTATTCCGCTGTATTGTTTGAAGCCATGCTTTTAAGGAAGCCCATGTATTTCTATGCTTATGATTACGGAGAATATACCGAAAACCGGGATTTTTACCTGGATTACAGGAAAGATATGCCGGGGCCGGTTGCCGGGACACAGGAAGAGCTGCTCCGATGCCTTGAGGAATATAGTTACGACAGTGAAAAAAACGAGGCGTTCATCCAAAGGATGATGGGGAAAGCCAAAGGGGCGTCCTATACAGGGGATGTCGTTGATTTTATGGAAAAAAAGCTTTTATAAATGGCAGAAGCCATTGCGTGGCATTTCCTTACTTTTTGAGTAGCAAAATCTCCAGGGAGGGAACCAAACATGAGTAAGACAATCTTCGGCGTGGTGCTTGCAGGCGGCAAGGGGACCCGCATGGGAAATGTAGAGAAGCCCAAACAGTTCATGGAACTCGGCGGAAAGCCGATTATCGCCCACACGATTGAAAAGTTCGTATTGCAGCCGGAATTTGACGAGGTGATCGTCCTGTCGCCGAAACAGTGGATCCGCCACACAGAGGATATCGTCCGCAAATATGTGCCGGACAGGAAGCCGGTTGCAGTACTGGAGGGTGGGGATACCCGGAATGAAACCATCATGAAAGCGATCCATTATATCGAAAGGACTTACGGGCTTTCAGAGGATACCATCATCGTCACCCATGATTCCGTGCGTCCGTTTGTCAGCCACAGGATCTTAAAGGAAAATGTGGAGGCAGCGGTGAAATACGGAGCCTGTGATACCGCCGTTTCCGCCAGTGATACCATCGTCCGGAGCGACAATCATGCTACCGTCACGGAAATCCCGGACCGTTCTGAGATGTACCAGGGCCAGACCCCGCAGTCTTTCCATGCGAAACGCCTGAAGGAGGCGTATGAAAGCTTAACAGAAGAGGAAAAGGAAACGTTGACGGACGCCTGCAAGATATTAGTGCTGAAGGGGGAACAGGTGCAGCTTGTGGAAGGGGAAGTCTGGAATATCAAGATTACCTACCCGTATGACATCCGGGTGGCAGAGTCGCTTCTTGGAGGGGAGGATTTATGCTGAACGCCGTATACCAGTTAAAAAGGCCGCGCCAGTTTGAGATTGCTTTCCAGGATCTTACGCTGGACTCGGAACACGTGATCGTGCGCCCGACCTACCTGTCCATCTGTAACGCGGACCAGCGGTATTACCAGGGGACAAGGGGCGAAGACGTTTTGCGGAAGAAACTTCCGATGGCGCTGATCCACGAAGGGATCGGGAAAGTCATTGATGACCCGACGGGAACCTTTGTCCGAGGGCAGGAAGTGGTGATGATCCCCAATACCCCTTGTGAAACGGACAGATATATTGCCGAGAACTACTTACGGAGCAGCCAATTCCGCGGCAGCGGATTTGACGGCTTTTTGCAGGAATATGTCCAGATGCGCCCGGACAGGCTGGTGGCGCTGCCGGAAGGGATGAATCACGCGGTGGCGGCTTTTACCGAGATTGTCAGTGTCAGCTACCACGCCATTTCCCGGTTCCTGCGGTTTTCCCACGAAAGGCGGGACAGTATCGGTGTGTGGGGGGATGGGAACCTTGGCTATGTGACGTCGCTGCTTTTGAAAACAAGGCTGCCGGGATCAAAGATTTCCGTGTTTGGCACGCATGAGAGTAAGCTGATGGACTTTACCTTTGCGGATGAGACATGCCGCATCGATGAGATCCCGGAAGGCTTTTCCATGGATCATGCGTTTGAATGTGCAGGTGGGAACGGCGCGCCAAAGGCTATCAACCAGATCATTGACTATATCCGGCCGGAAGGGACGGTTTCTATTCTTGGTGTGACGGAGGATCTTGCCCCGATCAACACCCGTATGGTGCTGGAGAAAGGGCTTCGTATTTTTGGCAGCAGCCGGAGCGGCAGGGAGGATTTTCTCGGCCTGGGCCGGCTGTATGGGACAAACCCGGAAGTCGTTTCTTACCTGGAAAATATTGTGGGGAGCCAGATTGTGGTGCGCGGGGTTAAGGATATTGTGGAGGCGTTTGAGACAGACATCCATAAGATGCTGGGGAAGACGATTATGGTTTGGGAGTAGGCTATGAAACGTTTTGTTAGAGGGCGGAGTTTCCTAAAATCGGAGGATATCAATAGCTGCCGCCTTTTTTTTCTGGCATATGTGCCTTGGGTGTGCCTGGCGTTATTGAAATATACAAATTACCGCAAGCTGTTTCCCATTAAAGACATGCTAGGGACCATGCGCTATATAGTCATCTTACTGCTTTTGCTGAAATTTGTATATGACAGAAGGTATCAAAGGCTGTATTTTTCCAGGAATCTGGCAGGGATAGCCGTCATAGGGTTGTGTGTGTTGATTGAATGGCATACCGAAGACACCACGGTGCCAATCGTGCTGTTGTCTATGTTTATTTTTAGCGCCGGAAATCTTAAATTCGATGATATTCTGCTTGTTTCATTTATCATAGAAGTGTTTGTGATGGCGGCGGCACTAGGTGGGGCATACTTTGGCGTGATTCCAAATGACATTTACGGGGATGCCGTCCGGACAAGGATGGCCCTTGGGTTCCAGTTTTGTACGTTTGGGAGCCATTTAATGCTGTTCATCACTATGAGTTATGTGTGCCTCAGAAAAAGGATCTGCTTTGCGGAATGTGTACTGTTACTGGGAATCAATTATATTTTATACCGGCTGACAGTCACAAGGGTCGATATATTCATTGTGGCGCCGTTTATAGCCATATGCTATATTTGGCCGTTGCTGTCGGATAAAATACCTCAGAATTTTTTTACGAAGCTTCTTTTCCAATACGGCGGTATCCTGAGCGTTTTTTTCTCTGTTCTGGCGCAGAAGTTTTATGATCCGGATATCGCCTGGCTTGCGAAAATCAATGCTGCGTTGAGTTCCAGGCTGCAGCTTGGGCATGAAGCGATCCAGCAGTATGGGATCCGGTTGTTTGGGCAGCAGATCCGGTGGGTGGGGGTGGGGAGCAAGACCAAGCACCCGGATTGGGATTATAACTATGTGGATTGTTCTTATTTAAAATACCTTCTTAATTACGGGCTTGTTTTCCTGATCATCCTGATGCTTGGAATGACATGGATGGGAAAACAGGCATTAGAGGAACAAAACCAGATGCTTTGTGTGTCATATATCGCTTTGTTTCTGTTTGCCATGGTGGATGCTGAGCTGTGTGTGTTGGCATTCCATCCGTTTTTACTGTCGATCGGGGGCTTTTTCTGGCCAAATCAACAGAACACTCCAGGAGTGCGAAAAGAGGGGTGTTTTTTGACAGGGAACCGAGGATATGTTACAATGAGTAGCATGATTGGTTAGTTTTGTTACAGACGGGCATTCACAGATATATCGTTGCGGTTAAAAAGCGACATAGCGCCGCCATAGAGGGAAGAAAAGAAAAAAATGTATAAAAGGGGCAGGGGCAGTTTTTATAAACATCTGGATTTCCTGATTGCGGACATGCTGGTGCTGCAGGTTACATTCGCGGTTTCATACTGCATCCGGCACGGTTTTATTTGGATGTACGCCAATGAGATCTACCGGCAGATGAGCGTGGTCCTGCTGCTGATACAGATGTGCGTGGTTGTGATAACAAAAAGCTACAAGGGCATCATCCGCCGGGATAAGGCTGCGGAGTTTGTCCAGGTGGTACAGTACGTGAGCCTGATTATCTTACTGGCGTTTGCCTATATGTTCGCCGTCAAGGTATCCGTGCTATTTTCACGGACAGTTTTCGTGCTGACGTGGGGGTTAGCGGTTTTTGCGATCTATTTTGAAAGGCTTTTTTGGAAAAAGCTTGTGAAAGAGCGCCTGATGCGCAGAAAAAGCCTGCGTGCGGTCATCGTGGCAGGAGAAGAAGAGAAGGTTCTCAGGATTGTACGCAAGAGTTTGAAAAATGAGTATAAGGATTACCGGATCTGTGGGCTCATCATCACAGACAAGGATTTGTCAGGCGGGAAAATAGAGGGTGTGGACGTCATTGGTCATGACGATTTGCCGCATCAGTTCATGGTCGATAACGTGGTGGATGAGATTTTACTTTATTATGGCGAAAGTTCCGCCAACATCAGGCAGATCAGGGATACGAGCGTCAATATGGGCCTGACGATCCATAAAGTGATTGCGGAGACGCCGCCAGTGAGCCAGAGGACAGTCGTGGAAGAATTTTCCGGGTACACCGTATTGACGACCAGTATCAATATGGCCTCCGCGAGGCAGCTATTCTGCAAGCGCCTGATGGATATTGTGGGAGGGCTGGCCGGCGTGGCCGTCACCGGGATACTGGCTGTTTTTTTAGGGCCTCTGATTTATATCAAGAGTCCGGGCCCCATCTTTTTTTCCCAGGAGCGGATCGGGAAAAACGGCAGGCGTTTTAAAGTATATAAGTTCCGTTCCATGTATCTGGATGCAGAGGAGCGGAAGCGGGAACTGATGGGGCAGAACGAAGTGGACGGCCTGATGTTCAAGATGGAGGACGATCCCCGTGTCATCGAAGGGATCGGGACATTTATGCGCAGGACTTCCCTGGATGAGTTCCCCCAGTTCTGGAATGTGCTTAAAAACGATATGAGCCTTGTAGGGACAAGGCCGCCGACGGTGGACGAGTATGAGCAGTACGACGCCCACCATAAAAAACGCATGACGATCAAGCCGGGGATCACCGGGCTTTGGCAGGTGAGCGGACGTAGCGATATCACGGATTTTGAGGAGGTCGTTGCACTGGATACGCAGTACATTACCGAGTGGAGCATCGGGATGGATATCCGGATTTTGTTTAAGACTATATTGGTAGTCCTGAAGAATGATGGCGCGAAGTAAATAAAAACCAGGAGGGATTTTATGAGAGGAATCATTTTAGCGGGTGGTTCGGGGACGAGGCTGTATCCACTCACGAAAGTCACTTCAAAACAATTGCTCCCCATTTACGACAAGCCGATGATTTATTATCCGATGTCGGTGCTTATGAATGCAGGGATCCGGGAGATCTTGATTATTTCCACGCCGCAAGATACGCCGAGGTTCCAGGAACTTTTAGGGGACGGACGGCAGTTTGGCGTGGAACTGAGTTACGCGGTGCAGCCATCGCCGGACGGGCTGGCGCAGGCGTTCCTGATTGGGGCAGGGTTCATCAAGGATGAGCCGGTCGCCATGGTGCTGGGCGACAATATTTTTGCCGGCCATGGCTTGAAAAAACGTCTGGAGGCGGCGGTGGAAAATGCGGAAAGCGGGAAAGGCGCGACGGTGTTTGGCTATTATGTGGACGACCCGGAACGGTTTGGCATTGTAGAGTTTGACCAGAGCGGGCACGCCATCTCGATTGAAGAAAAACCGGCGCACCCAAAGAGTAATTATTGCGTGACAGGGCTTTACTTTTACGACCACCGTGTTGTAGAATATGCAAAGAGTTTAAAACCGTCCGCCAGAGGCGAGCTTGAGATCACGGATTTGAACCGCATCTACCTGGAGGATGGATCGTTGAATGTGGAGTTGCTTGGGCAAGGCTTTACCTGGCTGGATACCGGCACGCATGAAAGCCTGGCGGAGGCGACCAATTTTGTCATGACGGTGGAGAACCATCAGCACCGGAAAATTGCTTGCCTGGAAGAGATCGCCTATCTCAATGGATGGATTTCCAGAGAGGATGTATGGAACGTATATGAAGCGCTGAAAAAAAACCAGTACGGGCATTACCTGAAAGACGTGCTGGACGGGAAATATATGGACGCGCTCCGCTGATATGCGGATCCGAAGACGAGGAGGATTTGAGATGATGACGATGATTGTGACCGGCGGCGCCGGGTTTATCGGTTCCAATTTTGTGTTCCACATACTTGGCAAATACCCGGATTACCGGGTCGTCTGCCTGGATAAGCTGACTTACGCGGGCAACCTGTCCACGCTGGCGCCAGTGATGGACAACCCCCGGTTCCGTTTTGTGAAGGCGGATATCTGCAGCCGCGGGGATGTGTACCGGCTGTTTGAAGAAGAAAAGCCGGATATGATCGTCAATTTCGCGGCGGAATCCCATGTGGACCGCTCGATCGAAGATCCGGGCATTTTTTTGCAGACGAATATCATGGGGACGGCGGTGCTGATGGATGCCTGCCGTAAGTACGGCATCCAAAGATACCACCAGGTATCGACGGATGAAGTGTACGGGGATCTTCCGCTGGATCGGCCGGACCTGTTTTTCACGGAGGAGACACCGATCCATGCCAGTTCCCCTTACAGCAGCTCGAAGGCGTCGGCAGACCTTCTTGTGCAGGCATACTACCGGACATACGGCCTGCCTGTGACGATCAGCCGCTGCTCCAATAACTACGGCCCATATCATTTCCCGGAAAAGCTCATACCGCTCATGATCGCGAATGCGCTGGCGGACAAGCCGCTCCCGGTATACGGCGAAGGGAAAAACGTCAGGGATTGGCTGTATGTGGAAGACCACTGCAAAGCGATCGACCTGGTGATCCATAAGGGCAGGGAAGGGGAAGTCTATAACATTGGCGGACACAACGAGATGAGGAATATCGATATTGTCAGAATCATCTGCCGGACGCTTGGAAAGCCGGAAAGCCTGATTACTTATGTCGCTGACCGGAAGGGCCATGATATGCGTTATGCGATTGACCCGTCGAAGATCCACCGTGAGTTGGGGTGGCTTCCGGAGACGAAGTTTGAGGATGGGATCCAGAAGACCATCCAGTGGTATCTGGACAACCGCGAATGGTGGGAGACGATCATCAGCGGGGAGTATCAGGACTATTATGAAAAGATGTATGGAAACCGGTAACATTCAGGGAGGGTGGCAATGAAAGTATTTGTGACAGGCGTAGGCGGCCAGTTGGGACACGATGTGATGAATGAATTGGCAAAGCGTGGATATGAAGGGGTCGGCAGTGATCTCGCGCCGGCATACAGCGGCGTGCAGGATGGCACGCCCGTGGCGGACATGCCGTATATCCCTCTGGATATCACGGATGCCGCAGCCGTTGCGGAAGTGATGGAAAATGTGCGGCCGGACGTGGCGGTACACTGTGCGGCATGGACAGCGGTGGATATGGCGGAGGATGACGATAAAGTGGAAAAAGTACGCGCGATCAACGCAGGCGGCGCCGCCCATATTGCCAGGGCATGTAAAGAGCTGGATGCAAAAATGGTCTATCTCAGTACGGATTATGTGTTTGACGGGCAGGGGAGCGAACCCTGGAAGCCGGACTGCAAGGATTATAAACCGATGAATGTATACGGGCAGACCAAGCTGGAAGGGGAGCTTGCGGTAGCGGACGCACTGGAGAAATATTTTATTGTGAGGATCGCATGGGTGTTTGGCGTCAATGGAAAGAATTTTATCAAGACGATGTTAAACGCGGGGAAAACCCACGATACGGTGCGGGTCGTCAACGACCAGATCGGGACGCCGACGTATACCTATGACCTTGCAAGGCTTCTGGTAGATATGGTTGAGACGGAGAAATACGGATATTACCATGTGACGAACGAGGGCGGGTATATTTCCTGGTATGATTTCACCTGTGAGATTTTCCGCCAGGCCGGTTATAAGACAAAGGTGATCCCGGTGACAACGGAAGAATACGGCCTGTCAAAAGCGGCCAGGCCATTCAACAGCAGGCTGGACCGCAGCAAGATCGTGGAGAATGGGTTCCGTCCGCTTCCAACATGGCAAGATGCCGTGAGCCGGTATTTGAAGCTGATTGAATATTAGTATGATCGAATCGAAATAACCTTACGTTTCACTTGCCTACGTACCGTGGGTTATACGAACAGGGAGCGCAAAAATGGGACAGATCACAGTGACAAAATGCCCGATAGAAGGGCTTTATATCATCGAACCGGCGGTCCATGGGGACAGCCGGGGTTATTTTATGGAGACATACAACCAAAGGGACATGCAGGAGAACGGGTTGGACATGGTGTTTGTGCAGGATAACCAGAGCATGTCTGCCAAAGGCGTGCTGCGGGGGCTGCACTATCAGAAACAGTATCCGCAGGGGAAGCTTGTACGGGCATTGAAGGGCAGTGTGTTTGACGTGGCGGTGGATCTCCGTGTTGGCAGCGGGACGTATGGGCAATGGTTTGGCATGGAGCTGACCGAAGAAAATAAGAAGCAATTTTATATCAGCCCCGGCTTCGCGCACGGGTTTCTGGTGCTGAGCGAGATGGCGGAGTTCTGCTATAAATGCACGGATTTTTACCGTCCGGGGGATGAAGGCGGGCTGGCGTGGAACGACCCGGAGATTGGCATTGCGTGGCCGCAGCTTACGGGCAGCTATCCGGGAAGCGCAAGCGGAGAGGGATATACGCTTGCGGACGGCACGCCGCTGAATTTGAGCGGGAAAGACCAGAAGTGGCCAGGACTGAAAGAAGCATTCAAATTCTGACGCTGGATAAAGGAGCTTGGTTATGGGGCATGTGCGGTTGAGTATGTCTATCGTCACTTATCACAATGAAAAAGATGTGAAAAAGCTGATTCACTCGGTAGAAGAGCATACCCCGGTAAAGCTGGCAAAAGAGATTTATATCATTGATAATGCGGACGAACCTTACAAATACCGGGAACTGACGGACAGATACCCGGATGTGCGCTACCATTCCATGAAAAGGAACGAGGGCTTCGGGAAAGCCCATAACTATGCACTTTCAGTCGTTGATTCCGACTACCACGCGGTTGCCAATCCTGATATCCTGTTCCACGAAGACGCCTGCGGGAAGATGATCCAGTATATGGACCGGCGCCCGGAAGTGGGAATGGTGATCCCGCGGCTTCTCACCCCAGAAGGGGAGCTGCAGAGGGCGTACCGGAGAGATCCGACCCTCTGGGATATGTTTCTTCGGATGTTTGTCAAAAAAGGCTTCCAAAAAAGGAAAGATTACCATACCATGCAGGAGCAGGATTACACAAAACCTTTCCGGGTGCCTTTTGCGCAGGGGAGTTTTTTTATCATACGGACAGAGCTTTTTTGCAGGCTTGGCGGTTTTGACGACCGTTTTTTTATGTATATGGAGGATGCCGACCTGTGCCGGAGGCTGAACCGGATTTCCAAGCTGATGTATTATCCGGGCGCGTCGGTGGAGCATAGATGGGAAAAAGGATCGCACAAAGAATTCCGGCTTTTGAAAGCGCATATTGTCTCTATGTGTAAGTATTTCCGGAAATGGGGCTTTTCCTGACCGGTGGAGGAGGGGTGAAAGCCATCTTCCAAAATCCGGTGATGCAACGGTTTGCTGAAAGAGGGACTGCGTGGGGAGAGCATCTGGAAAAGCGGAACCGGGAAAGGAATATGGCGTATCATGAATTCCGTGTGTATGGCAACCTATAACGGGGAAAAATACTTAAAAGAGCAGATCGAGTCCATTTTGGCAAATCTGAAGCAGGAGGATGAGCTTCTGGTTTCCGACGACGGGTCTGCGGACGATACATGGGAGATTCTCTGCCAGTATAGAAAAAAGGATCCCCGGATCCGCCTGCTCCATGGCCCAGGTACAGGGGTGATCGCTAATTTTGAGTCCGTGGTACGAAGGGCAGGAGGAGATATCCTGTTCCTGGCGGATCAGGACGATGTATGGGAACCTGATAAAATAGACCGGGTGCTGGCATGTTTCCAGAAAACCGGATGTTCGGTCGTGGTACACGATGCGGATATGATGGATGCAGAAGGCCGGAAAACCATGCCGTCTTTTTTTGAATGGAGAGGATCGGGTCCCGGCGCGGCGAGAAACATTGTGAAGAATTCCTATATCGGCTGCTGCATGGCGTTTCGGAGAAAGCTGCTTGGCCGGATACTTCCAATCCCGAAAAATATCGAGATGCATGACCAGTGGATCGGCGTGTGGGGAGACCTGTGTGGCGGAAGCTTTTTTTTGGATGAAGCGTTGATCCATTACCGCAGGCACGGGGACAACGCTTCGGCCATGTCACGCCATCCGCTGGGGAAAATGGTAAGGAACCGGGCGGTGTTCCTGTGGGAACTTGGGAAAAGGATGAAAGCAAGATGACGATCGCGGGCATTACGCTATACGAGCCGGAATGGGTAAGGTTAAAAGAAAATATTGGCGCAGTCCTCCCGCAGGTTGATCAAGTGCTGTGTATCGATAATGGCTCCTGGAATGCCGGCGCCATCCGGAAACTGCTCTCCGATCAATACCCGCAGGTTTTGCTGATACAAAACAAAAAAAACCGCGGCGTGGCAGCGGCGCTCAATCAAATGTTCCGGTACGCGGCAAAAAACGGCTATGGCTTTGTGCTGACCCTGGATCAGGACTCTGTGTGTGCGGATGATTTTATGGAAAAATGCGCGCCGTACATGCAGGAAGAAAGGGTGGGGATCCTGTGCCCGTTGCTCCAGGATCGCAATTATGCGCAGATTGAAAAGCACAGCGGCAAAACAGAGCGGGTACCGATGTGCATTACATCCGGCGCCCTGACTTCGGTAGGCGCGTGGGAAGCTGCGGGCGGATTTACGGAGGAGCTGTTCATTGATTATGTAGATTATGACTTTTGCGCGAAGCTGGCAGAACACGGCTTCCGGATCCTCCGTGTCAATGACGCATGGATGCTGCACGAGATCGGCAGCGGGGAAAACCACTGCTTCCTTGG
The DNA here is from genome assembly GCA_964650695.1 of uncultured Dorea sp. Lineage (GTDB taxonomy): Bacteria > Bacillota > Clostridia > Lachnospirales > Lachnospiraceae > CAZYVA01. Next base: position 2,325 of record CAZYVA010000035.1, on the reverse strand, counting down.
CAGGAGAGTCACCAGCCTGAACCATGCGCCGTCCCGCAAATATTATATGGCGCGGAATGGGATTTATTATTTGCATATGCACCGGAATGTGATAAACTATCGTAAAGAGGTGGCAAAATATTTGTTTTTATATGTGAAAACATTGCTGTACGAGAGACAGCGCGCCAAAAAGCTTGCAGCCATGGCGCGGGGGGCTTGGGACGGGATGAGATGGGTGAGAAAAAGCAACAGGAGAACATAAGCATATGCTATCGGTTTTCATACAAAACTTTCTTAAATACCGTAATTTGCTGGAGGAGTTGGTTGCCAGGGACATCAAGGTAAAGTACAGGCGTTCTGTGCTGGGTGTGCTCTGGACGCTTTTGAACCCTCTTTTTATGATGATTATTTTGTCGATCGTATTCTCCAATCTTTTCAAATTTGATGTGGAGAATTTCCCGATATACCTGCTAAGCGGGCAGGTGATCTTCAATTTTTTCTCGGATTCTACAACGAGCTCCATGAACGCGGTGATCCAGAACGGGCCGTTGATAAAAAAAATATATGTGCCGAAATATCTGTTTGTGATTTCCAGGGTGGTGTCAAGCATCATTAATCTGCTGGCGTCTTTTGCCGCGCTGATACTGGTGATGCTGGCGCTCAGGATAGAGTTGGAATGGCCGATTCTGCTTGTGTGGATCCCGATGGCGCTCCTGATGGCTTTCTGCCTGGGCGTAGGAATGTTTTTATCCGCGGTCACGGTAAAGTTCCGCGATATCCAGCACCTGTACTCGGTGTTCATCACGGGGCTGATGTATTTGACGCCGGTGATTTACCCGATGTCGATTTTGCCGGATTGGCTGTACAAAGTCGTGATGCTCAATCCACTCACGAATTATCTGGAGATGTTTCGGGGATGCATGATGGATAACCTTCTGCCCGGGATCGGGCCGGTCGCTTTGGGGGCGCTGGAAGCTGTCATTATGCTGGTGCTGGGAATGTATGTGTTTTATAAAAGCCAGGATGAGTTTATCCTGAATTTATAAGTATAAGGGGATGGCATGGCGAAGGAAAAGATGATCATTGTGGAAGACGTGGCGATGCGTTTTGCGCTGTCTTCGGAGAAAATCGACAGTATCAAGGAATATATCATCAAGTCCATCAAAAGGCAGGTATCTATCGAGGAATTTTGGGCTTTGAAGGGGGTCTCTTTTGAAGTCGTCAAAGGCGATGCGCTGGGTTTGATCGGGCTGAATGGAAGTGGCAAAAGTACGATGCTGAAAGTGATCGCGGGCGTACTGAAGCCGACAAAAGGAAGCGTCCATGTATTCGGGACGGTGGCCCCACTGATCGAGTTGGGGGCGGGGTTTGATTTTGACCTGACCGCGCGGGAAAATGTATTTTTAAACGGCGCGCTTATGGGGTATCCCCGGGCGATGATCACGGAACACTATGAGGATATCGTGGAATTTTCTGAGCTGCGTGATTTTATGGACACACCTGTGAAAAATTTCTCCTCCGGCATGCTGTCCAGGCTTGCGTTTTCGATCGCAACGATCGGGATACCGGATATCCTGATCGTGGATGAAGTGCTTTCGGTAGGGGACTTCCGGTTCCAGGAAAAGTGCCTGGCAAGGATCCATCACATGATGGACGAGGGAACGACGATTTTGTTTGTGTCGCACAGCATCAGCCAGGTGAAAAGCCTCTGCAATAAGGTGGTCTGGCTGGAGAAAGGGAATGTCAGGAAGTTCGGGACGGCGAAAGAGATTTGTGATGAGTATAGCCAGGCGTAGCCTGTTTTTGCTTATGGAATGGAGATAAAGAGTTGATGAAAAACCTGAAAAAGATCATACTCATAGCCATTGTCTTGGTGGGGGTGTATTTTTATTCGTTTGTAGATAATACAGAGCCGTTATATAATATAGGTACACTTACAAATGCTTACGCAAATACGGGAGTCATTTACGACGGAAGCCTGGAGCAGAGCTTTGTTTCCAAAGAAGATGTGCTGGACGGAATCAGTATGAAATGTGGGTTGGTAGGCGAATATACAGGCGTAGTGGTGAAGTATCAATTGATCGACGATACTGGGCAGGTAGCGGGGGAAGGGGAAAAGGCAGCCGTTGACATTAAAGACAAAAAGTTGTGTAAGTTTTCTTTCCCGCAGATTCAGCAATGCAAAGGAAGGGAGTACACTCTGCGCATAGAGGAGACGGGAGCCTCGGAGGACAAGGGGGTCGATTTTTACGCGGACTTGTCTGTCCAGGGGCAGGAGTTTACTGCCTTGGGGGAAACCCTTCCGGGGGCTTTGGTGGCAAAAACAGTCAGCCATCGGTTTGATGG
>CAZYVA010000034.1:9043-17231 GCA_964650695.1 uncultured Dorea sp. | reverse complement strand
TATCAAAAAGTGTACTTTTTGACAGCCGCGAGTGCGGGAAGCCAGGATCCCAGGAGCAAGGGGATAGGAAAACGCTCCTGTCACACTATGCCAGCGCCGTGGCGGGCGGCTTGGACGTGCGCCGCAGGGCGCACAAAAAAACAGCCAGGGGCTGTGGAAAACTCATTTTCCACAGCCCCTGGCTAAAATAGTTGCTTTTTATTTTGCCAGCATCATCATCAACTCGTTGCTTCTCTGCACAAACGCTGTCATCGCCTCCGGCTCCAGCGGCTTATGCGCCAGCATCGCGAGGTCGTAGAGCTGCCTGCAGATCAGGGAAGTATTCTCCCCTTCCTTGTGTTCCGCCACATACTGCACAAGTGGATGGTTGGCGTTCAGGATCAGGGTGCCTCCGTTTCCCGTGTCCATCCCGCCCATGCCGTACATCTTCATCATTTCCTGCATACGGCGGTCCTGTTCGGGCAGGGTGATCATGGAGGCTGTCTTTTCATCCTTCAGTTTTTCCAGCTTGACGTCCAGCTTATCCTTGTCCAATGCTTTTCTGAAGACCTCCGTCAGCTCTTCCGCTTTCTTTTCAAAGCTTTCTTTATCTGTATCCGCCACCTCATCCTTGAAAGTATCCGTAACATCCGCGTCGATCCGCTGGAAAGCGATGGATGGGTTCTTCTGTTCCAGATGGGTGATGAATGGGGAATCGATATTATGCCCCAGGACCACCGCGTCCTGCCCCTGACTGCGGAACAGGTTGATATACTGGCTCTGCTGGGTCTCGTCGGTCACGTAATAGATGGTCGTCTTTTTCTCTTCTTTCTCTTCTTTTTCCTCCCCATCGCCAGCGTCGTCTTTTTCCTCTGCCGCCTTTGCATCGCTGTCTTCTTTTTTTCCGTCCGGCTCTGGGTATTCCCCGCCATTTTCCTCAATGCAGTCTTTCAGGGTCAGGTATTTCCCGTCGATATTCTTGAACAGGACGGCGTCTTTCATCTTGTCGCAGAATTTTTCGTCCTTCAGGCAGCCAAACTTGATAAACGGGCTGATATCATCCCAGTATTTCTCGTAGTCCTCCCGTTTCGTTTTGCACATGCCGGAAAGCTTGTCCGCAACCTTTTTCGAGATATAGTCCGCAATCTTATTGACAAAGCCGTCATTTTGAAGCGCGCTCCGGGATACGTTGAGCGGCAGGTCCGGGCAGTCAATGACGCCTTTTAGGACCATCAGGAATTCCGGGATGACCTCTTTAATATTGTCCGCGATGAAGACCTGGTTGTTGTACAGCTTGATCGTGCCCTCGATGGAATCGTACTCTGTGTTGATGCGCGGGAAATACAGGATCCCTTTCAGGTTGAACGGGTAATCCATATTCAGGTGGATCCAGAACAAAGGCTCCTTGTAGTCGAGGAACACTTTCCGGTAAAACTCCTGGTAATCCTCATCGGTGCAGTCATTCGGGTGCTTCGCCCAGAGCGGGTGGATATCGCTCAGGGAGACCGGGCGTTTTTCAATCTTTACCTTATCCTTCGCCGGGGAGACCTCCACCATCTCTTTCTCGCCATTTTCATTCTCCCGTTCTTCCATCTTGGCTTCTTCGTGGATACGCTCCGCCACTACGTCGTCTTCCCGCAGGTCGGCTTCATCGATCGTCTCATATTCCGTCTCCGCGTTTGCCTTTGACAGGAAGATTTCCACTGGCATGAAAGAACAGTATTTTTCAATCACTTCCCGCATACGGTACTCATTGGCGAACTCCAGGCTGTCCTCGTTCAGGAAAAGCGTGATCTCCGTGCCGACGTCCGTCTTGTCTCCGTCCGTCATCTCGTATTCCGTCTCCCCGTTGCTCATCCAGTGGACCGGGGCGGCGCCGTCCACATAGGACAACGTATCGATATGCACTTCATCCGCCACCATGAACGCGGAATAAAACCCAAGCCCAAAATGGCCGATCATATCATCGTCCGTCGTTTTATCTTTATACTTTTCCAGAAATTCCGCCGCGCCGGAAAACGCGATCTGCGTAATGTATTCTTCCACTTCATCCGCCGTCATCCCGAGACCGTTATCGATGAACTTCAGTGTCTTTTCCTCCGGGTTGACAAGGATTTGGATCGATGGCTTGTAATCATCCGGGAGCTGGTACTCTCCCATCACATCCAGCTTCTTCAGCTTCGTGATGGCGTCGCACCCATTGGAAACCATCTCCCTTGCGAAAATATCATGGTCGGAATAGACCCATTTTTTAATGATCGGAAATATGTTTTCACTGCTGATCGACAAATTACCTTTTTTTTCCATAAAATTCACCACTCCTGTTTTCTTTATCGTCCCAGGTTTCTTTTGCCTGCGCCGGCAGCGTCCGTGCCGCTTGGCGAAAAGATCCTTTTTCACTGCATGGAACATCATAATACGGAAAAAAATAAAAGTCAATAGGTTTTTAGCACTCTTTTGAATCGAGTGCTAACAAATTCATGAAAAATATTAAAAAACGATAAACTTGAGGGACCCGGCCCGGCCACTCAGACCCTATTTCACTTCTATCCCCTGGTAGAACAACCCCAGTATTTCTTTGTAGCCTTTCCCTTGTTTTGCCATCTCGTTCGCCCCGGTCTGGCTCATTCCGATCCCATGCCCGAAGCCGCCGCCGGAAAACACAAAACAGCCGTCCTGTTTCTCCACTTGAAAAAAAGCGCTGGGAAGCAGCGGCCTGCTGTCCGTCTCGCTGCCGTCCTGGAGCCGGATCTGGTATCCGCCCCCTCCAAAGGCTTTCCGTATTTTGTTTTCCGTTTTCACGGATGCCGAACCCTTCTCACCGGTGATCAGCACTTCCACCGCCACATCCCCAGGGCCTCGCTTTGTCACTTCAACCTGCGTCACCGTCCCCAGGTCCTTCCCGGTGTTCAGCCCGACCAGATCGGAAAGCAGATCCGCCGGGATTTCCGCGCTCCACCGGTACCAGGGCAGGTCTTTCTCATAATCCCCTTGCTCCCCCTTTACTTCCACGGACTGCAGGTACGCGTTTGCTTCCGACGGTTTTGTCCCCCACGCCTCCATGGTTGTCGTGCGCCCGCAGGAAGTAGAAAAGTAATACGTCGCCACCGTTTTCCCCTGATACTGCACGGTTTCCCCTTTCGTAGCTTTCACTGCCGCCGAGCAGCTCTTCGCCCGCTCCGAAAGATTGTAAACCTGGTAATCGGTGCTGTCATTGACATGGGCCTTATACTCCGGGTAAGCGTATTCTTCCATCTGCCGGTACGCATAACTCCTGGCGCAGACCGCCTGCGCCTTCAACGCTTCCATTTCATAAGACGCCGGCATTTCGCTCGGCACCACCCCGCGCAGGTAACTCTCCACCGGGAGGTCATTGACCACAACGATCCCCTCCGCCGTCGCCCAAAGCTCCAATGTCCCGGCGTAAGCGGGCGAAGCCTCCCCCCGCTTCAGGCTCTCGATCTTGATTTTCCCTTTTTTTGCTTTTATGTAAAGATTCCCCTGCGAAAACCAATCGCAGTCCGGCTTGATCTTCACCTTTTCTTTTTCCCCATAGGTTTCGGCCGTCTCCCCGTGCGCCACCGTCAGCCCCGCATCCGCTGAGACTACGATCTTTGGGTGCGCTTCATCCTGGAAGCCATCCCCCATAATCAAAACCCGGATATTCTTTCCTTCCCACGCGGCGTTTCCCTCCGGTGTACGGCCTTCTTCATTGGGGGCGTCCGCGCTGTCCCCCTCATCCACCAACGCGTCCTCCGCAAGCTTCTGGCCTGCCGGCGCCTGCTTCCCCCCAAGGGCATACGAAAGCCCGGCCGCGACGGACACCGCCGCCAGCACCAGCATCCCAAGGCGGAACTGCCTTTCCAGCCCCATGTAAAAGGGTTCTTTCTTTCTCTTCCGATTCATTTCACCTGTACCATGCCCTTATATCGCTTTTGGGTAACGCTGCGGCGCCAAGCCCGGCGCTCCCTTTCCCGTTCCATAGCAAAAGACAGCCGTAAACGACTGTCTTTTCTTTTGCATGTTCCCCGGAGGTGCCGGTTCCTGTATTCTGACTCCTAGCCGATGCTAGGTGGGTGTCCGCATCCGCTTTTTTGTCTTCCACTGCGTATCGGAGGCCTGACATATTACGGAGATATAAGAGTCCCGTTTAAAGTAATGTAGGTTCAAAATAACAGGAGTATCGTACATCCCAGGTCACTTACTGGTTTTATTATACCCCATGAGCCCTCAAAATACAATAGGAAAAATTTAAACTTGCGGGCCGGCCGGCACTAAAGCCTTTCCAGCCTCATTTCCTTCATATTTCGCGAAATTCCGGATAAAACGCCCTGCCAGGTCTTTTGCCTTTTCTTCCCATTCGGACGCTTTTGCGTAAGTATCGCGCGGGTCTAAGATGGCCGGATCCACGCCCGGAAGCTCTGTCGGGACTTCCAGGTTGAAATAAGGGATCTTCTTTGTCGGCGCGTTTTTGATCGAGCCATCCAGGATCGCGTCGATAATGCCCCGCGTATCCTTGATGGAAATGCGCTTGCCGCTTCCGTTCCATCCGGTATTGACCAGATAAGCCCTCGCCCCGCTCATCTCCATTCTTTTTACAAGCTCTTCCGCGTATTTTGTCGGGTGCAGCTCCAGGAAGGCTTGTCCGAAGCAAGCGGAGAAGGTCGGCGTCGGCTCTGTGATCCCGCGCTCCGTGCCAGCCAGCTTTGCGGTGAACCCGGACAGGAAGTAGTATTTTGTCTGGTCCGGGGTCAGGACAGAAACCGGCGGCAGCACGCCAAACGCGTCTGCGGAAAGGAAAATGACCTCCTTCGCGGCGGGAGCGGCGGATACCGGGCGCACGATCTTCTCAATATGGTCGATCGGATAGGAGACACGTGTATTTTCCGTCACGCTCTTATCCGCGAAATCAATCTTCCCGTTCTCATCCAGCGTCACATTTTCCAGAAGGGCGTTCCGCTTGATGGCATTGTAGATATCCGGCTCCGATTCCTTGTCGAGATTGATGACCTTTGCATAGCAGCCGCCCTCGAAATTGAAAATGCCGTTATCATCCCATCCATGCTCATCGTCCCCGATCAAAAGGCGCTTCGGGTCGGTAGACAGCGTCGTCTTGCCTGTGCCGGAAAGCCCGAAAAAGATCGCTGTATTTTTCCCGTCCATATCCGTATTGGCGGAACAATGCATCGCCGCGATCCCCTTTAACGGGAGGTAATAATTCATCATGGAGAAAATACCCTTTTTCATTTCCCCGCCGTACCATGTATTCACGATCACCTGCTCACGGCTGGAAATATTGAACACAACCGCCGTCTCGGAATGAAGGCCCAGCTCTTTGTAATTTTCCACTTTTGCCTTGGAAGCATTGAATACCACAAAATCCGGCTCGTACGTCTCAAGCTCTTCCTCGGTCGGCATGATGAACATATTTTCCACAAAGTGCGCCTGCCATGCGACTTCCATGATGAAACGGACGCACATCCTCGTGTCCTTGTTCGCCCCGCAGTACGCGTCCACGACATAAAGCTTCTTGCTGGAAAGCTCCTCGATCGCGATCTTCTTGACGGCCGCCCACGTCTCCTCCGATGCTGGATGGTTGTCATTTTTGTATTCGTCCGACGTCCACCATACGGTGTCCCTGGAATTGTCATCCATAACAATGAATTTATCTTGCGGGGAACGCCCGGTATAAACGCCCGTCATGACATTGACCGCGCCAAGCTCGCTTAACTGCCCTTTATCGTACCCCGTAAGATCCGGCTTCATCTCCTCCTCAAACAGAAACTCGTAGGAGGGATTGTACACAATCTCGGTCGTCCCTGTAATCCCATACTTGCCCAAATCAATTTTCGCCATCTTAACCAATTCCTTTCTTCTCACTCTGCAAGGAGCTGCCCAGGGACAAACGCGGACGCTGTCCCTGGGGCGTTCCTTATTATCGTTTCCAAAAATTAATATTTCTTTCTAATTATCCCAGATAGTCCCTGAAAAGTCAATGGCTTTTAAAGCAGCAAGCCTTCCAGCACATCCAAAAACGCGCTCGGTATACTTGCCTGCTCCACGGAAGCGGCTGCAAGCACCGGGACGCTGCCGATCTGCGTCCCATTTAACGTATAGGATACCTCTCCGAGCGGATCCCCTTGTCTGACGGGCGCTTGGACTTTTCCTTTTGTTTTTACCTGCCGCACGATCTGGTCCAGGTCCGCCCCTGTTGTGTCAACATAGGTGAACGCCTTTTCCTGCGCCACAGGTACTTTCGGCTCCACCCCGCCTTTGACCTCGATGTCCGCGATCGGCTCCGGATCGGTCTCCGCATACTTCCGGCATTTCCCAAACCCATAATCCAGAAGCGCAACCGCGTCCTTGGTCCGCGCTTTGCTGCTGTCCGCCGCCATGACCACCGCGATCAATTCCAGGTCATTTTTCTTAGCCGTTGCTGAGATACAGAACTTCGCTTTGCTCGTAGAGCCTGTTTTCAGCCCTGTCGTGTACTCGTAATGGCGGACCAGCTTGTTCGTATTGGAAAGCCCGAACGGGGCGCTGCCCTTGGCAGTGGTGTGCGTGATATCCTCCATCCACACCATACAGTAATCGTGGATTTCCGGATATTTTGTGATCAATTCCCCCGACATCAGCGCGATATCCCTGGCTGTCGTCACATGGCCGTCCGCGTCCAGGCCGCAGCAATTGACAAAACAGGTATTCTCCATCCCCAGCCCTTTCGCGCGCGCGTTCATCTGCTCTACAAATGCTTCCTCGCTGCCGGAAATATATTCGCTCATGCAGACGCAGGCATCGTTCGCGCTTGCCACGGAAATGCATTTGATCAGGGTATCGACGCTTTGGACCTCCCCCGGCTCCAGGAACACCTGTGAGCCTCCCATAGAAGCCGCGTACTCCGAAGTCGTCACTTCATCCGTCAAATGGATCTTCCCGGCCTGCAGGGCGTCAAAAATCAAAAGGAGCGTCATAACCTTTGTCACGCTCGCAGGCGGGCGCTTGCTGTCCGGGTCTTTCTCGTACACGACCTGGCCGGTGGAAGGCTCCATCAGGATCGCGGACGGGGCGGATATGAGATCCGCCGCGCCGGCGTCCTCCTGCAGCGTCTCTTCCTCCAAAAGCCCTGTGCGGGCTTTTGCCCCGGACGGGGACAAGCCAGACAAAAAAAGGCTCCCCGCCAAAATGACCGCCATTCCTTTCCATACCCTTTTTTTCATCCGCAAGCACTCCAGTACCGAACCTTGTTACTTTATTTTAGTCGCGGTTCCCTGGAAATATAACAAAAAAAGTATTTTCCTATCACGCGATCCCCGTCACCGGATAATCCTGCGCTTCCACAGCCTGCCTCAGCACATCGTCCGCCACGTTGGCGGAAAGCGTGACAATGGCAGTCCCTTTTTCATGGCTTACAGCCGCCTCCTCTACGCCCTCGATTGCTTCCAGCGCCTTTTTCACCCTCGCCTCGCAGTGAACGCACATCATCCCTTCGATTTTCATTGTTTTCGTCATGATCTCTTCCTCCTTCTCTGTTTTCTGGCCGGCAAACAACGTTACCCGCAGATCCTTTTTCCCTTTTCCACGCGCTTTGTCCTTCGTATCGTCCCGCAGCCGGAAAAAGTTCAGCCGCAGCGCGTTTGTCACGACGCAAAAGCTGGACAAACTCATCGCCGCCGCCGCGAACATCGGGTTCAGCTTCAGGCCGAAAAGGGGATACCACACACCGGCCGCCAGCGGGATCCCGATGATATTGTAGAAAAACGCCCAAAACAGGTTTTGATGGATATTGGAAAGCGTTGCCCTGCTCATGCGGATGGCCGCCGGGACGTCCGACAACCGGCTATTCATCAAAACCACGTCCGCCGCGTCGATCGCAATATCCGTCCCGGCCCCGATCGCGATCCCCATATCCGCCCGCGTCAGCGCCGGGGCGTCATTGATGCCATCCCCTACCATAGCGACCTTCCCATACCGCTTCAGCGCACGGATCACCGCCTCCTTGCCATCCGGCAGCACCCCGGCAGCCACATCATCCACACCCGCCTGTTCTCCGATCGCCCTGGCTGTCCGCGCGTTATCCCCGGTCAGCATCACAACATGGATGCCCATGTTCTGAAGCTGCCGGATCGCTTCCGGGCTGTCCTGCTTTATCACATCCGCAACGGCGACGATCCCCAAAAGCCGCCGCCCCCGCGCGAAAAATAACGGCGTC
>CAZYVA010000034.1:0-9033 GCA_964650695.1 uncultured Dorea sp. | reverse complement strand
TCTTCCCCGCTTCGGAAAGCCGCCGCGCCTCTGCTCTCGCCTTTCCCGGCACTTCCGCGTATTTCTCAATAAAAGAAAGATTCCCTCCCGTGAAAAGATCCCCATGGAATTTTGCGCGCACGCCATTCCCGGTAAAAGCCTGGAACCCCTCCATTTCCTTTTGCGCGCCAGAAAGATCCGGTGTGGCAGCCGCCGTCAAAAAACCGCCCTGCAGGCGCTCCCGCGCTTTCAGGACCACCGCTTTCGCCAGCGGATGCTCGCTCTTTTTCTCTAAAAGCGCCGCGTATCCCAGAAGCTCTTCCTCTGACAGCCCATCCTCCGGCAAAAGATCCGTCACCTGCGGGTTCCCGCTCGTGATGGTCCCCGTCTTGTCCAGGGCAACAATGTCCACTTTCCCGGTTTCCTCCAGGGAAAGCGCCGTCTTAAACAGGATGCCGTTCTTCGCGCCTACTCCGTTCCCCACCATGATCGCCACGGGGGTCGCCAGCCCCAGCGCACAGGGGCAGCTAATCACAAGGACCGAGATCCCTCTCGCCAGCGCAAAACCAACGCTCTGCCCGGCAAGCAGCCAGACAAGCACCGTCGCCACCGCAATCCCGATCACCGCCGGTACAAACACGCCAGAGACCCGGTCCGCGGTTTTGGCGATCGGCGCCTTTGTCGCCGCCGCGTCGCTGACCATCTGGATGATCTGGGAAAGCGTAGTATCTTCCCCTACCCGCCTCGCCTCGCATTTCAAGTATCCGGACTGGTTCAGGGTCCCCGCCGAAACCAGGGCCCCCGTCTCCTTATCCACGGGGATGCTTTCCCCCGTTAAAGCCGATTCATCCACAGCGCTGATCCCATCCAGGACCGTACCGTCCACCGGAATATTTTCCCCCGGCCGGACGACAAAAACCGTCCCTTTTTCCACCTGCTCCACCGGTACTTCTTTCTCCGCGCCGTCCGCAAGGATAACCGCCGTTTTTGGCGCGAGCCGCATCAGGCTCTTGAGCGCGTCCGTTGTCTTCCCTTTGGACCTCGCCTCCAGCATCTTCCCGACTGTAATGAGCGTCAGGATCATAGCCGCGGATTCAAAATAAAACTCATGCATATAGGCCATCACGCCATCCATATCCATACGCATCTGCGCATCCGTCATCGCAAACAGCGCATACGTGCTGTAAAGCCAGGAAGCCCCCGCCCCCAGCGCGACCAGCGCATCCATATTGGGGGCTTTATTCCAGAGGCTGCGGAAGCCATTGATAAAAAACTTTTGGTTGATCACCATAATGGCCGTCGTGGACAAAAGCTGGAACAGCCCCATAGCCACATGGTTGTCCGAGACCCCCGCCGGGAGCGGCCAGTTCCACATCATATGCCCCATGGACACATACAGCAGCGGGATCAAAAAGACAAGGGAAGCGGCCAGCCGTTTCTTCATCTTCGGCGTTTCCCTGTCCGCCAAAAAATCTTCCCCGCCCGGCGCGGCCTCCTTCCGAAGGGCATCCGCCCCTTTCACAGACGCGCCGTACCCGGCGTTTACCACCGCTTCGATGATCTGCGAATCCGAAGCCTCGCCCTCCACGCCCATGGAATTGGTCAGGAGGCTCACGGAGCAGGCGCGGACCCCCGGCACAGCCGATACCGCTTTTTCGACCCTCGCGCTGCAGGCAGCGCAGCTCATCCCTGTCACAACATATTGTTTCATCACTAATCCCCCATCCTTCCGCCTTTTGATAATAATAATGTCCGCGCCTTGGGCGCCTGGCCGTGCGATCATTTCATCAGCTTCTGAAGCGTAGCCACCAGCTCGTCTACCGTCTCCTCGTTTCCCTGGCGGATGCCGTCCGCCACACAGGTGCGGATATGATTTTCCAGCAGTTTTTTATTGAAACTGGCAAGCGCCGCACTGACCGCCGATACCTGTATCAGGATATCCGTGCAGTAGGCATCCTCCTCCACCATACGCTTCACCCCGCGTACCTGCCCCTCGATCCTGCTCAGCCGGTTGATCAAATCCCTGTATTCCTTCGCAGAGCGCTCCTTCGTTTTATGGCACGGCTGCTGTGGACTTTCGCCTGTTTTCCGCCCGCTTTCCGGCTCTTGCTGCAAATGTCCGTCCGCTTCTTTCCCGTATCCTTGTCTCATAAGGATTCCCCTTTCCTTCGTATTGGACACCTACCGGGAGCCCTTGAAAGCCATGCCGGCAAAGCCGAAATATACTCCCTGGGGGTATCTTACCAAGGATTATATACCCATGCAGGGTATTTGTCAACCATTCCTCTGTATTTTTTCGATGGGAAATTCTTAGCTGGGAAATTCTTATGAACGGTCAGGAATGCCCCTACTGGGCATTCCGTGAGAAAGTGATGCAAACGTAAGGAGCGGTTTAGCGAAGCAATCCGACGGGAAACTGGAAAGAAAGCCCAAATCACAGGGCTGGCGTATCACGGACTGCTAGATCCCGGTTGATCCCGTCCAGGTAGGGGACAAAAAAACCACCCGTGATTTCCAGGAAGAAAGCCGGATCCAGTTCCTCTTTGCGTATGCTTTTCCTGCCTCCTTCTTTGGCCCGGTCCCAAAACCGCAGCATTTCCTCACAGCGCATATAATACAATTCATTGTCGGCGGAATAGTAAACAAGAAGGAACGAAACCCCTCCCTGCCGTTCAAATTCCCTCATAAACGATACCTGGTGCCCGTGGATGTTTTGCAGCGGGAACGTCTGGGCCTTGCATTCCTTTGCGTCAAAGCAAACCGGAAGCCCCTGCACCGCCCCGATATAATCCACCGTGCTGCGCTGCTCAAAATAGGCAAGCGTGATCTGCCTGTGCTCCTTGTCCATCTGCACCGGGGTGATCGGCGTCGGGATTTTCTGGATCAGGGCCAGATGTTTTTCCAGATACCTCTCGTTCGTGCGGTTGATCATGTCCTCAAGCGTAGAACCTCGAAGACCTCTTGAATTCCATGTTCCCATTGACCCTCCTTTATGATACGGGCAAACAAATCCGGAAGCGGCGCGGTGATCCTTTGGCCGGATAAGTCCGAAAGCGGCTCCAAAAGCTCCGGCATCTGCAGCTCAAAGGCATGGAGCAGTTGGCTGGTAAGGCCGTAAGCCCTCCGGAACTGCGCGTTATAATCCCGGTTCCCATATTTGTAATCCCCGGCGATCGGATGCCCTTCCAAGGCAAGCTGCGCCCGGATCTGATGCGTGCGCCCGGTCACGAGGCGTACCTTGAGAAGCGTGCCCAGGCTTCCCCATGCAAGCGGTTCGTAATCGGTCTGTACCGGCTGCCAGTCCGGGCCTGGGCAGCTTACAGGCCCTGTCATCTCAACTCTGTGCGTTTGCTTATCCCGTTTCAGATAGCCATGGACGCTTCCGGGCTTTGTAAGCTTTCCCCGTACCAGGCACAGATAATATTTCCTCAGGCTGCGGCTCTTTAAAAGCGCCGATAGCGTCTGTGAGCCATACAGCGTTTTCCCCGCCAGGAGGATCCCGCTTGTATTCCGGTCCAGGCGGTTGCATACCGACGGGCGGAAAGAGGCAAGGCTGCGCTCTGTAAGCGCCCCCTGCGCCAGCAGATAGGAGGTCAGATATTCCACCATGGAGATATCCTCCGGGCGCGCCTTTTGGGAAAGCATCCCCGCAGGCTTGTCCAGGATCAAGATATGCTGGTTTTCGTAGAGGATCTGTAAATGCCCCTCCGGATATATGTCCGCCAGGGAGGGTGCGCCCTTTCCTGAGAATTTTTCTATCGTCTCCCTGGATACATACAGCCTGACCCGGTCCCCTGCACAGATCCTTTCATGGCCGGTTGCCTTTTTCCCATTTAATACAATATTCTTTTTCCTCAGCATTTTATACAGAAAGCCGTCCGGGGCTTTCCGGAGATATTTTCTTAAAAACCGGTCCAGCCGCTGCCCGGATTCGTTTTCCTGAATGATGACCTCTTCCATGATTTCCCTGAAATCTCCTACATCGAAGTGGATAAAATCAACTCCCGCAGCTTTTTCTCCTGCCCTCCCGTACCGGAAGGCCCTACCTTCGCCATGTTATTCAGCCCTTCCGCCCTGGACAGGAACGCTTTATAATCATGGAATATTTTCACCGTGATCTTTTCACAATGGTTGGCGGCAAACAGGCCCTTCAAGTAACGGGCAAGCGCCACCTCGTCGGTTTTCCCGCTGGAGGCATACCCGCACACCATATGCCCGGAGATCACGAAAGCCTCTACCGGCATCGCTTTTTCATTCCCCGTAACCACCAGGTCGCAAAGGATGGTCGTCATGGGCGCTTTTTCGCGGATTTCCCGGTAAAGCGGCGGAGAAATGCTTTTGTGCGGCGCCATTGCGATAAATTCCACAAGCATTTTAGACGCGGGGAGGCATCCGACCACCGCGATCACGGTAAGAAGGTTCAGCCGGGAGCCTGTCTGGACGATTCCAAGGATCACCAGCCCGGCCACGATCGCAAATTCAAAAACCGCTCCCGCCAGATATTTCATTTTCCGGGCCTTGATGTACCCCGGCTGCCCTTTTTCAATCCCCATGTGTTTTCATCCCTCCTGGTTCCAGGCTTCGCAGCCCCGCATCCAATCAGCCGTCCGGCACAAAAACCTTTCCCACGCCCTGGAATCCTAAAAACCATTTCAGCCGCCGGTTACAGCACTTCGTAGGTCCCTTGCAGGATCTGCGTGTAATCTTCTATATAGTAGTCCGCCAGTTCCCGCTTTTTAGGCGCCTGGTCTTTCGAGGAAACGTCTTCAACAGCACAGACCCGCATCCCCGCGCGCTTCCCCGCCATAATGCCGCTCGGCACGTCCTCAAATACAAGGCACCGCCCCGGCGCTATCCCCAGGTCTTTGCTCACCAGCAGGTAGATCTCCGGCGATGGTTTGCCCGCGCTTACCTCACAGGCGCTATGGATGGAATCAAAATATCCGTCGATCCCTAAAGAATTCAGCGTGCCATGCACCAGATCCAGCGTGTTGCTTGTGGCGATCCCGGTCTTAAGCCCCTGTTTCCGGGCTTTCCGCAGAAAAGCCTTCACGCCGGGCTTCAGCGTCACTTCATGCAGGTACTTGTCCTTCGCCATGGACGTCCATACTTCCATGATCTCCTCCACTGAAAAGGGAAGCTGCGGGAAAGTCGCTTTATAATAGGCGGCGGTTTCCCTGTAACTCATACCTTCGATCGTCCGGTAAAAATCATCCGGCGGCTGCAGATGATATTGATCGACAAAGGCCAAATCGATCGCTTCCCAGACCCACATAGATTCAATCAACGTCCCGTCCAGATCAAAAATCAAAGCGTCAAAATCTTTCACCATCGTACTGCTTCCCTTCCGTATTGGTATCCTGGCATTGGCCCCCGGTTTTTCCTTCCTTTGCCAGGCCGTCTTTTGTCTTCAGCGCATCCTCCACTCCGGCAAATATTTATTTTTCAGCACGCCGCCGGATAATTTCCCCCAGCCGAGCGGGAACCCGTCCACGCAGATCAAATACCAGCCCTTTTCCTGCCGGCCGGCCATATCCCCTACGTCCAGCGTCTCCCCCCTGAGGTATCGGGCCGCCCGCCCGTCCGCGGACGGAAAATCCATGCACCGCGCATAGTCTTCTTTCTTCAGATACATCGCCAACGCCTGGCTCGGCTCAAAACGGCGCTTTTTCAGCTCCCCCAGGAACAGGCCCGCCCGAAGGATACGGAGCCCCTTCATATCCGGGGCTTCCTCCGGCATATAGTAGACCCGTCCCTGGCGGACGTCCAGCCGCCCCTCGTCCAAGGCAAACCGCGCCTGCCTGAAAAAATCCCAGAATTCTTCCGGGAGCTTCCGGGATGGTATTTCTCTATCCTGCGGCTTCTGGCCGGCGGGCGGGACCGCCCCGCATCCGGCTTTCCGCCGGAAAGCCGCTTCCCTGTCCCCGGCATCCGCGCTTTTTCGTTCCCTTTTCAAAAGCAATGCGAGGAAATGGCCCTCTCCCTGCATCCTGTGCGGGAAGATCCGCACCGTATTTGCAATGCCCCCCGGCGCAAACCCCTCATACCCTTCCATCGGGACGACGCAAAACTCCGGGCATGCCCGCATCAAATGTCCGATGACCTGTTCATTTTCCCGCTCGTCAAAGGTACATGTGGAATATAGCATCTGCCCGCCGGGGCGCAGCATCTGCGCCGCCTGCGTAATAATATTTTTCTGGATTTTCGCAAAAAACTCCGGCCCATGCGCTTCCCATGCTTTGATCATCTTCGCATCCTTGCGGAACATCCCCTCGCCGGAACAGGGCGCGTCGATCAATATTTTGTCAAAATACTGCGGGAAATGCCCGGAAAGCTTCCCCGGCTCTTCACTGAGCACCAGGGCGTTGCCAATGCCGAACATTTCCAGGTTCTTCAACAGCCCTTTGGCTCTGGAGGCGCTCAGATCATTCGCCGCCAAGACACCCTTTCCCCGCAGCCTTACGCCCAGCTCGGTCGCTTTCCCTCCCGGTGCGGCGCACAGATCCAGCACCCGGTCCCCCGGCTCAACCGGCAGGCGGCTGGCAGGGGTCATGGCGCTCGGCTCCTGCAAGTAATAAAGCCCTGCAAAATAATAAGGGTGCTTCGCCGGGGACACCCTTTCCCCATCAAAATAAAACCCGTTTGGGATCCAGGGGATCCGGCGGATCTCAAAAGGGCAGATACGTTCAAACTCCTCTGCGGAAACTTTATTGGTATTGACGCGCAGCCCATAATACCTGGGCTCCCCGAAGCATGCAAGATACTCCGGGTATTGCGCGCCAAGGAGTTGTTTCATTTTTGCTTCAAACTGTACGGGCAGCTTCATGGATCCCTCCGGCGGCAACATGCAACTATGCGTTTTCACGAAATACGGGCTTCCTTGTTACCATCCACGGCCCAGGAGGCCGCCCATGGTAACGCTTCCTTCCAGCCGTTCTCGTGAAGCGTCCACAGTATACCATAATCCGGCTTTACAATCAACGGTCCCCGCTTTTTCCTTGGGCCCCGGGTGGCTACTGATAGTCCGGAATGCCCATTTACCAGGCATCCTGCGGGGAAATGCTTCAAAACTGGTATTTCAGCTTTTTCCCTTCCAGGCTTTTCAGAACATAGTATGGATTCACGCTGACTTCCCCATCCCCGATATAGAAATAAATCCCCACATGCAAGTGTACCGGGAACATCCCCGTCGTTTTTTCTTCACCGTACCCTGTATCCCCCATAAACCCCAGGAGTTCCCCTGCCTTTACCGGATCCCCCCGTTTGATATTCGCATAGGAATCCAGATGTGCGTAATAGTAATAGGTGCCTTCCTCCGTTGAAATCCCGACACGGTATCCGCCCTGCTCCAGCCACCCAAGATTGGAGACTGTGCCATCGCTCATGCTGACGACCGGATACAGCCCCCGGATTTCCTCAGAAGCCATCAGGTCTGTCCCCTCATGCCCGCGCTCACCGCCAAACTTGCGTTCGCCCATCCAACTGTCCACATAAGAAACCTTTAAAGAGGCGTCCCTCGTGGATAATGGCACAGGAAAATACCGGGCTTCAGCCTGGATCCGGCGCAAGGCAGCCTGGCACTCCGTGGAATAAAGATCGATCGCCTCCCACATTTCCCCACTGTAGAAATCGCGGCGGAAATCCGCGTCCGCAAGCGCTGTGTCCCGGACAGCCCTCCCCTGCTGCACACCCTGAAGCTTCAAAATCCCCAGGACGTCAAAAAATGCCGTCAAAAACAAAAGCAGGAACAGCCGCCTCGACAAGGATTTTCTCCACATGATGTTTTTCCTTTTCCATTCGTCTGTCTTAGTTTATGAAAGAAAAACGATGGCTAGAACCAAAACATCCGCCCGTCCGCGCTATTTTTGGGGGAGGCATGCATCGAATGCCTCCAGCACCTTTTTTAAGTCCATCGGCTTCATGACATGCCCGTTCATCCCCATATCCTCCGCTTTTGATATGTTTTCCTGAAAAGCATTCGCACTCACGGCAATGATGGGGATGCGCGCCAAATCTTCCCTGCCCAGGCCCCGGATGGTTTTGGCAGCCTCATAGCCGTCCATCACAGGCATCTGCAGATCCATCAGGATCACATCGTAGTAATCCGCCGGATGCTCCCGCACCATGGCAACCACCTCGGCGCCATTTTCCGCCGTCTCGGATTCAATCCCAGCCATTGCAAGGATCTCCACCGCGATCTCCAGATTGATCTCGTTATCGTCGGCCAAAAGCGCCCGGATCCCCGCATGGCGCAGGAGTATGTCCGATGGGGCCTCTGTTATGTCCGATCCATCCTCGGATGCATCCGTTCCGGCGGTCAGCGTAGGAACCCCCGGCGCAAAAGCCCCATCAGCCTTCGAGGGCGCCTGCGGCACATCGCCCGGCAATTTCAGGAAGACACGCACGATAAATCTTGAACCCTTCCCGACCTCGCTTTCAAAGCGTATATCCCCGTCCATCAGCTTTACGATTGCCTGCGTGATAGGCAGCCCCAGCCCCGGCCCTGTTTCCTTGCCGTGGGAACTGGATCGGACAAAGGGCTCGAAGATTTTGGGACGGAGTTCAGGCTCGATGCCAACGCCGGTATCCTCTACGACAAATTCATAATATCCGCTTTTGGGCATACGCGAGGAAAGCTCCCGGACATGCAAACGGATCGTTCCCTCCGGCGGCGTATACTTGACCGCGTTATCCAGAAGATTCCACAGTACCTGCTTCAGGCGTGCGCCATCCCCAAGCACATGCGTGTTTTCCATATGTTCCACATTGAAATAAAAGTGCTGCTCTTTTTGGAAAGCCGATAAAAAGGTCTCCTTGCAGACCTCATCCACAATCTTCGTAAGGACAAAGGATTCTTCCTCCAGGACCATGCCGCCGCTTTCCATTTTCGCCATGTCCAGCATATCGTTGATCAGCGCAAGAAGCTTCCGCCCGGACACATCGATCTTTTTCAGGCAGTCACGCACACGGTACTCGTCATCTAAGTGGGATAAAGCCACCTGCGCCATCCCCAATACGGCGTTCATCGGCGTGCGCATATCATGGCTCATGCGG
>CAZYVA010000033.1:0-17332 GCA_964650695.1 uncultured Dorea sp. | reverse complement strand
GATATTTTGATATGTCAAATTGATAATTATGATAAATTTCCAGCACTTATTGATTCTCTCTATTTAAAGACTTTTCCAGCCACACGTGTGAAAAGCTATCCATCGTTCCCAGCGCTTTTTTCAGCTTTTGCAGCCAATCCGCAAACCTATCTTAATGCTATCTGCTATTCAGTTCCTGGGTTAAGTACCAAGGTATAAGATGCCGAACGATCTTCTGCATCCCGATAATTGTTTTCGAAGCCTTGTACGGATGCTTCAATGGTTATCTCCGTCTGTGTTTCCGGTATTGATATAACTTTCACTGCTCCATTTTCATCGACAGTTGCCAGATTATTATTGGATGATGAGAACTGCGGGGTAATCCCTGTCTTGTTAATGAGGACATTTAGATTTTCGTAATCGCCTGCAGCAGTTACGTTGACGGTTTCCTGTTCAAACTGGAATTTCGTAGTCAATTCTTGGACAATTTCATCCGTTTTACTGTCTACCACAGCCTGGCGAGCTTTATCATAGTGTACTGTCTTTCCATCTTTATTGATAAAATTACAGCCGGAATTAGACCATTCCATCCATCCATGGTAAATGGAAGCATCATATCCCAACACCCATGCATTCCATGTATCTACTGCAGCTCTCCATCCGTCTCCGCAGAAGAATGTTATGTGTTTATCCAAATCAATGCCATCCCCGATCCATTTGGCATCCTGGAGAAGTTTACTACGCATCGAATTGTCGGGATTATAGGAATTCTGCTTTGAGTGGATGGAACCATCAATACGGCCTGCAAGATCTTCATATGGATAATTTGATTCCAATCCATCCCATTCATCCTGGCTTCTATTGTCTACAAGCTGATAGCCATCCTTTCCAAGATTCTCCTGCACATACGCGGTCTTCTCATAAATTTCTGGATGCAGCGCTGTTGCTTTCGTCACTCCAAAAATTTCACATGCTTTCTCTGTATCGAATTGTGATATTTCCTCTGGGCCATTTGGTAAACCGGCATTCCTGTTCTCTGATTCAAATTCATAACCTGCTGCTTTCCAGCCCGTATATCCTTTACTCATAATATGAACATTTTCGACGCCAATATATTTCAGCAAAATCCCACATCTCGAAACCGGCGCCGCGCTGCTGCCAGTAACTACCACGCAGGAATCTTTTGAAATACCTCTGCTACTAAAAAGCTTAATCAGATTTTCATCCGTATTCAGTCTCCACTCATACTTATAATCCAGCAGATATTCCTGGTTGAGCGTTTCCTGGCCGTCCGCCTCTACATATACAGCCGGCGGATCCGTCTCGTTCGTATCAATATGCAATGCCCCCGGAACATGGTTTTTCGCGTAATTCGTCTCTTCCGGCGCACCCCAAGAACATTCAAGGATAACAACGTCCTTGCTGTCGCCAACAACCTGTTTGGCTGCATCTGTCAGTTCCGTTTGATTTACAACATAATCGGACAAATCCTTAACGACCGATGCCGGAACAGTCAACCCGTAATTCTTATACTGCTCTACCTTTGCCTGTCCATTAATCTCATTCACGGCATTGTAAGTATAGATGTTTGTAATGCCATTGTCCATTAAATAATCAGCAACCGCAATGGCATCTTTACCATTTACATCATAAACAATATAAGACTGTTCGCTGGTAATCCCATTGTCCGAAATGATACTATCGAACTTAGCGTTTCCAACCCAGGCAGCATCCAAATTCATAGCCCCCTCAAAATGGCCGCCACGCGTTGCTCCGTCCAGCGCCCATCCTGCATATGCGTCCGAATCCCTGGCATCAATCAGTTTGGTGGCTGTATCCTCCCCCGAAAGGACTTTGCCCATCTGTTCACTGGTAGCCACAGGTACACTTGCTTGCGTGCCATCCGATATCTGCGCCGGCGTCTGGACCGCTGCTGCCTGCGCTGCCGTCACGGTAATTTTTACCGTCTTTTTCAGCTTTTTGTTCTTTTTGGATGTGACTGTGATCTTCACCTTCCCCGGCGCTTTTCCAGTCACAACGCCCTTTTTGCTCACAGTGGCTATTTTTTTGTTGCTTGATTTGTAAGTAACTGCTTTGCTCGCTTTTTTAGGCTTCACGGATTTGACGGAAACCTTGACGGTCTTTCCTACCTCCACCGTCTTGGAAGGGCTGACCTTCAGCGTGATTTTGGTTGGCTTCTTGGCCGCAGCTTCAGTATCTACCCCCCCCTACAGTCCCAGCCAGTGTGACTGCCATGACAAGCGCCAGCATAATAAGCGACGCTTTTTTTAATAATGCTTTCATTCTTCTCCTCCTTCATCTGAACATTTTTCCTAAACCCTCTTTTCCATATGACTCGGAAAAAGCGCTTCCACAGTAAAATACAATATCGATAATAGAGATGTCAAATTGATAACCCTGATAATTTGCCCTTATTTATCGATTACTTCTATTTATTTCAGTGAGAGAGGAAACAGCAAATGATCACACTACGAGAAACGGCGTTCTCCCCACATCCCTTTCTATCATCACCCCTGAAAGGCTTTTTTCCAGGTAGACCGCTATATCCTCCACAAAGATATGCTCCATGCCATAGTGTCCGGCATCCACCACAGCCATCCCCTGCGCCACGGCGTCAATGCCTTCATGATGCCCGATATCCCCGGTGATCAAAACATCCGCGCCTTTTCCGGCTGCCGCCGGGATCACGCTCTTTCCGGATCCTGGGCAGAGGGCCGCTCGCTCCACCCGCTTCCCTAAATCTCCAAAAACCTGCACCGTATCCAGGGAAAAGGCTTTTTTCACCTGCTCGCAGCATTCCTTCAAACTGACCGGTTCCGCCAAATCCGCAATCCTGCCAATCCCCATTTCCCCGCCGTCTGCATTCTCCCCCGTCACCTCCAAAACCTTGCCCTCCGGCCATCCAAGCCTGAAAGCCGCCGCATCTGCCATCCCCGCCACGTCATAATTCGTATGCATTGCATAATAGGAAATGTCCGCCTGTGCAAGCCTCAAAATCCTCCTGCCGATAAAATCCTCGCCCGTAATCCTCTTCATCCCGCTAAAAATCAAGGGATGGTGGGTAAGAAGCATATCCGCCCCCTGGGAAATGGCCCGCTCAACGACCTCGTCCGTTGCATCCAGGGCCACATAGATCCTGGAAACATCTTTGTCCTCCCGTCCGACAAGAAGCCCGACGTTATCCCAGCCCAATGCCAGTTCCCTGCCGTATTTCCGTTCAATGACGCGCATAATTTCACTGCATTTCATGGCTCATTTCCCTCTTTCCTTGCGCAAATTCTTCAAGCGCTCTTTCTACCAGTTTTTTCCCGCGCAGGATTTCCTTCTTCCGCGCCTGCGCACGCGTACTATCCTCATGTTCAAGAAGGCGGCGCAGGATTTTCTCTTTCATGCCCTTTTCCCGGAACAGATACTTTCCAAGCGCTGGATGCCGGTTTTTCAACAATTCTTTTCCGTACAAATATTCCCACTCTTCATAAACCGGCGTCTCGCCCGCGCAGTCTGCCTCGTGCCGCGCTTTCATCATCGGATAAAATTTCCCGTCCTCCTCCACCATATCCTCTTCCACGATCCGGTATCCATGGGTAACCAGATATTCCCTGACCCGCCTGATTTCTGACTGGGGCTGTAAAACCAGCTCTTTCAGCCTGCCTGTCACCTGGGGGCGCTCTTCCAGGATCCGGATGGTCAGTGCGCCTCCCATCCCGGCCAGGATGACTGTATCTACCTCTCCGGGGGACAGCGCGTGAAGCCCGTCCGAAAGCCTTGTCTCAATCCGCCCTTCAAGCCCCTGTTCCAAAATGTGCAGCCTCGCGCGTTCCAGCGGCCCTTCCTTAATATCCGTCGCGATCGCTTTTGCCGCCCTCCGGCTCTTTACAAGATCAATCGGCACATATCCGTGATCCGTCCCGATATCCGCAGCAAAAGCGCCTTCTGTCACAAGGCCCGCTACCGCGCGGAGCCTTTTTGAACGTTCCATAGGCGCCTCTTTCTTTATCACATCTTTAATCCAGATAATCCCTCAGTTTCCTGCTCCGGCTTGGATGGCGCAGCTTCCGGAGCGCTTTCGCTTCGATCTGCCGGATACGTTCACGGGTCACGTCAAACTCTCTCCCCACCTCTTCCAGGGTGCGGGCGCGCCCATCGTTCATGCCAAAACGGAGCCTGAGTACCTTTTGTTCCCTCTCGGTCAAGGTTCCCAGCACTTCATCCAACTGCTCTTTCAAAAGCGTCTGGGCCGCCGCCTCCGCAGGGACCGGCACATTGTCATCCTGGATGAAATCTCCGAGGTGGCTGTCTTCCTCCTCCCCTATCGGAGTCTCCAAAGACACCGGCTCCTGGGAAATCTTCAGGATCTCCCGCACACGTTCAACCGGCATGTCCAATTCCTCTGCAATCTCTTCCGGCGTAGGCTCTCTGCCGAGTTCCTGCAAAAGCTGGCGGGATACCCGTATCAGCTTGTTGATCGTCTCTACCATATGCACCGGGATGCGGATGGTACGCGCCTGATCCGCGATCGCCCTTGTGATCGCCTGCCGGATCCACCAGGTTGCATAGGTGCTGAACTTAAAGCCTTTCCGATAATCAAACTTCTCCACCGCCTTGATCAGTCCAAGATTGCCCTCCTGGATCAAATCCAGGAAAAGCATCCCTCTCCCGACATACCGCTTTGCAATGCTGACAACCAGGCGCAGGTTGGCTTCCGCCAGCCTTTTTTTTGCCTCCTCGTCCCCGTCTGCCATCTGCTTTGCAAGGGCAACCTCCTCCTCTGCGGTCAGGAGCGGGACTTTACCGATCTCTTTCAGGTACATGCGGACCGGATCCTCGATGCTGACGCCCTCCGGGACAGACAGGTCGATTTTTTCCACATCTACTTCTTCCTCATTGAGCACGATTTCTGACTCATCCACATCATCATCCACGTCTGTCGTAATCCGCAACACATCAATATTCTGGGCTTCCAGATATTCATATACTTTCTCCATCTGCTCCGGGCCAAGTTCCATATCGTGGAAAAAATCATTGATCTCCTGAAGCTCTAATATGCTTTTTTTCTTCCTGCCCAGTTCCGCCAACTCCGCCAGCTTTTCCTGAAATTTTACGATGTTTTCCTCCATGTAGTGTTCCGTCCTCTCATTGCTATCTATATTTTATCCTTAATCAATGGAAATATGCAGTTTTTCAAGGTTCTCCAGCTCTCTTCTGGCGGCGATCAGCCGGTTCAGTCCTTCCGGCCCTTCCAGTTCGATCTTTTTAGCCTGCTCCTCGTTGCTGCGTTTTTTTACCCGGATGATCGTTTCTTTCAGGGCCTTTTCCTGTTCCCGCCGCGTCTCCAATTCCCGGATTTTTGTATGGAACAGGCTTGCAGCCTCCCGATGCGCTTCCTCCTCGGTAAAATGGTCCAGAATCCGCGCCGGGCTTACATTGCCCGTCTCGTACTGCCCGTACAACAGTTCCGCCACTTCCCGGCAGATCCCTTCGGTAAAATCCGAAGGCTGAATGTACTCCCGGATCTGGGAAAAGACAGCTTTCGATTCGATCATCCAGGTCAATAAAAGCTTCTGCGATTTTAAAAGCCCATCCTCTTTTCTTTTTTCCCCGCCCGATGCCCTCCTGGGCCTGGACGACGGCGCCGCCAGCCCCGCCTGCACAGCCATTTTCGCCACCAGCCGTTTTAATTCCGGCGCGCCAACGTGGTACGCTGCCGCCACCGCTTCTATGTAATTGTCCCGCTCGATCTCCTCTTCGATTCCAGCAAGCCGCCCCGCCGCCTCGCGCAGGAAAGCGGTCTTTCCCTCTGGCGAGGCCATATCATAGTTTTTGGCCTCTGTCTCCAACGCAAACAGGAACCCATTCCTCGCTTTACCGATGCGCTCCTCAAAAGCGCCTGCCCCTTGGCTTTTGATAAATTCATCCGGATCCTTGTAAGGATCCATGCGGATAATCTTTGCCTGAAGCCCGGCCTCCCGTAAAATCGGAAGCGCCCTTAACGCCGCTTTCGTCCCGGCTTCATCACTGTCATAGGCCAAGTAGGCCTCCGATACATAACGCTTCATCAAGGCGGCGTGCCCTGGCGTCAAGGATGTCCCCAGCGAAGCAACCGCACTGGAAAAACCCGCCTGATGAAGGGAGATCACATCCATATACCCTTCACAGAGCAGAAAATACGGCTTTTTCGCGCTCCGCGCACGGTGCAGCCCGTACAGGCTCCGGCTCTTGTCAAATAACGGCGTCTCCGGTGAATTCAAGTATTTCGGCTTCCCATCTCCCATGACGCGGCCGCCAAACCCAATCACCCTACTGTTCGCATCCATGATCGGAAACATCACCCGGTTCCAGAACTTATCACTGACCCCTTGCCCTTCCCCTATGCGGATAAGGCCGGCCTTTGCAAGCTGCTTATCCTTGTACCCCTTTGACTTTAGATAACGGTACAGGTCATCGCCGTATTTATTCGAATACCCAAGCCCGAACGCCTTGATCGTCTCATCGGATAGCTGCCGGTCTTTCAGATAACGGAGGGCATGCGCCCCTTGTGGAGATTTTAGCTGGACGTAATAATACTGCGCCGCCAGCTTATTGATTGCCAGAAGGGATGCCCGTTCGTCTGCCCGCCGCCTTGCCTCCCCGGCATACTCCTCCTGGGGCAGCCCCATGCCCGCACGGTCCGCCAGGGCCTGCACCGCTTCCTGGAAGCTGAGGTTTTCATACTCCATCAAAAATGTAAAGACATTGCCTCCCGCGCCGCAGCCAAAGCAGTAATACATCTGCTTGTCCCGGCTCACGGAAAAGGAAGGGGTTTTCTCATTGTGGAACGGGCATAGCCCAAACCAGGAGCTTCCCTTTTTCTGGAGCTTTACATAGCCGGATACCACATCAACAATATCGTTCTTTTGCCTTACATCCTCAATGATCTCATCGGAATAATACATATACCGCCCTTCATGCCGCCCGTGCGCTCTCGCCGCCGGATTCGATCCCATTGCTTCCTGATGCCTTTATACTTAATATTCGACAAAACTTCCTGATTTCCTTTTCCGTTCTCCAAAATCCAAAAAAATCATGATGATACCAGGGCCAAGTATCCAAAAATCCTCTTGCAAGCAAGCCTGCGTCGGGTTTTTGGATACTTGGCCCTGGCATCATCATTCTCTTTTAAATGCCCCAGGATTGCGGGACAAAGTATTCCTGGAATTTTTTTATAGCATAATTATCCGTCATCCCTGCAATATAATCGCATACGATCCGTTCCTTGCCCGGCTGCTGTCCTTTTGGCATAAACAGGTATTCCTGGGGGATCCGTTCCAGGTGCTGCATATAGAAAAGATACAGATTCCGGATCATCCCGGCCGCTTTTTCTTCCTCGCCCTTGGCGGCAGGGCTGCGATATACATGGTCAAACAAAAACGCGCGGAGATCCTGCATGGTTTCTTCAATTTCCGGGGACATGAAGATCCCCGGCCGCCCCATACTATTCCTTACCACATCATGGACCAGTGTGTTGAGCCTTTCCCGGGTAGTCTCCCCCAAAATGGCGCGGAAACGCCCCGGAATCTCTCTTTCCGTCAGGACGCCGCCCCGGATGGCGTCGTCAATGTCATGGTTGATATACGCGATTTTATCAGAAAGCCGTACAATTTTCCCCTCCGGCGTATGGGGAGTCCCGCTCATCTTATGGTTTGCGATCCCATCTACGACCTCCCATGTCAGGTTCAGCCCGTTCCCATGCTTTTCCAGCTTCTCCACAATCCGGACGCTCTGCTCATGGTGCGCGAATCCGTAAGGGTTCACTGCGTCCAGCGCCCGTTCCCCCGCATGTCCAAACGGCGTATGCCCCAGATCATGGCCCAGCGCGATAGCTTCCGTCAGATCCTCATTCATCCTCAAAGCTTTCGCGATTGTCCGTGCAATCTGGGACACTTCCAGCGTGTGGGTCAGCCGTGTCCGGTAATGATCCCCGTCCGGCAGCAAAAACACCTGCGTCTTATGCTTCAGCCTCCGGAAAGCTTTGCAATGCAGGATCCGATCCCGATCCCTCTGAAATGCCGGGCGCAGGTCGCATTGCGGCTCCCTTCGCCCACGCCCTTTTGACTGGATGCTTTTTGTAGCATACGGGCTTAAGTATTCCAGTTCCCGCTGCTCCAGTTCCTCCCTGATTGTCATAGCCTGTCCCTTTCCTGAATTTCCTGCCTTTATCCCTGGCTCCTATGATGATACCGTGGACCGCCCCATGCTACCGCATCACTGCCTCAATCTCTTCCACCGTCCTTGGGATGTCCTTCGACAGGTTCTCACACCCGTCCTCTGTCACCAGACAGTCATCCTCCAAACGGAACCCAATCCCCCATTCCTCATGGTAGATGCCAACATCGATACAAAATACCATCCCCGGCCCAATCGTTTCCGGTGTCTTCACCACATCATGGACGTCATACCCAATATGATGCGCACCCCCATGCCACATATACGTGCCAACCTCCATATCCGGCTTGAGTACGCCCGCTTTCCTGAGCTGTTCCCCGTTGTATTTGCGGATGGTGGCATCCACATCTTCCATCCTCATCCCCGGCTTCACAATCGAAAACATGTAATCCGAAGTCGCCAGCGCGCATTCATAGAGCAGCTTTTGCTTTCTGCTGAAACGCCCATTGCAAGGCCACCCCCTGGAAACATCTGTAATCAGGTTGTCATACTGCGCGCCTACATCGCCGAGGATCATATCTCCGTCTTTTGCCTGCCCGGTATATGCATAATAGTGGATGCAGAAATTATTTCCCCCGGCAGAAATAATCGGCGGGAAACCCGTGCAGGAAGGCCCATGCTGCCCAAGCGCATGGTCGAACTTGGCCTTGTACTGGTATTCATACATCCCAGGCTTTGACGCTTTCATCATCGCCAGTATCCCATCCTTTGTAATCTTTTCCGCTTCCCTGAGCGCTTCAATCTCGCAGGGCTGCTTGATCAGCCGAAGCTCCCGCAGCAGATCATTGGCATTCCCAATCCGGAAACACGGAAACCGGTACTGTACTTCATGCAGAAAGCGATGCGTCGGCCGCTGTGCGTCCGCCGTACCCGCCCAGAAGAGATCCAGGTACAAACAGCCGTAGTTCCCTGACGCCGCCAGTCTTTTGAAATCTTCCTCAAATTCCTCTCTATACCGCACATCCTCCACATCGGAACATGCCGTTGCCTCATAGGGCTTGAGGCGTACACCTGTCCATCTCTCCTTGAAAAAATCCGGTTCCAGTATGTACAGCCTCTCACCAGTTTTCCCGGCGTGGTCCTTCCATGCCATCAAAACCGCCTCTTTACAGGAAAGCCCGGTCAGATACACAAAATTCCGGTCCGCGAAAAACGGGTAATTCTCATCGTTTGTCTTGCGAAGCTCATCCCCGGAAAAAAACACAGCCAATGCCCCCTCCGGCAGCTTCCCATACAGCCTTTTTCTGTTCCCCCTATGAAACTCTGCTTTCATCACAAAACCCTCTTTTCTCCGTAGATTGATCGGACACCACGCCCTTTTTCACAAAAAAGATACCTTCTATTTCGGCCTTTCTTCTAAATAAATAACCGCGCCAAAAAAAGAGGGCATCCCCTACTTTCCTATTATTCCACAAACAGATCCCAAATACAAGATGATCCTGTGTATTGTTTTCGGAGAAAAACACATCTTTTTTTGGGTTGTGGATACCATACATCTTATGTTATACTGAACAGGAAATAAGACAGGCTGCAACACACGGATCATGTAAGGAAGGGGCTGGCAGATGGACAGAAAGCGGCTGGAGCAGCAGTTGGATTTTATCCGGGAAATAGACAAGGAAAAATGGATCGGGCGGCAGAGTTACCTTACAGATGGGAAGCGGAAGGAAAACGACGCGGAACATGCGTGGCATATGGCCGTCATGGCCATCCTGCTCAGTGAGTACGCAAATGAGGAAATCGATGTCTTGAGGACCGTGGAAATGCTGCTGATCCATGACATTGTCGAGATTGACGCAGGCGACACGTATGCCTATGATGAGGAGGGCAAAAAGACGCAGGCCAAGCGGGAAAGGAAAGCGGCAGACCGGATTTTCGGCCTGCTCCCAAAAGACCAGTGTGAACAATTCCGGGAACTGTGGGAAGAGTTTGAAGCAAGGGAGACGAAAGAGGCGAAATTTGCCAGGACGATGGATAATTTCCAGCCGATGATGCTGAACGATGCCACGGACGGAAAAGCATGGACGGAGCATGGCGTCCGCCTGGAACAGACCTTAAAGCGGAATGAACGTTCCAAAGAAGGATCAAGGATTTTGTGGGATTATGCCTATGAGCATTTCCTGCTGAAAAACGCAGAGAAAGGACACTTAAAAAGATAAAGGAAGGTAGAAAGATGGCAGTGTTGCATTTGACAAAGGACAATTTTAAAAAGGAAGTGCTGGAAGCAAAGGAGCCCGTATTAGTTGACTTCTGGGCCGAATGGTGTGGGCCTTGCAAGGCAATGGCGCCGGTAGTGGACACATTGCCGGAGAAAGCGCCGGAGGCAAAAATCTGCAAGGTGGACGTTGACGGTCAGCCGGAGCTGGCAAGGGAATATAATGTATTTTCTATCCCGGCGTTTTTAGTGTTCAAGGATGGGAAGCTGAAGTCCAGGGAGGTCGGGGCCGTCCCAAGGGAAGCGTTGCTGGAGATGATAAGCGGCGCGTAATCCATCCGGGGCATGCATAAAAGATTACCGACAGCGCCCCAGGAGTTTCATGCCGTGGCGCTGCCACATCTAACCTAACATGGAAGTTTAGGAGGATTTTATGATAGAGGCAGGAGTGGTAAACGGCAGGTTCCAGGTCTTGCATTTGAAGCATATGGAATATTTGCTGGCGGCTAAGATGCGCTGCCGGAAGCTGTATATTGGCCTGAGCAACCCGGATGCTCTTCATACGAAGGATTCCCCTAATGATATCCGGCGTTCGGAACCATCCGCAAATCCCCTGACTTACTATGAGCGGTGCGGAATGATCCGGGGCGCGATGAAAGAGTTTAACGTGCCGGATGATGAATATGAGTTTGTCCCATTTCCCATCAATGATCCGGCGTGTATTTTGCAGTATGTTCCGAAGGATGCAACGTTTTTCCTCGGAATGTATGATAAGTGGGATGAGGAAAAGTACCGGATCCTGTCCAATCTTGGGGTCAAAATAGAGGTATTGTGGGACAAGCCGGTTTCCCAAAAAGGCATTACCGGGGCGATGGTCCGGGAGAGGATTGCCCTGGAGAAAGACTGGTCGGAACTGGTTCCGAAAAGTGTTTATGCCTACCTGACCGGGCAGGGACTGGATCAGAGGATACGCCGGCTGGAACGGATGCGGATTGCGGAGAAAGAGTATGTGCCCGCGCAAGATGAGGAACCGGGGGACGGCATAGAAGATCTGGACTAAAAAAGCGTAGTTCCTGCCTTTCAGGACTACGCCCGCCCATTATCGGGGTAACAGGATTCGAACCTGCGGCCTCACGGCCCCCAGCCGTGCGCTCTAACCAAACTGAGCCATACCCCGTTACCGCTATTCTAACGAAATGGGATAAAGAATGCAAGTATTATTTTCTCTTTTTTCCGTTCCTCGTTACGATGGGCGTTACTATCCACGGCCAAAAGGCCGCTCATCGTAATACCCTTCTGTTCCACGCAGCATACATTTTCAGCCCGCCGGGCGCGGATTGACGGCGGCTGTGACTTGCCGGCACAAAAAAGGGTATATTTGTTGCATGAAAGGAGTTCGTATCATGGTGAAAATAATCGTAATGGGTCCGAAAGGGAAGATGGGGAGACTGATCACAAAGGCGGCCGCCGACCGCAGCGATATGGAGCTTGCCGCCGGAGTCGGGCCAAAAGGCAGGGACTACATAGGGATGGATCTGGGGATGGCGGCATCCGTAGGACGTGAACTTGGCATACCCGTGGTAGATGACCTGGAAAGCGTAATCGGCCAGTGTGATGTCATCGTAGATTTTACTACGAAGGAAACCGCGATGGCTGTCCTGGATGCGGCGGTGGCACACGGGAAAGCGCTGGTATGCGGCACGACGGGCTTCAGTGAAGAGGAGATGGCGCGTTTCCAGAAGGCGGCGGACAAGATCCCGATGCTTTACGCGGCGAATACATCCAAGCTTGTCAATATCATGAATAAGCTGCTGGAGCTGGTTGCAAGAACAGCGGGGGATAAGCTGGATATCGAGATTTTGGAGATGCACGACCAATGGAAGAAAGACGCCCCCAGCGGGACTTCCAAGGAAATGGGGGAGAAGATGGCCGAGGCAATGGGGAAAAAATTATCCGATATCGCCGTATATGGACGGGAGGGGGTTTCTCCGAGGATCCCAGGGACGATTGGGTATCATTCCTTGCGGGCGGGAAATATCCCAAGCAGCCACACCGTATTTTTCGGCGGCATGGGGGAACGCCTGGAGATTACGCACCATAGCTATAATTGGGAGTGCTTTGCGTTAGGCGCGGTGGACTGCGCGGCATACCTGGCAGGAAAACCAGCGGGCTTTTATACGGTCCAGGACGTATGGAACCTTTAAAAACACAGTGGGAAACCATACCGTTCAGTGAAACGGTGGAATGGAGAGTATATGAAAAAAAGAGCAGTAGTCGCGCTCGGGCACAGGGCGCTGGGGATTACTTTACCGGAGCAGAAAGAAGCGGTAAAGCGGTCAGCCAAAACAATCGCGGATTTGATAGAGGCAGGTTACCAGGTAGCGATCACGCACAGTAACGCTCCGCAGGTCGGGATGATCCATACAGCGATGAATGAATTTGGGAAAGTGCATCAGGATTACACAGCGGCGCCTATGTCGGTCTGTTCCGCCATGAGCCAGGGGTATATCGGGTATGACATCCAGAATACTGTCCGGGAAGAATTGCTGGACCGGGGGATTTATCGGACCGTCAGCACGATTTTGACGCAGGTTATTGTAGACCCGTATGACGAGGCGTTCTATACGCCTACGAAGATCCTTGGGCGTTACATGAATGCGGAAGAAGCAAACCAGGAGCGTAAAAAAGGGAATTACGTTGTCGAGGAGCCGGGGAAGGGGTTCCGCCGGATTGTATCCGCCCCACATCCGGGGAGCATTGTAGAGATCGATGCAATCAAGGCTTTGCTGGATGCGGATCAGGTTGTGATCGCATGCGGCGGAGGGGGGATCCCGGTGCTGCAGCAGAATAACCATTTAAAAGGGGCAAGCGCGGTCATCGAAAAAGATCTAGCGGCAGGGAAGATGGCGGAAGAGGTAGACGCAGATCTTTTGATTATTTTAACCAGTGTGGAAAAGGTAAAAATCAATATGGGGCATCCGCAGGAAACGGAGCTTGGCGAGGTGACGCTGAGGCAGGCGGAACAGTATATGGAAGAGGGACATTTTGGGGAGTATAACATGCTCCCGAAATTCAGCGCGGCAGTCTCTTTCCTAAATAAACGGGAGGGCAGAAAGGCATTGATCACCTCCTACGACTGCCTGAAAGATGCGCTAAAAGGAAAAACAGGCACCTGGATCAAAACGCCGGAGGAATAAAATAACAGAAATCGGAAATACTGCCATATAAAAGCTGTTTAGGAGGATTCCAATGAAAGCAAAAGTAAACGAAGGCTGTATTTCCTGCGGCACATGCGTATCTGTCTGCCCGGAGGTTTTCCGGTTTGATGACAACGGGTTGGCGGAAGCGTATGCGGAAGTCCCTTCCGGCTGCGCCGGGACGGCAGAAGAAGCGCGGGATAGCTGCCCAGTCAGCGTCATCGACCTTTTTGGGTAAACCGCCATACGAAAAAACGCCGCAATCCAGGGCTGGCAAAAGCGGATAGTTGAAAACGTAACTGAAAGGAACGCCCCCACATATACTAAAGGCAAAGCCATATGTGGGGGATTTTATGCGTTTAAACGAGTTTGAACAAAAAGAAGTGGTGAATGCGTGCAACTGCAAAAAATTAGGGCATGTGAGCAATCTGGTTTTTGACGAATACAGCGGGTGCATCCATTCCATCATCGTTCCAAAGGCTTCAAAATGGTGCAGTTTCTTTTCGGGAACGGAAGAGTATATCATTCCCTTTGCCAGTATCCGGAAAATAGGCCCGGATATTATTCTTGTAGAAATCCATGACGAAAAGTGATATACTAAGGGACGATATTGATCGTTTGCTTTATGAAATCGCCCCTCACTCCTTGCATCACTTTCTCACGGAATGCCTGGTAAATAGGCATTCCTGACCGTGACTAGCAACTCCTCAACACATATTTTGATAAAGAAAGGCGGCTAAAATGAAGTGTCCATACTGTAATCATTCGGATACCAGGGTGGTCGATTCCAGGCCCACGGACGACGGGACGTCCATCCGCAGGCGGCGTTCCTGCGACATATGCAAAAAACGGTTCACGACTTATGAAAAAGTCGAGACGATACCTTTGATCGTGATAAAAAAGGACAATACCCGCGAGCGGTACGACCGCAGTAAAATTGAGACTGGCGTGCTGCGCGCGTGTTATAAAAGGCCGATACCCGCCGAAGAGATCCAGTCTGCCGTGAACCGGGTCGAGACAAAAATCTTCCGTCTGGAAGGAAAGGAGATTGCCAGCAGCGAAGTGGGCGAGATCGTCATGGACGAGCTGAAAAAGCTGGACGAGGTTGCCTATGTGCGGTTTGCGTCGGTTTATCGGGAATTTAAAGATGTCAATACTTTCATGGATGAACTGAAAAAGTTGCTGAATTCTTAGTTGTTTGAAACTGTTGACGGAAATACAGATGGGAAAAATGGAAAATATGAGAACCTATAAAATGACGATTTCTTATGACGGCAGCCGCTATCAGGGCTGGCAGCGCCAGGCAACAACAGATAATACAATCCAGTTTATTTTGGAGTACAGCATCGGGAAGCTGGTAGGATACCGGGTACAGGTGGACGGCTCCGGGCGGACGGATTCCGGGGTCCACGCAAGGGGGCAGGTGGCCAGCGTGAAACTGTCAAAACTGTATGACGAGCGGGAACTGAGAATGGCGCTGAACCGTTACCTGCCGGAGGACATACGGATCGTCAGGGTTGAACTGGTGAAAAACGGATTCCATGCCAGAAAAAACGCGAAAGGCAAGAAATACGAGTATTATATTGACTGCCGGGAAAAACCGGACGTATTTTCCAGAAGGTACTGCTACCATTTTCCGCATAAGCTGGATATCGAGGCCATGCGGGAAGCGGCGGACAACCTGATCGGGATGAAAAACTTTACCAGTTTTACCGATGACAAGGACTGCACAGATCCGGTCAGACGCATCACCAATATTAAAATCCTCAGCAATGGAGAAAAGGTTCGGATCACCTATTATGGGACGGGTTTTTTGTACCACATGGCGAGGATTCTGACCGGCACCTTGCTGGAAGTCGGAACCGGCCAGCGGGAGGCAGCCAAGATCCCGGTCGTGATCGCGGCGGAAGACCGGAGCCTGGCCGGATTCCTGGCTCCCGCAAGAGGGCTGTTTCTTAGAAAAGTTTATTATTGACCAAAAAAGAACGGATGCGCTGGAAATAGCGCAGAAGGTTCTTTTTTTATGCTTAAACCGAATAGGTAATAAGTAGCTACATGATACATTCCATAATGTCATTTTTGTTAATAGAATAATTATTAGCGGAGGGAGACTACATTATGGATTATGTAAAATTGGGAAAACGTGTCAAAGAAGCCAGGAAAAGAAGAGGAATGACGCAGACACAGTTAGCCGAACTGACAGAATATTCTGTGCAGCATATCTCTCATGTAGAAACGGGCAATACCAAACTCAGCGCTCAGTTGCTGGTATCGATTGCGAATGCTTTGGGCGTTTCTATAGATGAGCTTTTGAGCGACAGCCTAGAAAAGTCGGCCTGGGGGGATTTTACCATCCCAATCAGGCTGGAATCAAATAAAGAAAGGGATTTACTGAACCATGTGGTTCTGGAACTGCACCGGCAATTGAAGGATTACAAGTAAGAACTGCCACGGATTGCGGATGGGATCCGGGGTGGAAATTGATGATACATGTCCCAGTTAATACGTAAAATGGGTCAATTATTCTTTTTTGTAGAAAAAGCGGGAAAAATAGGTTAGTTTCAGTATTGGGAAGTGGGATTATTTACCGGCAGCCGTGGCAGGCATCAAGGTTCTGGCACGTACATACATCTTGATACCTGCCCAAAGGCCGGGGAAAACTGAGAATCTGGGTTTACGGTTCTGCCGTAAGTCCATTTTTTTTGCAAGCATCTAGGATTTCAGGGCGTTGGCTGGACACTCTTATCTGGGACAATGCATCAAAGATGACAGATACCTGTTTAGAGTAGGTGCGGTTATCATCCAGTTCTTTTATCCAGAAACTTGCCTGATACTTCTTTGTTAACTCCAGCGTTGTCATCAGGCCGATCCCAGAACCGCCGTTCTCTTTGCGGGTGGTGTATCGTTTCCTGCCAAGATGCTCCAGCACTTTTGGATCAAACAAAGAACCGCTGTCATAAATGGAAAAATAATATACATCGCTTACGCCAAATACGAGAAGGATATTGCGCTGTTGTGCTTTTGCAACGGCTATCAACGCGTTTTCAAGCAAATCCGCCAGCAGCGTATTTAAATCGCGCTCTTCTATGATCTCAGCCGTCAGGTATCCGACATCGCAGGCAACCGAGATATCCAAACGTGCCTCTTCTGTACAGGCGCGCTGAAAGAAATAATTCAGCGTCAGGTCAATGGCATATACGCCAGTCCGTGACGTCGCGGGCAAGCCGCTATTCTCATAATCCCCCAGAATATATTTACGCTCTTTTGATAATTCGGTAATCGCGTTTAACAATAAACGGCCTTTTTCAGACGTATGTTCTGAAAGCATTTCCCTGACGGACAATTCCAGTGCGGCAAGGAGCTTATTATCTTTGTGGATGAGTTTGGAAAGCTTGTCCAATTCACATTGTTGTCCGTGGATGGTCGCCTCCAGGCGGTCGATGGTTTTGATGTATGCCTTGGCGAGGTAACGGGCGGAGATGTGACGGTATATCCATAGGCAGATGATGATGCCGAATAAAGCGGCAAATATAATTAAGAAAAGAGTCAATCTTATGTCGCCTTTCGCAAGAAAAAATAATGACTGGACAGCTAATATCGAAAAACTGGTGAACAATCCCATATCTCCGGATAAAAAAACTGCTATATCTGGCAATCCATTTTTGAATCTTTTCAAATGAAAAAAACCAGTAATTATTAATAATTGAAAGCATCCAATTAGTATCGTGTAAAATAAATCAATAAATATACTTTCAGCAAATTTGTAATAAATGATGCC
>CAZYVA010000032.1:0-18585 GCA_964650695.1 uncultured Dorea sp. | reverse complement strand
TTTGAGCTTTCCGGAGGGCAAAAAAGGCGCGCCGCAATTGCGGGCGTACTCGCAATGCGCCCAAAAGTGCTGATACTGGATGAGCCAACGGCGGGACTGGATCCAAGGGGGCGGGATGATATCTTAGAGCAGATTTCATGGCTGCACAAACAGGGGGATATGACAGTCATCCTTGTTTCACACAGCATGGAAGATATTGCCCGATATGCGGATCGGATCATTGTCATGAACCAGGGAAGTATTTTGTTCAATGACTGCCCAGGGGAAATCTTTAAGTCTTACCGGGAGTTGGAAGAGATCGGGCTTGCCGCGCCGCAGGTTACTTATATTATGCAGGATTTGGCCCGTGAAGGGTTTTCTGTCCGGACCGATGTCACAACCATAGAGGAAGCGGCGGATGAGATTATGGAAGCGATGCAGAAAGCGCGGGTACCGGAGGAAGAGATATGATTCGAGATATCACAATCGGGCAGTATTATCCGGCAAAGAGCCGATTACACAGGCTGGATCCCAGGGTGAAGATTATGTCTACGTTGCTGTATCTGGTTTCTTTATTTTTGTTTAGCAGTATTTCGGGATATCTGGTGGCAACGGTGTTTCTTTTTTCGGTCATCCGTATTTCAAAAGTACCGTTCCGTTACATTGTAAAAGGACTGAGGCCGGTACTTATGCTTTTAATGATTACAGTACTCTTTCAGTTATTCCTGAACAGAGAGGGAGATGTCTTGTTCCATGCATGGATTTTGACGATAACGTCGGAGGGGTTGAAAATGGCCGTCTACATGGCGATCCGGCTCGTTTACCTCATCATCGGTTCTTCCCTGATGACATTTACCACTACCCCGAACGAACTGACGGACGGGCTGGAAGCGCTTCTTTCCCCGCTGAAGAAGCTTCATGTCCCGGTTCATGAAGTATCGATGATGATGTCTATCGCGCTCCGGTTTATTCCAATCCTTTTGGAGGAAACGGACAAAATCATGAAAGCGCAGCAGGCGAGAGGGGCGGATTTTGAAAGCGGAAGCCTGATCCAGCGTGCAAAAGCGATGGTTCCGATATTGGTTCCGTTATTCGTGTCGGCGTTTCGGAGAGCCAATGACCTTGCGATGGCGATGGAGGCGCGATGTTACCGCGGTGGGGAAGGAAGGACAAAGATGAAGCCGCTGCATTACCGTAGACAGGATTATGAGGCGTATGTGACTGTAGTGGTTTATGTGGTGGGCGTCGTATGGATTGGGCGGTATGTGCCGATGCACATCTGGATTTTTTAAAGTGGGGGGAGGGCAAGGATGAGACGGATCCGGCTGACGGTTGCTTATGATGGGACTGATTACTGTGGCTGGCAGGTACAGCCGAATGGTATCACAATTGAAGAAGTGCTCAACCAGAAGATCTCAGCGCTGACAGGGGAGGATATCCATGTGATTGGAGCGAGCCGGACAGATTCGGGTGTCCATGCGCTTGGAAATGTGGCAGTGTTTGATACGGAGTCTCCGATTCCGCCGGGACGGATGGCTTATGCTATCAATCGTACACTGCCGGGAGATATCGTGGTTGTCCACTCCGGGGAAGTGCCGCTTTGCTGGCACCCGAGATACCAGGATCCGATCCGTAAAACGTATGAGTACCATATCTACAATGCCTCGATGCCCAATCCACTCATGCGCCGCAGTAGTATGTTTATTTCTTTCCCTCTTGATGTGGAACGGATGCAAAAAGGCGCGGCGTACCTGGTGGGGGAGCATGATTTTGCCAGCTTCTGCAATGTCCGTACCGGTGCGGAGAGTACCGTGCGGACAGTGGAGGGCTTGTCAGTAGAGCGAAACGGGGCGGAAATTGTTATCCGGATCGTCGGAAATGGGTTTCTTTACCATATGGTGCGGATCATCGCGGGGACCTTGATCCGGGTGGGGCGCGGGTTCTATGGGCCGGAAAGGGTAAAAGAAATTCTGGAGGCCAGAGAACGGGCCCAGGCCGGCGCGACAGCCATGCCAAACGGTTTGGTCTTGGTGAAAATAGACTATAAGGACTCCAAAAGTGAAGAATTTTTCCCCGGAATATAGTCAATATGGATAAAATTATGCAAGTATCAGAAAAAGGTGATATACAAATTCTTTTTTTGTGTTAAGATAGAAATATAAAACTATACGGGCTGTCCAAAGCCTGAGAAACACCCTGTAATCCGGTTCTGGACAGTTATCATGTATCTGGGAGGGAGATTTATGAGTACATTAGTGACAGTAGTCCCTGTTTTTGGCATCATTGCGCTGATTTTCGCCGCAATGCTGGCGGCAAAAGTAGGAAGGCAGGACGCAGGGACGGACAGGATGAAAGAGATTTCATCATCAATCAGCGAAGGGGCAAGGGCTTTTCTGACGGCAGAGTATAAGATCCTGATTATCTTTGTTGCGGTCTTATTTTTACTAATTGGCCTGGGGGTCGGAAACTGGGCCACGGCTCTGTGCTTTGTCGTAGGGGCTTTGTTTTCTACGCTGGCGGGATATTTTGGTATGACGGTTGCCACAAAGGCCAACGTCCGCACCGCGAACGCAGCGAAGCAGGGGGGTATGAACCAGGCGCTTTCCATCGCTTTTTCCGGCGGCGCGGTCATGGGTATGTGCGTGGCCGGCCTTGGGGTGCTGGGTGTGAGCGCGATTTATGTGGCGACCGGGAATGCGGATATCCTGTTTGGGTTCAGCCTCGGCGCATCCTCTATCGCTCTGTTTGCCCGCGTGGGCGGCGGTATTTACACGAAAGCGGCGGATGTCGGCGCGGATTTGGTCGGTAAGGTAGAGGCAGGCATCCCGGAGGATGACCCGCGCAACCCGGCGGTCATTGCGGATAATGTAGGGGATAATGTAGGGGATGTTGCAGGCATGGGCGCAGATCTTTTTGAATCCTATGTAGGGGCCTTGATCTCTGCGCTGACGTTGGGGCTTGTCTATTTCGGGGCGGAGGGCGCGGCTTATCCGTTAGGGATTGCCGGTCTTGGCTTGGCTGCATCCATCCTTGGGACATTCTTTGTCAAGGGGGATGAAAATTCGAACCCCCATAAAGCATTGAAAGCCGGTTCTTATGCCGCAAGTGTGATTGTGTTGGTTGTGGCGTTTATCTTGAGCAAACTGTGCTTTGGCGATTTCAATGCCGCGATCGCGATTGTGTCGGGGCTGATAGTCGGGCTTTTGATTGGGGTCATTACAGAGGTCTATACATCCGGCGATTACAAATCGGTTAAAGAGATTGCGGAGCAGTCGGAGACAGGCTCCGCAACGACGATCATCAGTGGCCTTGCGGTTGGGATGCGATCGACGGCGATCCCTATCTTGCTGATCTGCATAGGTATTTTTGCGGCTTATCAATTCTGCGGGCTTTATGGGATTGCGCTTTCTGCGGTTGGGATGCTTTCCACGACGGCCATCACGGTAGCGGTAGACGCTTATGGGCCGATCGCAGATAATGCGGGCGGTATCGCGGAGATGTCCGGCCTGGATGAAAGCGTCCGTAACATCACGGATAAGCTGGACGCGGTTGGGAACACGACAGCGGCGATGGGGAAAGGGTTTGCGATCGGCTCTGCGGCATTGACGGCCTTGTCGTTGTTCGTGACTTACGCGGAAGCGGTGCAGCTTTCCACCATTGATATCTTGGATCACAGGGTCATCATGGGGCTGTTTATCGGTGGTATGCTGCCGTTCATGTTCTCGGCAATGACGATGTCTTCTGTGTCCAGGGCGGCGAACAAGATGATTGAGGAGGTCCGGAGGCAGTTCCGCGAGATTCCGGGCATCCTGGAGGGGACGGGAAAGCCCGATTACAAATCGTGTGTAGCAATCTCCACGACGGCAGCGTTGAAAGAGATGCTTGTGCCAGGGATCATGGCAGTCGTGGCGCCGCTGGCAGTCGGCATCCTATTAGGCCCGGCTTCCCTTGGAGGGCTTCTCGCGGGAGCTTTGGTGACGGGGGTTATGATGGCCATCTTCATGTCCAATGCGGGCGGGGCATGGGATAACGCGAAAAAGTACATCGAGGACGGCAACCACGGCGGCAAAGGGAGCGATGCGCACAAGGCGGCGGTCGTGGGCGACACAGTAGGCGATCCGTTTAAGGATACGTCCGGGCCGTCCATCAATATCCTGATTAAGCTGATGACGATTGTTTCGCTTGTATTTGCACCGTTGTTCCTGGCGGTTGGTGGATTGCTGTGACTGTGATGTAAAAAGGAAAGGAGAAGAACACTGGGCTTCTCCTTTCCTTATTAAGTTGCCATTCACGGCCCCTCCCCTACAGGATTATGATTCTATTCTACAGGGATGTCCTGTCACAGCATGAACTCTTTGATCACATGCAGTACGCCATCTTCATCGTTTGATTTTGTGACATAGTCGGCGGATTCCTTGACAAGCGGCTGGGCGTTTGCCATAGCAACGCCCATGCCTGCGGCCTCGATCATAGTCAGGTCGTTATATCCGTCCCCGCAGCAGATCATCTGGTCCGCATTTAAGCCGATGCCCGTCAAAAGGCGCAGAAGGGAATGGGCTTTGTCAATGCCGGACGGCATAATCTCCAGGAAAAACGGGTCGGAACAGTAAACGTTTAGATAGGAACGGAAATACCGCGTCACTTCGCCCTTGATTTTTAAAATCGTTTTTGGATCCCCGGTCACGAGGAATTTATTGACAGGATCTTTGAATTCCGCTGTAAAATCCTTACTCACGACAATCGGCATATGGTTGATCCGGGATTCCAGTTTTGTATATGGATTGGGGGAAATGCCGGAAATAATCGTATCATCCCGGTAGGATATGATATCCATGCCGGGGTATTTACACACGATTTCCATCAGTTTGCCGGCAATGACCGCAGGCAGCGTCCGGTTGTAAATGGTCTGCCCGGTCCTGCAGTCAGTGATCTGCCCGCCGTTGAAGCAGAGGATATAACTCCCATAATCATTCAAGTGCAACCGTCTGGCAAGGGGTAGTACACCGTAAGTTGGGCGTCCGCTGGCAAGCACCACTTTTTTGCCAAGCTCCTGGACGCTGATCAGGGCGTCTATGGTCGGCTTTGAGATTTCTTTTCTGGAATTGGTGAGCGTCCCATCCAAATCCAGCGCGAGGATTTCATATTCCATAATGCAGGCTCCGTGAGAACTAAAGTTCCTTTAAGATATCTACAAGCTCCGGGAAGGCGGCTCCATGGGAAGCCTTTACCAGGACATTGTCCTGCTCTCGGATGCAGTCTTTGATCGCGGCTTTAAAATCAGCTTTTGTCTCAAACCAGAGAACCTTCATTGTCTTCCGCTCTTTTTCTGTTTGTGTATGTATATTCGATTCCGCACCCTTGACGATTTCTTTTGCCAGCTCGCCGATGCCTATGACAACGTCAATCCCTTTTTCGGCCGCGTAAGCGCCCACGTCAAAGTGCATCCGGCCAGAATCCTCGCCAAGTTCCCCCATATTTCCGAGGACAGCGACCTTGCGCCCGATTGCCATATCCAGCACATCTATGGCTGCTTTGGAGGAAACGGGGTTTGCATTGTAGCAGTCATCTAAAATCGTGAGTTTGTCCGTTGTGATGATATGATCCCTCCCTGGCATGGAAGGGAGGTTTTCAATGCCCGCCTTGATTTCTTCCGGGGACAGGCCTAGGTTGTAACCGACTGCGGCTCCTGCAAGCGCGTTGGAAACCATATGGGCGCCTGGCAATGGTACCGCACAGGAAAAGCTTTCACCGGATGGGAGGTGGATCGTGCAGGAAGTCCCCCGAAGCCCCATAGATGCGATGTCGGTTGCGCGGAAAGCGCAGTTTTCACCCAGTCCGAAAAATTGCGGGCGGACGCCTTTCCGCCCGTCCATCCGTGCAAGAAGGTCATCATCCCCGTTTAAAAGGATGCATCCAGGCTCTTTCATATCCTCTAGCATCTGCGCTTTTTCCTGCAGGATCCCTTCGCGGGTCTTGAAAAATTCCAAATGCGCGATGCCGATATTGGTGATCACGCAGATATCCGGGCTTGCAACGCTAGAAAGGCGGCGCATCTCGCCAAAATGGTTCACGCCCATTTCCAGCACAGCGGCCTGATCGCTTTCCTTCAGCCCAAAAATGGTAAGCGGAAGGCCCCATTCATTATTAAAGCTGCCTGAGGTTTTATGGACGCGGTATTTCTGAG
Organism: uncultured Dorea sp.; assembly: GCA_964650695.1. Taxonomy (GTDB): domain Bacteria; phylum Bacillota; class Clostridia; order Lachnospirales; family Lachnospiraceae; genus CAZYVA01. The sequence goes on along the minus strand of CAZYVA010000032.1, from coordinate 12,422 downwards.
ATATGACAGAAGCAATCATTTCTTTTGTACTCGTTTTTCCCACGCTTCCGGTAATGCCGATAACCTTTAGGTCGAAAGAATCCCGGTACAGTTTTGCAATGTCGAGAAGCGCCTGCCCGGTGGATTCCACCAGGATGTAAGGGTAGTCTGTTTCTCCCAGGTCCTCATGGGACACGACACATAAAGCTCCCTTTTCGACCGTGTCTGGGATAAATTTGTGTGCATTGACGTTTTCCCCGTCGATTGCCACAAATAAATCGCCTTTCTGGACCTTGCGGCTGTCGATGACGACGTTGGAAACTTCCATGTTTCGTTTGGAGGGGCTGCCGTGATAGACGCCGCGGCAGGCTTTTACAATCTTTTCCAGGGTTAAGTTTTTCATCTGCAAATCCTTTCTCTGAATGGGAACGGGTTCTTTCCCGTTCATTTCCAGGCAATAGAATTTCCCATCGGGGCCTGCCTCAAAAGAGCGGCAGAGGGCGTCATACTGTTAATCAGGCAAGCCTACGGCCGGCAGGATAATAAAGACTGTTTTGCATCGTATAGCTTTTGGGACAGGTCAACATGGACCCGATGGGGGAAGAAAAGACGCATCGTTTCATCCCACAGAGTATTTTTTTCCTGTCTGCAGTAATCTGCGATTTCCTTTACAGATGGGGACTGATAGACACATTCCCCCTTTCGGAAAACAGGGACCATGATTTCGCGCATGGTGTAAGAGCCGCCAGGCAGTTTGGTTTTTTTCCAAGTGTTCACCGGGTCGAAAATCACCAAATCTTTGTCTGTATCGTAGGTTTCACCAACGAAACAGATCAGATCTGCTTTCATTTTCCCGCTCTTTTTATCATATATGCGAAAGATTGTCTTGTTTCCTGGGTTTGTGATTTTTTCTGTATTTTCTGAAATTTTTATTTTTGGGACGAACGTGCCTTCCTGGTCCTGGATGGCGGCAAGCTTGTAGACGCCGCCGAAGGACGGGCAGTCCTGGGAAGTGATCAGGTTTGTCCCAACGCCCCATGAATTGATAGCTGCCCCTTGGTTTTTCAAGTCATGGAGCAGGTATTCATCCAGATCATTGGAAGCGCAGATGGAAGCCTCCGGAAAGCCTGCGGCATCCAGCATTTTCCTTGCTTCCTTGGAAAGGTAGGCAAGGTCACCGCTGTCCAGGCGGATTCCGAACCGCCGCAGAGGGCGCCCTTCCTTTCGGCAGTCCTGAAAGACCCGGATCGCATTTGGGACGCCGGATTTTAAAGTGTCATACGTGTCTACCAGAAGCGTACAGTTGTCCGGATACATGTCCGCGTAGGTTTTAAAGGCGGTGTACTCATCCGGGAAACTCATGATCCAGCTATGGGCATGGGTCCCCATCACCGGGACGTCGAACATCCGTCCGGCAAGGACATTGGATGTGCCGATACATCCGCCGATCATAGCAGCCCTCGCGCCGTACAGCCCGGCGTCCGGTCCCTGTGCGCGGCGTAAGCCAAACTCCATGATGCCGTCCCCATCCGCAGCAAAGACGATCCGGGAGGTTTTTGTGGCAATCAGGGACTGGTGGTTGATGATATTTAAAATCGCCGTCTCGACCAACTGCGCCTCCATGATGGGTGCAATGACTTTTAAAAGAGGTTCCTTCGGGAAAACAACGGTTCCTTCCGGAATTGCGTAGATATCCCCGCTGAAGTGGAAACCACCCAGGTAAAGCAGGAAGTCCTCACTGAAAATCCCTAGTTTCCTCAGATATTCCACATCCTCGTATGTAAAATTTAGGTTTTTGATATACTCGATGACTTGTGCGAGGCCGGCACATACAGAATAGCCGTTGCCGCAAGGGTTCTGCCGGAAAAAAACGTCAAACACGGCCAGCTCATTCTGGTTCTTTTCATAATAGCCCTGCATCATTGTCAGTTCATACAAATCCGTCAATAGCGTTAAATCGTGCCTGTTCATCTTCCTTCTCCTTTTTTTGCATAGCACAGAATGTTTCTTGTATAGTATACCATCAGACGGCGGCAAAGCACAAGCAAAAAAGGCGCCGCTTACACAAGAGCCTGGTTTTTCGTGATTGTGTTTTGAATAATGGCCTGGCAATATCCTGCCAGGTTTTTTTGGGATTCCTTGTCCAGTTCTTTGGGGTAAATCGGTTCCCCGTATTCCAAAACAACATGTGTTTTCCGGATGAAAGGAATATGGGATTCAAAGATGGAGGCGGTATTGTTTAAACTCATCGGGACGATTGCGCACCCCGACTTTTCCGCCACTTTAAACGAGCCTGCATGGAAGGTGAGAAGGCTCAGTTCATCCCCGTCATTGCGGGTACCCTCCGGGAAAATACAGATGGAGATCCCTGATTTTACATATTCAATTGCAGTTAGGATAGTTTTTAACCCTTCTTTCATGTTTTCCCGGTCTAAAAACAGGCAATAAAGCCGTTTCATCCAGTCCCTGAGGCAAGGATAACGAAGCATCTCTTTTTTTGCCACATAACCCGTGAGCCGTTTACACCGCGCATAAGTAATGACAATGTCAAAATAACTGCGGTGGTTCCCGATGAATAGCACCGCCTCATCCGGTACCCGCTCTTCCCCAATTACCGTCAGATCCGTCCCCGAAAGCCACAAAATCACCCGGAACGCCCCTTGCACCAGCCGAAGGCTGATCAAATCCGCCCGCGCCCGGTTGGTTTTACGATACAGATAAAGAACGCCAAGCACCGGAATCCCCAATAATAGATAAAGAAATACAACTAGCACTACCAAAATAAAACGTATCATATCCACCATTCCTTCCCACATCCCCGTTATCTACCGCCCAAACAGCTTTGTCACCCTCTTCAATTCCTCCGCCACCTCTTCCGTCAGCGCATCCCGCGTATATCTCCAGTTCCAGTTTCCAAATGCCACGCCTGGGAAATTCATCCGTGCGTCGCTGCCAAGCCCCAGCACATCCTGAAGCGGGATGATTGCGTAGGCGGCTATGCTTCCCAGGCAAAGCCGGATGAAGCCACGGCTGATATCCGTATCGGAACAGGTATTTGCGTAAGCTTTTACTTTTGCTTTTGCATCCGGGTTTAAAGTGCAAAACCACCCGTTGGATGTGTCATTGTCATGGGTGCCGGTATAGCAGACGCATTCCGGGGATTCATAGCGATGCGGGAGGTAATCATTTTCTTCGGTAGAGTCAAAGGCAAACTGCAGGATTTTCATACCCGGAAAATGGAATTTATTACGGAGCGCGGTCACTTCCTCCGTGATGACGCCCAGATCCTCCGCGATAATCGGCAGGCTGCGGCCAAGTGATTCCGTAATTGCGCTGAATAATTCTTCTCCGGGTGTTTTGGTCCAGGTGCCGTTGATGGCGGTTTTTTCTCCGTAGGGGACAGACCAGCAAGACTCAAATCCGCGGAAATGGTCGATCCGCAGGATATCGACCGCTCTCAACTGGTGCTGCATCCTTTGGATCCACCATGAAAAATGCTCTGCCCGGTGGGTTTCCCAGCGGTAGAGAGGATTTCCCCAAAGCTGGCCGGTGGCAGAAAAATAATCTGGCGGGACTCCGGACACCGCCAAAGGATATCCTTTGGCGTCCAACTGGAACAAACGTCGGTTCGCCCATACGTCAGCGCTGTCCATAGAGACGAAAATAGGGATATCCCCGATGATCTGCACTTGATGTTCGTTCGCGTATTTTTTCAGAGTGAGCCATTCTTCAAAAAACAAAAATTGTATAAACCGATAGTAAGACGCCGCTTCTTCCAACTGCCCGGCCAGTTCTTTTTTCTGCCCATCATCCGGCAGACGGTACGGTTCTTCCCATTCCTGCCAGCACTTTCCCCCATTGGCATCTTTGCACGCCATGAACAAGGCGTAATCATCGAGCCAGTTTTTCTGCCCGGCGCAGAAGCGATGGTAGTCTTCCCGGATGGAAGCGTCTTTTTCCAAAAGCGCCGGGAAATGACGGTGCGCCTGCCGCAGAAGCTTGTGCTTCCACGGAATGACCTGCCCGTAATCAATGTGGGATGGGTCGCTTCGGGGGCAGCCCTCTAAATCCTGCTCTGTGACAAGCCCAAGATCCAGCAGATGGGACGGGGAAATTAAAAGCGGCTGGCCGGCAAAAGCTGAGAAACTCTGGTACGGGGAGTCCCCCAATCCGGTATGGGTCAGCGGGAGCACCTGCCAGAGATGCTGTCCTGCTGCTTCCAGAAAATCAACAAAAGCAAACGCTTCCGCTCCTAAATCGCCAATCCCCCATGCGGAAGGAAGGGAAGTTGGATGCAGAAGGATGCCGCTCATCCTGTTCATAGGTTTCATCGTGATCGTCTCCTAAAGCAAAAATTTTTCCGGGGTTCCAAAGGGATACCGCAACGGTTCTTAACCAGTATACACTAAAACAGTCATTTTTCAAAGAAAATGTGTATATGATATAGAGAGAAAGAATCTGTGGGTTACCGTGGATCGCAACTTGGTGGGGTGTGTATGAAAAGAAAGGGAGTGTGCCTGCTTGCTATATGCGCCTTCCTGGCGGCGGGATGCTCGATGCAGAAGGATGATGAGGAGAAACTTCGTGACATTGATTATACTGTGGCGGAAAAGGAAAACCTTCCGGAGGAGCTGCAGGCGATGATCCAGGAAAAGCAGGAAGGGCATTTTGAACTGACATATGGGGATGGGGGTTATCTGTATGCTGTAAGAGGATACGGGGAGCAGCCGACAAGCGGTTACAGCATACAGGTAGATGCTTGCTATGAATCTTCAAACAGCATATGGGTGGAAACGACGCTGGAAGGGCCAAAGAAGGGGGAGACGGTGGCGGAGAAAGAAACGTATCCGTATATCGTTTTAAAGATGGAATACAGTGAAAAAGGTGTGATTTTTAAGTAGGAGGATCAGGAATGGAATATGAAAAAATGAATGTTTCCGTTTACCGGCAAGGAAATGAGGTCACGGATCCATTTTACCTGGATGACGATTATAATGTGCCGGATACAAAAAAGGATGTGAAAAAGGTACTTTTATCGGAAGGCGCTGTCAAAATAGAAGGCTTGAAGCAGGTGGACAGCTATCTGCGCGCCAGTGGGCAGATGCAGTTCCGGATTCTCTATCTGTCGGAAGAAGGGGACAGGCGGCTGGAATCCCTGGAAGGAAGTTTCCCGTTTGAGGAAATGGTTTATGTGGAAGAGCCGTTGGAAGAGCGGCCGTTCGTGAAGCGGAAGGATGTGGATATCACAGTCACGGTCATCCATTCCAGGAAGCTGAATGTGAAAGCGTTGGTAGAACTGGCGGTATGCTCAGAGGGGAAAGAAAACCTGGAACTGACCCGCGACGTCACGGATGAGGAGACCCTTCATAAAAAATTTTTGCCGGTGGAATTTCTGCGCCTTGCCATGATTAAAAGGGATACATACCGCATCAAAGAGGAAGTCACCATCGCCGGGACGAAAGAGGCGGTCGGGACATTGCTCTGGACGGAGGTAAAGCTTCGGAAGCTGGACACGCGGGTTGCGCAGGGGCAGATGCTTTTGCAGGGGGAATTGTCCCTGTTCACGCTGTATGAATCACTGGAAGGAAAAACGGATTGGGTCATCCAGTCTATTCCGTTTGAGGGCCAGCTTGAACTTCCTGGCGCTGGCGAAGAGATGTACCATCAAATTTATCCGGCGCTGGCGGATGTCTTGATCGACTTGCGGATGGATGAGGATGGTGAGATGCGCGTGCTTGGTGTGGAAGCAACACTGGAAGCGCGCATGATTTTATATGAAGAGATCCGCACGGAACTTGTGGATGACGTGTACGCACTTGCGTCTACTTGCCAGCCGGTATACCAGAATGTCCGGATGGAGAGGGCGCTGATGCAGAATCATTCCAAATGCAAATTGAACGAACAGCTTCATCTCCCGGAAATCCAGAATGACATCCTGCAGATCTGCCACAGCAGCGCAAAAATCCAGATGGAGAATATAGAGGCCACGGATTCCGGCATTGCTGTGGATGGGGTCGTGCATCTGTGGTTCCTCTATGTGAAAGCGGACGATGATGCCCCGTTTGATGTATGGCAGGGGATGGTTCCGTTTTCCCATCTGATTGAGAGCAATGAGTGCGAAGAAGGGATGCGCTACGATCTGTACGGATATGTGGAACAGATTTCCATTAACCTGTTGGGGAATGCCCAGGTTGAGGTCAAAGCGGTGCTTTCGTTCCAGAGTTTTTTAAAACAGCCGCTAGAGATCCGCAGCCTGTGTGAGGTGACGAAAACAGAGATAGACAGGAGGCAGTTGGAGAAAGCGCCCGGCGTGATTGGGTATATGGTCAAAGAAGGGGATGAACTGTGGAACCTGGCGAAGCATTTCCGCACGACGACGGAACGGATCCTGGAATCCAGCCAGAAAACAGAAGAGACGTTGAAAGTAGGGGAAAAACTGTTGATTTTTAAAGAAAATGTGGATATACTATGAGAATATTATGATGATACTTGACCTGCCCAAAACATGAGAATGCAGCCATTTCATTTTTCGTAGGAAAATGAGGGGGATTCAAATGTTTGCAGGTTTGCGGGCGTGCGCAGCACGGGAGCCAGCCAGTACCATCAGGGGTCAAACACTTTTCATCCCCCATTATTGTATACAAAACACAGGAGGAAGCCATGGACAGCCTGGACTTGAAAGCGCTGGGGAAGATCAATCTTGGGCTGGATGTGCTTGGGCGGAGGGATGATGGATACCATGACGTCCGAATGGTCATGCAGACCGTTTATCTGCATGACAGGATACGGATAAAAAAGATACGGACGCCAAAAATCATCCTAAAGACCAACCTTTATTATCTTCCAGTCAATGAAAATAATCTTGCATACCGTGCGGCACAGCTTCTGAAAGAGGAGTTTCAGATTCCGGAAGGCATATTCCTTTCGTTGGAAAAGCACATTCCAGTGGCCGCAGGCATGGCGGGCGGAAGTTCCGACGCGGCGGCGGTCTTGTTTGGGATGAACCGTTTGTTCGGGCTCCGTTTGAGTGAAAAAGAACTGATGGAACGTGGAGGGAAGCTTGGCGCGGATGTGCCATACTGCATTATGCGTGGGACGGCGCTGGCAGAGGGGGTTGGGGAAATCCTGACTCCTCTGAAGCCAATGCCGCGGTGCTATGTCCTCCTGGCAAAACCGACGGCCTATGTTTCCACGAAAATGGTGTATGAGAAGCTGGATACCTGCAGGGATTTGCAGCATCCGGATATTGACGGGGTTTTAGAAGGGATCCAAAAAAGAGATCTCTACCGGATTGCCGGATGCATGGGGAACATACTGGAATCCGTGACTATGCCGGAGCGCCCAGAGGTCGGGCAGATAAAGGCACTGATGAAACAAAACGGCGCATTGAATGCAATGATGAGCGGCAGCGGCCCCACGGTATTTGGGATTTTTGAAGACCGCCTAAAGGCGAAATCAGCGGAGTGCAAGGTCAGGATGTCCGGGCTGGCACAGTTGGTATGCGTTACCGGGGTACATCAAAAATACCGGCACAGCCCGCTTACCTAACAGTAAACCTTCATGCGCTGCAATGGATCCTTGCTATGCATGCAAGCGGGATCGGTGCATGGGATTCCTGTAGCAGAAAGGGGAGAAAAGTGGAAGGAAATTTTCATGTATCTGAAAATGAATACCTACCGCTGCGCGACGTAGTGTTCCGGACATTGAGGCAGGCAATCCTGCGCGGTGAGCTCAGGCCAGGCGAACGGCTGATGGAGCTTCGGCTTGCCGATAAGCTGGGCGTCAGCCGGACGCCTGTGAGGGAGGCGATCCGCAAGCTGGAACTGGAGGGGCTGGTGCTGATGGTTCCAAGAAAAGGCGCGGAAGTCGCAGATATCACAGAAAAGAGTCTGCTGGATGTGCTGGAGGTGCGCAGATCCCTGGAAGAGCTTTCGGCGCGTCTGGCTTGTGAGCGCATTACGAAGGAAGAACTCCGGGACATGGGACAAGCCGCCGCAATGTTCCAGAAAACATTGAAAAGCAAAGATATCACGGAAATCGCGGAGGCGGATGTCCGTTTCCATGATGTGATTTACCTATCGACAAAAAACCAGAAGTTGATCCAGCTTTTGAATAACCTGCATGAGCAGATGTACCGTTACAGGATTGAATATCTGAAGAATACGGAAGTCTACCCGCAACTGCTCCGGGAACATGAGGAAATCATCCGGTATATCCGGGAGGGGAAAAAAGACAGGGCGGCAGAAATTGTGTGCAGGCATATCGATAACCAGATGGAAACGGTGAAAGACAAGATCCGCGAGAAGCAAGGGTAGAAAATCTTTGTGTCTATGGATTTCGCAAAACACCGGATTTGGGAAGGCGGAACAAGGGTGTATGTGATGGCAGCGGTATGAGGAGGCGGTTTCATGTTGGATTTGACGTTTGCAGAACAGGTGAAGATTGTGCTGAACCGCAAAGGGATGACCATCAAGCAGTTAGCGGAATTGATTGAGGCCCAGACCGGGAAAAAAATGTCCAGGCAGAACCTGACACAACGGCTGAACCGGGATAATTTCCAAGAGCAGGATATGCGTATGATTGCAAAGATCCTGGAATGCCCATTCCAGTTGAGCATCCTGGGGGAAGAGGACTCAGAGGCCAGCGCCCTTGCGCGGGAAAAGCAAGGATCTTCAGGGGAAGACAACCTGGATGCAGGGCTTTTGACGGCGTCTGCGGAAGATTCTGCCATCGGTTCTGCGGTGGAGATTGTGAGGGATCCGGAACGCGGAGGGGATATTACGGTAGGAGAATTTCTGGATATCGAGGAGATAGCGTCAAAAGATGGGGCGCCTTCCATTGAAGAGCTTCTTGCGGAAGTGGATGCGATAGAGCAGGAAAACAAGGAACACATGATTGCGAAAGAACGCAAAAAAGGGCAGCAGGAAGCGCTTGAAAACGAGAAGAAGCAAGGGAATTGGAAATCCCGCCTGCATTTGGGGAAACGGGAACCGGAACGGCCGAAAGAGGAAGAAAATCCCGCCACCAAGGAGACGGAAGAAATGGCCGGGGAAATCAATCCGTATACCGGGAAAGAATATGCGTCTAACAGTGTGCGGATGCATCCTTCCCGCATTGGCTACGTGCAGGTATACAACCGAAAAAACCATAAATGGACAGATATGACGGAATGGGCGTTCCTTGGATATCAGGAGCGAAGGAAAGCGTTGCTTGGGAAAAACTATGAGCCGCCGTCTTATCTTGATTAGGAACTGGTAAGGCACGGCATGATTTTTCGAACATTCAACCAAGCGGCCCACAGCCTTTGCGGGGCATGATGCGTAAAGTTTTATAGTAGGCGGGGAATGAGAACGATGGATTGGGAACGGTTATTATCAACAAAAAGGCGCCGTGTCTCCGGAAAGGGGGGCAAGGGAGGAAACGATTTGCGGAACGAGTTTGAGAAAGACTATCATCGGATTATCGGAAGCGCTTCTTTCCGCAGGCTCCAGGATAAGACGCAGGTATTTCCGTTGGATAAAAGTGATTTTATCCGGACAAGGCTGACCCATTCGCTGGAGGTATCCTCATTCGCAAAGTCGCTGGGGCAGAATATTGCGGAAAACATCCTTACGTACCGTAGGGATCCGGGCTTTACGCCCCGGATGAAAGAAGATATCTGCAATATTTTACAATGCGCAGGGCTGATCCATGATATTGGCAACCCGCCTTTCGGGCATTTTGGCGAGGTGGAGATCCGGGAGTGGTTTGAGCGGGAACTACCTGTTCTAACGTTTAAGGGGGAACCTATCGCCCAGGTACTCTCCGAGCAGATGAAACAGGATCTGTATCATTTTGAAGGGAATGCGCAGGCATTCCGCCTGGTGACAAAGCTTCACTTCCTGGTCGATGATCATGGGATGAACCTGACGTATGCCCTGCTTTCTACAATCCTGAAATATCCCGTGTCCTCCTTGCAGATCAACAGCCATTCCGGGGATATCAAGGATAAAAAAATGGGATACTATTATGCGGATACAGAAGTGTTTGAGGATATCCAGCGCGAGACGGGGACCTATGGAAAACGGCATCCGCTGGCATTTATCCTGGAGGCAGCGGACGATATTGCTTACAAAACGGCGGATATTGAGGATGCCTACGTCAAGGGTTTCTTCAGTTACCAGAAATTTTTGGGGGAATTAAAAGAGCTTCAGATGCTTTACCACCAGGACAGCAAAAACACGTTTTACCCGGCGGATAAACTGGAAGAACTGTATTGGGTGGGGAAAGAACGTCATATGGATAATCCGGAGGAATACGCGCTGAAAAACTGGATAGTACGGGTACAGGGATTTCTCCTGAACTGTGCGACTTACGGTTTTACTTCCCATTACACGGCAATCATGAACGGGGAATACAGGCATGATTTGTTCTACCATACGTTTGCGGAAAAACTAATGGATCTTTTGGGGGATTTTGCGTTCCGTGAGGTATTTACTTCCGATGCGATTTACCGGATGGAAGTTTCCGAGTCCGCGATGATCGACTTTTTGATGGAGAAATTTGTGGCGGCGGCGATCAAATACGACAATCCGGATGAAAAAATGGGGACAATTGAATCGAGGATGATCTGGTTTATTTCGGATAATTATAAAAATGCGTACCATCGGCAGGCAAAAGGGAAAACAGAAGCGGAAAAATTATACTTGCGCCTGCTTTTGGCGACGGATTACATCTGCGGGATGACGGACAGCTATGCGAAAAGGCTATACCAGGAGCTGAACGCGATGGTATAGGCGGGGGAGGCCAGGTCGGATACGTATACCCGCCCTGGCGTAGGCTGCGAAAAGGAAGACGTGGGATTTGCTGGAAGTGACAGGCATGAATCGGGGAAAGTGCGAATAGACTGTGATGAACAGAATAAAATGGAAGTGGAGATGTGAAACGGTTTATTCGATATTTGTACGAGTATGAGCAAGGGCGGCGGACTCGGAACGTTGGTTTTGTGAAAGTAGAACAAAAGGAGCATACATGCGTGGTACATGTGCATGGGAAGGGTTTCAGGCTTGGCGCGGGAAGCCGGCTGTGGTTGTCGTTGTTTTTCCGGGAGGCGGAGGGAATCTGCCTTGTAAAGCGCAGGGAGGAAACACAGGCCAATCCAGCGTTGAACAGCCAGATCGCGTATACGGAGGAAGAGTTTGAGGAGGAAGGGTTCTTCCCGCGGATCTGTGGAGTAGCCCTGGAAAATGATGCGCAGAAGCTATACCTTGCCGTGTGGGACGACGCCCCGGTCAACCTTGCGAATATACGGATGTGGGAGAGGGAAGAAGCAGCAGGAGGAACAGAGGGCGGCTCCGTACAAGGAGATACCGCGCCGGATGATGCGGAAACGGCGGATGCCGCACAAGGAGATACCGCACCGGATGATGCGGAAACGGCGGATGCCGGACAACCGGGGACAGATGTGCCAGCATCAGAAAATGAAGGGCACAAAGAACGTGTGTTTGCGGAAACCGAAAGGCTGGCTGGGAATATGCAGCCAGAACCCAGGAAGGCGTCTATACAAACGGACCTGGCTGCAGCCGGCATTGCCCTTTCTGGGCAAGGGGGCGATCAGGGATCAAGAGACAGCGGCCGGGCAAACGGGACACGAGGAGCCGTAATGTCAGAGACTATGCGGACACAGCGGATGAACATGGAGGGGAATGCCCGCCGCTTCGATATAAGGGAAAAGGAGCGGCAAAAGACAGGCTTTAACGCCGTCCGGAGTGAAGGAGTGTGGATGGATCCTTCGGGAAGTGAAAAGGGAAAGATCCGGGTACAAAATATAGATCCGGGGATACCCAAACCGGCCTGGTCATACCGGAAGATCCAGCGGTCGCAACTGACGTCTCTGGCTAGGCACGAATGGCGGCTGGCGAACAATCAATTTCTAATGCACGGTTATCGGAATTACCGCCATTTACTTTTGCTGGAAAGGAATGGGAAATGGTATCTTGGTGTTCCGGGCATTTACCACAGGCGGGAAGCACAGGCGGCGGAAACCTTTGGCTTCCCGGAATTTATAGGGGTTGAGGAAATCCAGATCCATCTTCCGGATGAAGAAAGGCAGGCGGAAGCCTTTGGATATTGGATCCGTCCGGTGCGGAAGATGTAGCGCTGCCCATCCGGCGGGAAAGTTCGGGAAACAGCAGGATCTGTGAAAAAGAGGGAGCGCCTATGCAGAAGACAGACGAAACATACATGAAGGAAGCCATCCGGCAGGCAAAAAAAGCGTATCAGGCCGGTGAAGTCCCGATCGGGTGCGTGATTGTCTGCGATGGACAGATCATCGGACGCGGTTATAACCGAAGAACCATCGATAACAATACGCTGGCCCATGCGGAACTGGCCGCCATCCGCAAAGCATGTAAGAAACTGGGCGACTGGCGGCTGGAGGGCTGTACGGTTTATGTGACGCTGGA
>CAZYVA010000031.1:0-18942 GCA_964650695.1 uncultured Dorea sp. | reverse complement strand
GATGTGCGTGAACGATATCGTATGCGCGGGAGGCGAACCCCTGTTTTTCCTGGATTACATTGCCTGTGGGAAAAATTACCCGGAAAAGATCGCGGCAATCGTTAGCGGCGTTGCTGCGGGGTGCATACAGTCCGGGGCGGCCTTGATAGGCGGCGAGACGGCGGAGCATCCGGGCTTGATGGCGCCGGAGGAATACGACCTTGCCGGGTTTGCGGTAGGTGTTTGTGAAAAAAAGGATATGATTACCGGAAGCCATCTGAAGGCCGGGGACATCCTGATTGGGATGGCGTCCACAGGCATCCACAGCAATGGTTTTTCACTGGTGCGCAAAGTGTTTGAGATGACGGAGGACTCTTTACATACGTATTACGGTGAGCTGGGAAAGACGCTGGGGGAGGCATTGCTTACGCCTACCCGGATTTATGTGAACGCATTGAAAAGCATCCGCAGCGCAGGAGTGGCAGTAAAAGCGTGCAGCCATATTACCGGAGGGGGATTTTATGAGAACATCCCACGGATGCTTATTGACGGAACCCATGCGGTCGTGGAAAAGGATCGTTATCCGGTACCTCCAATTTTCCGGCTGCTTGCAGAAAAAGGGGATATCGGGGAACAGATGATGTATAACACGTTCAACATGGGGATCGGCATGGTGGCCGCGGTGGATCCTGCGGACGCGGCGCGCGCCATGGAGGCGGCCAGCGCTGCGGGGGATATCCCTTATGTGATCGGACGGATCGAGGCGGGAAAAAGAGGCGTGTCCGTATGCTAGTGCGGCCGTGAAGCAGAAGGATGGTTGATATCGTGTCGCTGTCCCGTGACAGGGCGTCCATCTGCTCGTGCAGCCGTGAAGCAGGAGTAAAAGGAGTGGCATATGTTAAGAGTGGTTGTATTGGTATCCGGCGGGGGGACAAACCTGCAGGCCATCATAGACGCCATAGAAAATGGGGAAGTTACGGATACCGAGATTGTAGGTGTGATCAGCAACAATGCGGGGGCGTATGCGCTGACCCGCGCGAAAAAGCGCCAGATTCCGTGTGCGTGCGTTTCCCCGAAGCAGTTTGACAGCCGTGCAGCATTCAACGAAGGCCTTTTGGAAGCGATAGGCCGGATGAGGCCGGATCTGATCGTGCTGGCTGGATTTCTGGTTGTCATCCCCCCGCTCATGATCCGGAAATACAGAAACCGGATCATAAATATTCATCCGTCCCTGATCCCTTCTTTCTGTGGAACCGGGTATTACGGGCTGAAGGTGCATGAGGCCGTGCTGGAACGCGGAGTGAAGATAACCGGTGCGACGGTGCATTTTGTGGATGAGGGGACGGATACCGGGCCTATCATCTTGCAAAAGGCTGTGGAAGTGCGAAACGGCGATACCCCGAAAGTCCTGCAGCGGCGCGTGATGGAGCAGGCAGAGTGGAAGATCCTGCCAAGGGCGATCGATCTGATCGCGCACGGGAAAGTAAAAATTGTTGAAGGGAGGACGGAAGTCTTGGAGAAAGCCATGAAGGTATTGATTGTGGGAGGCGGCGGAAGGGAACATGCGATTGCGTACAGCGTCGCGAAAAGTAAAAAGGTTGACAAAATTTTCTGCGTTCCGGGGAACGCGGGGATCGCGGAGTATGCGCAATGCGCACCGATCGGGGCGATGGAATTTGACAAGATCGTTGCTTTTGCAAAGGAAAAAGAGATCGACCTGGTGATTGTCGGGATGGATGACCCGCTGGTGGGCGGATTGGTGGACGAACTGGAGGCGGCAGGCATCCGTGCGTTCGGGCCTCGGAAAAACGCAGCGATACTGGAGGGCTCCAAGGCATTTTCCAAAAACCTGATGAAAAAATACCATATCCCGACCGCAGCCTATGCGAATTTCACGGACCCGGAGGCGGCGATGAAGTATTTGGAAACGGCGAAATTCCCGATTGTCTTAAAGGCGGACGGGCTGGCTCTTGGAAAAGGCGTTTTGATCTGCCAGACGCCGGAGGAAGCCAAGGATGGCGTCAGGACGATCATGCTGGATAAGAAATTCGGCGCGGCCGGCAATGAGATGGTGATCGAGGAATTCTTGACCGGGCGCGAAGTTTCCGTGCTTTCCTTTGTGGACGGGAGTACGGTCAAAACGATGGCTTCCGCGCAGGATCACAAGCGCGCGGAGGATGGGGACAAGGGATTGAATACCGGCGGCATGGGTACGTTTTCTCCGAGCCCGTTTTATACAGAGGAAGTGGATGCGTTCTGCCAGAAGTATATTTATCAGCCGACCGTGGATGCGATGAAAGCGGAGGGACGGATGTTCAAGGGCGTGATTTTCTTCGGGTTGATGCTGACGGAGGATGGGCCGAAGGTATTGGAGTATAACGCGAGGTTCGGCGATCCGGAGGCGCAGGTCGTCCTGCCAAGGATGAAAAACGATATCATCGAGGTGGCGGAAGCCTGCATCGACGGGACGCTGGACCAGGTGGATCTACAGTTTGAGGATAATGCGGCTGTGTGTGTGGTACTGGCAAGCGAGGGCTATCCGGCGGCCTATGAGAAAGGGAAAGAAATCACGGGGCTGGACGCGTTTGCCAAGCACGAAGGGTATTACTGTTTCCATGCCGGGACGAAATCCAAGGACGGGAAGCTTGTCACCAACGGCGGACGTGTGCTGGGCGTCACCGCGAAAGGCGCTACGCTGAAAGAGGCGAGGGCCAATGCTTACGCGGCAACGGAATGGGTAAAGTTTGAGAACAAATATATGCGCCATGATATTGGGAAGGCCATCGATGAAGCTTAGGAACTCCTTAGGACCATTACCAAACGAAACACTGGACGGTTCCCAGAAAAAGGAATTAGCGGAAAAGATTATTGAGAGATTGAAAAAGGAATACCCTGACGCAGGGTGTACGCTGGCTTACGACCAGGCATGGAAGCTTTTAGTCAGCGTCCGGCTGGCGGCGCAGTGTACCGACGCAAGGGTCAATGTGGTCGTGGAAGGGCTGTTTGGAAAATACCCGGACATAGAGGCTTTGGCAAAAGCGGACGTATCGGATATCGAGGAGATTGTACGGCCGTGCGGGCTGGGGAAAAGCAAAGCAAGGGATATCAGCGCATGCATGAAGGTGCTTTATGAAGAGCATGATTGCAAAGTGCCGGGGGACTTTGACGAGCTTTTAAAGCTTCCGGGCGTAGGGAGGAAAAGCGCCAACCTGATTATGGGGGATGTGTTTGGGAAGCCTGCGATTGTGACGGACACGCACTGCATCCGCCTTACGAACCGGATGGGCCTGGTGGAAGGGATCCGGGAGCCGAAGAAGGTGGAGATGGCATTATGGAAGATCATCCCGCCAGAGGAAGGGAACGGCTTCTGCCACCGCCTGGTCTGCCACGGGAGAGCGGTGTGTACCGCAAGGACGAAGCCGCACTGCGATCGGTGCTGCCTTGCGGATATCTGCAAAAAGCACGGGGTGTAATCCATGGTCCAGGGGCGGCAATCATGCGACAGAATGTGACACCGCAGGTAAATCTATAGAATTTTCCAGATAAAACTGGAAAGGATAAATTTTAAACGAAAAAAGGCATAAACGATAACAAAAGGTAGGATCTTTGCCGGAAAAGCCCGCCAAATCGACATCTGGGATTTTGCGATGTCGATTTGAGGGGGCGGAAATCCCTTGCGAACAGGCTCGTATCCTGTATAATTATGGTGAAAAACAAACATAGAAGGAAGGGATATCCATGAATAAGCTGAAAGTCGCGATTGCGGATGACAATGCGCGGATGTTGGAATTACTGGAAGAGATCGTACATATGGATGAGAGCCTGGAGGTTATCGGGAAAGCACGGGATGGGCAGAAGTTGTTATACATGATTCATCAAAAAGAACCGGATGTAGTGCTTTTGGATATCCTGATGCCCAAGCTGGACGGACTGGCGGTGCTGGAACAGGTGAGGGGAGAAAAGGGCTGGAAACAGCCCGCGTTCATTATCGTATCAGCCTTTAACCAGCAAAGCATTACCGAGGAAGCATTTGCCTTGGGGGCTGATTATTTCCTGCTCAAACCGTTCGACGCGAACAGTGTGTTAAGCCGTATTAGGAATACATGCTGCAAAAGGAAAAAGGAAGCGGAAAATATACAGTATGCATGTCCGGCGGGGCGTACAGCAGCAGAAAAATACGGCTGGGAACGGGAGACGCTGGTGTCAAACATGCTGCATGATATCGGGATCCCGGCAAATATTAAGGGATACCACTATCTGAGGACCGCGATCCTTACCACTGCGGATGATTTTGAAGTTTTGAACGGCATTACGAAAATCCTGTATCCGGATATAGCTAAGCGGTACAAAAGCACTTCCAGCCGCGTGGAACGGGCGATGCGCCATGCCATTGAAATTGCGTGGGAACGGGGCAACGTAGACACGATCGACCAAATCTTCGGATACACGGTGAACGGGGAAAAAGGGAAACCAACCAATTCCGAGTTTATCGCTATGATGGCCGACAAAGTCCGATGGCAGGAAGCGGCGCGGAAAGGGAAATAAAAACGCCCGGCACGTTATATGAAAAAAGGGTACGGTAAATGAAGGAGTTTGTTAACAGACAAAAAAGAGGTGTGACGGATGAAAGAATTGAAGCCTGTAAAAGAGGGAAAGGTACGGGAAATTTATGACAACGGCAGCAGCCTGGTCATGGTGGCGACAGACCGGATCAGCTGCTTCGACGTTGTTTTGAACAATGAGGTGACAAAAAAGGGGACTGTTTTGACACAGATGTCAAAATTCTGGTTTGACATGACAGAGGATATTCTTCCGAACCATATGATTTCTGTAGATGTCAATGATATGCCGGCATTTTTCCGGCAGGACCGGTACAACGGGAACAGCATGCTGTGCCGGAAGCTTAGGATGCTCCCGGTTGAATGCATCGTCAGAGGCTATATTACCGGAAGCGGCTGGGCAAGCTACCAGAGGACCGGGAAAGTATGCGGGATTTCGCTGCCGGAAGGCTTAAGGGAATCAGAAAGGCTGCCGGAGCCGGTTTACACGCCATCCACCAAAGCGGCAATCGGGGAGCATGATGAAAATATTTCCTATGGACAGAGCATCCGGCACCTGGAAAAGTATTTTCCCGGAAAAGGGGAGGCGTATGCGCAGGAACTTCGGGACTATAGCCTTGCATTGTATCAAAAATGCGCGGCGTATGCGCTGAAAAAAGGAATCATCATTGCGGATACCAAGTTCGAGTTCGGGCTGGATGAAGAGGGCCGTATCGTTATCGGCGATGAGATGCTGACGCCGGACAGCTCCCGCTTCTGGCCGGCGGACGGCTATGAGCCGGGGCACGCCCAGCCATCCTTTGACAAGCAGTTTGCCCGCGACTGGCTGAAAGCCAATGAAGGCCATGGCTGGACGCTCCCGCAGGAAGTTGTGGACCGGACGATCGAGAAATATCTGCAGGGGTATGAAATGTTGACGGGAAAGAAGCTGTGAACCGTGACGATCCAGCCCGTAACGATTCTTACGTCAAATCGCTAAAAGGGTATTGACATTGTGAAATTTTATTTTATAATGATTTATGTAAATCTTACACGTAATCTTTTTTTTTATGGTGAAAAATGTTAAAATTTACTATTTTCTGCAATTCACCGGACAAAAAAATGATTATGCGAAAAAATTTTATTTCAAGGAGGAGTGATTTATGAAAATGACAACAGTAGTGAAAAAATTGCTCTCTGTGGGAGTGGTTGGCGCTATGGTGCTTTCACTGGCGGCCTGCGGCGGCTCTTCTGACAGTGGGGACAGCGGCGACAGCGGCGATGACAGCAGCGGTTCCGACAGCAGCGAGGTGACCCTTGAGCTGCAGCAGTGGTGGGGCGTTGAGCTCCCGGAAGGCGCCCTGCAGGAAATCTGTGACGCTTTCACAGAGGAGACAGGCATTGGCGTTGAGCTTCTGAGCAACCCATACGCGGACACGAAGACACAGATCGCGGCGGGCGCTGCGGCAGGCACGATGGCGGACGTCGTAGGGCTTGACGGTTCATGGGTATATGATTTCGCGAAGCAGGGTTCTATCGCGAACCTTACAGAGCTGATGGAAGCGGACGGCTATGACGACAGCCAGTTGTCCGACCAGATCCAGTACGAGGGCAATACGTACATGATCCCAGTTGTGAATTTTGCCTATCCGCTGTATGTCAATACGGATATTCTTGCAGAGGCGGGTGTGGATACGGTCCCGACTACATGGACGGAATTTTTGGATGCCTGCGACAAGATCACAAAGAACACAGATGCGGCAGCATTCTCGATCCCATTGTCTACAGAGGCTCCAAACGGGATCCAGAACCAGTTCATGACATGGCTGTGGGCTTCCGGCGGTTCCATGCTTGCTGACGGCAAGCCAAACCTTACGGGAAATGAAGACCTTGAGAAAGTGGTTGACTTTGTGAAGGAAATGTATGACAAAGGCTATCTTTCCGAGGGCGCGGAAGCTATGAAGGAGCAGGATATGGTCAATGAATTTGAGAATGGCCGCCTTGCGTTCATGGTAGATGGTATTTCCCATCTGACGACAATCAAGGAAGAAAGCCCGGACCTCAACTTTGACTATGCCCCGATGCCGAAGATGGATGGCTACACCGGCGAGAGTGGGATGGACGTTGCGTGCTGGGGCATCGGCATTGCGGAAAACTGTGAGCATAAAGAAGAAGCGATCAAGCTGGTTGAGTACCTCCTCAGCCCGGAAGTAAACGCGAACCTGTCACAGCTTGCGAACGCGTTCCCGGGGAACTCCACCGCGGAGCCGGATTATTCATCCAATGATGAACTGTTCCTGAAAGCATATGACATTTTCCAGGCCGGTTATGCAACCAATGAATTTACAGGGATCCCGACGTCTGAGGATTTGATGAGAAGCTTCAACGAGCAGTTAGTGCTGTATCTTGACGGCGACACCTCTTCCGCGGCAGATATGCTGAGCGCGGCGCAAGAGGCATGGGATCCGGCATTCGAGTAAAGGCTGGAAGAATATTTTAAATATGAGGCATAGATGACATGCCTGCAAGACGGGGCTGTTTCGCTGGGCAAAATTAATACAGGATGGGTAGCTTGTATTGAGTAAGGATATATAAGCGGATGTATTAAAAGGTTTGGCGCGGCAGCCCCGGATCATTACGATAAGCGGATCTTTGGCCGTGAATCGTAACGATAAACCAGAAGCAGGAGTGTTTTATTGAGTGGACAAAGCAAGTTTCATAGTAAAGGAGATGAGAGAAATTGAGTAGCAAAGCTATGACAAGGCCGGCTGGAAACAAGGCGGACATTTTTAAAAAACAGGCAACGCCATACGTATATCTCCTTCCAACAATTATTTTGTTGTTTGTTTTGTTGATTATACCGATTATCATGGTTATCGGCTATTCCCTGTATGACAATGTCATTGTCAATAAAAACCCGGTATTTGTCGGATTAGCGAATTATGTCACTGTATTGACGGACGATGCTTTTTATGTCGCGATAAGGAATACTTTGTTTTTTGTGATTGTCAGCATCATTGCACACCTGATTATCGGTATGGTGTTCGCGATGGTTTTGAATACCCGGTATCTGGGCAATAAGACGAAAGGTATTTTCCGCGTCATTTACGCGTTGCCTTGGATGTTTACAGCATCTGTTATCGCTATCTTATGGCGGATGATGCTGGATCCGAGCGGCGTGCTGAATTATATCCTGACTTCGCTGCACATCGTCAGCGACAAAGTATCCTTCCTGGCGGACAGGGATATTGCCTTGAAAGCCGTCACCTTGATCAATATCTGGTCAGGGTATCCGTTCTATATGATCAGTATCCTGGCGGGGCTGCAGGGGATTTCGACCGATTTGTACGAGGCTTCCGCGCTGGACGGGGCAAATGCGGTACAGACCTATTTCCGCATCACGCTTCCACAGTTAAAGCCGATCCTGACCAGTCTCCTGATGCTGGATTTCGTCTGGACGCTGCAGCAGTTCGCGTTGATCTGGATGACAACCGGAGGCGGACCGGTCAATGCGACAGAGACAATCAGTACATATATCTATAAGCAAGGCTTTACGAAGTATCAATACTCACTCGCGTCGACCGGTGCGGTAATCCTTTTGATTGTATGTACGATAATAGGGATTTTCTATGTCAGACAGCAGAAAGTGAGGGATTAAGTATGATAGGGAAGAAAAAAGTATCCGTTCAGATTCTGATTATTATCATATTAATCATAGGTACTTGTTGGGCAGGGTTCCCGATATTATGGATGTTTTTGAATTCCTTTAAGCCAAACGCGGAGATTTTCGCCTGGCCGCCGACCTGGATTTCTAAAAATTTCAGCCTGGATGCGTACAAGGCGATTTTCACCAACCCGGAACAGGTACGGTTCTTTATCAACAGTTATGTAATCGCCGCGTTGGTTGTCATCATTACATTGATCATCGGGATTATGGCGTCCTATGCGTTCAGCCGGTTTGATTTTCCGGGCAAGGGCGTGATCAACACGATTATCGTAAGCGTACAGGCCGTGCCGCCGATCACGCTTTTGATCCCATATTTGAGCCTGATTGTCACATTGAAGCTGTACAACACTTACGGGGCCCTGGTCCTTACATACCTGGTGTTTACGCTTCCGTACTGTATCCTGATGACAACGGGGTATCTCAATACGCTGCCAAAAGAACTGGATGAAGCGGTTATGATCGACGGTGGTTCGAGATGGAAAGCATTGTGGAGCATCCTTGTGCCGACGGCTGTGCCGGGTTTGGTCTCTGTCGGAATGTATACATTCATGCAGGCGTGGAATGAATACCTGTTTGCTTTAGCTTTGACGAAGACGAATGATATGCGTACCGTCCCTGTAGGGATCAACCTGCTGATGGGGCAGCACGCATATGAATGGAATCAGATGATGGCGATGAGTGTGCTTGGCTCCCTGCCGATTTTGATCCTGTTCCTGTTCTTCCAGAGATATTTCATTGCGGGTATGACGGCAGGATCCGTGAAGAATTAATATTACAGATATCGTATGGTGATCCGGCCAGGCCGGGCTGCCATAAAGAGAAATAAGCCTTGTGAAGCATAAAAAAAGGTGGGGGTTCCCCGTGTCTTGTTTTTAAGTGAGCAAGGCTTTTTATTGGGAAAGGAGACGGATGATGGGAGGAGTATTGTCGGTCGGGATGGCGTTCTGCGATATCCCGCTGTCCCCAGTTCCGGAAAATATATTGAAGCTGGACAGTTCAAGGATCACCCCTTCTGTGCCGAGTTCGGGCGGGGACGCCCTGACGGTTGCGAACGTGCTTGGCAAGCTGGGTGTGCGCACATCCCTGGTCGGAAGGGTCGGCGATGATGGAAATGGGAAGTTCTTGCTGGATGATCTTTCCGCAAACGGGGTCGATGTCAGCAGGATGATTGTGGACGGAAACCACCACACGGCGGTTTCTTATATCCTGATCGAGGACAGCGGGGAAAGACATTTCCTGATTGATTGCAGCATTAATGAGGTGTTGAAGAGCAAGGACGTGCCGGATGAGGCTATCAAGGAGGCGGATCTTGTGTTTTTCGGCAGCGCCCTTGCCATGCCGGGGATGCCGGATGAAGAGGTTGCGGATTTGTTTGAAAGAGCGCACAGGTATGGCAAGACGACGGCTTTGGATGTGAGTGTGATCGTAGAGGGGAATATCCCGGAAAAAAGAATCGATCTTCTCCGGAAAACGCTGCAGTATACGGATATTTTTATCCCCAGTTATGAGGAAGCGGTTTTCCTGGCGCAGACAGAGGATATCCAGGAGATGATCCGTGTGTTTTCCGGATTCCCTATCCGCATTCTAGGGATTAAGCTTGGCGGGGATGGGTGTGTACTCACAGATTTCAAAGAGCAGGTCCGGCTGTCGGCATACCCGGATGTGAAGGTGGTAGACACAACGGGCGCGGGAGACTGTTTTATGGGGGGCTTTTTGTGTGCTTACCTTCATGGATGGGATTTAAAGAAAGCCGGGTGTTTTGCATCGGCGGTGTCTGCCCATGGCATTTCTTCGAAAGGGGCCAGCACAGGAGTGAAGGATTATGCGGCGATCCGGGACTATGCAGAAAAGCGCGGCCATCTGATCTTCCAATAATCCACATCTGTTCCGTACCTTGACAGTACGATCCGCAGGCACATCCGCACAAAGGGAACAGGCTGCTTTCAGCGGCGTGCAGGCGGCGCAAAAGGAAACGGCTAAAATCGTTTCTTATACACTAATCATTTTTTTTGCGGGGAGAAAACGAAACGATGGACTTAGAGAAAAAATACAGGCTGGCATATGAATCCCTCGGCAGGACAGTGGGCCGGTGCCTGGAACAGCATATCTATACCGCCCTGGGATTCACCAGCAACCTGGATTGCCTGTGCGATATCCGGGCGGAGGAATTCAACCGCCTGCTGGACTGTTATCTGCCGGGTGAAAACCTGGAAGAGATGCAGGCTGTGGAAAAAATCAGTTCGATGGAGGAACTGCTTCGGACGATGGTGTTTTACTGCTTACGGGGGATTGGCGGCGAGGTGGACGTGGAAAACACGGAGCTTCTTGAAAAGAATTTCCCTTTCACACATGGCATGGGAGGCACAGCGATGCAGGCGGCGCTGGCTCTTTCAGAGATTGGCTGCCCTGCGGTTGTGCATTTGACGGATGATTCGAAGGAAGTCCGCGCTCTTTTGAATACGCCGTATGTCTACGGGGTTTCCACAGACAAAATCCTGGCGCATATGGACAGTATTGAGCAGCTCCACGAGCAGGAACCCCACTATATCGTGCAATTCCAGAAGGGAGAGATGATACGGCTGGGAGGCCGGTCTGTGCGTATCCCGTGTTCGAACAGGCTGATCCTTACAAAGATTACAGTGAATGCCAGGATACCGCTATTTGAGCCGTACTTTACATGGGTTGAAAGCCACGCGGGGCAGGTGGCGAGTACTGTGTTTTCCAGCTTTAATGCCGTTACGGATGAGGAGGTTTTAAAAGAACGTTTGGCTTTTCTTGAACGGCATGCAAGGGCATACCGGAGCAATCATCCGGAAGGGATCGTATTGTTTGAGGACGCCCATTTCCATAACCGTGAAATCCGCAGGCTTTGCCAGCAAATGTTGTATCCATGCGTGGATATCGTAAGCCTGAACGAGGAAGAACTCCGATACTCGCTAACGGGGATGCACAGCTTCCGGGCAGATACCGACGACATTATTTCCTGCGTGCAGGGGGCGGAGTTTTTGCGCAGGAGGCTGGGCATCCGAAAGGGCGTGGTTGTCCATACAAAGGATTATACTATGTACGTAGGAGAGGCATTGAAAGCGGATATAGAAAAAGGATTGATGTACGGAAACCTGCTTGCAACGGCAAAAGCGAAAAACGGGTGGTACGGCAATTTAGAACAGGTAAAAGAAGTGCTTGGTTACCAAATGAGCGAAAAAGGGATGGAATATTACCGGACGCTGCAGGAAAGTGATTACGCGAAAAATGCGGTATTCGTCCCGACAAAGTATATCGATAAGCCGAAATACACGATTGGACTTGGGGATTCCTTCGTAGGCGGTCTTCAGATTTGCTTTATGGAAACATTGACAAAGAGTAGCGATTGCACTAAAATAACTTGTGAATCGTATAAATGACGGAATATGGAGGAGAAAAAGTATGTTAATGAATATGAAAGATATTTTAGCGGTTGCAAAAAAGCATCATTTTGCGCTTCCGGCATTCAATATCAGCGATTATTCCATGTTTCTTGGAATTATGGACGTATGCGAGGAGACGGACTCCCCGGTTATTATAGAGATCCATCCGGACGAACTGAGCTTTATCGGTCCTGAGATGGTGACGGCCATCAAGGAAAAAGCGTATAAATCCCCGGTTCCGGTATGTATCCACCTGGACCATTGCGGGGATTTTGGGAAGATCATCTGGGCGATCCAGTGCGGGTTTACTTCCGTCATGTTCGACGGGGCGCAGTTGCCCTTTGAGGACAATATCGCAGGTACCCGGAAAGTCGTGGAAGCGGCCCATCCGGTGCATGTGTCTGTGGAAGCGGAACTTGGGACGATCGGTTCTTTAAACCCGGAGGACCTGGAGGGTGGATCCGCAAAGATCATTTACACGGATCCGGACGATGCGGCTAAATTCGTGGCGGAGACCGGGGTTGACACGCTGGCTGTCGCCATTGGGACATGCCATGGCCTGTACCCGGCGGGCATGAAGCCGGAATTGAAGCTGGATATTTTAAAAGAGATCGAGGCGAAAGTAGACGTCCCGTTGGTCCTTCACGGCGGCTCCAACAATCCGGACAAGGAAATCGGCGAGTCCGTGACGTTAGGCATCAACAAGATCAACATTTCCTCCGACATCAAGGCGGCTTATTTTAATAAAATGAGGGAGATTTTAAAGGACGGAAGCTTGCGGGAGCCGAATGTGATCGAACCGCCTTGTATGGAGGCGATGAAAGAGGTTGCAAAACATAAGTTAGAGTTGTTTAAGACGATCGGAAAGGCAGGATTGTATTAGGGCGGGACGGCTGCACAAAGATGGGCAGGCTCACGCGCGGAATGGAACGGTGAGGGGAAATTTGAGGTGACGAAGTTGGGTAAGGATTTTGCCGACGGGGAAGTGCTAGGGACGATTTGGAAAGAATATGGCCAGTTTTTCCTTGCAGAGAAGAAAGTGGCAGATTTCATTCTGCAAAACCCTCAGAAAACAGTGGATTCTAATGTGTCGCAGCTCGCGCGCCTAAGTGGGGTGAGCGACGCGACGGTTGTCCGCATGTGCCATCATATCGGGTACAAAGGGTATTACGAGTTCCGGATATGTCTCGCGAAGGATCTGGGCAGGAAGCAGTATGAAAGCATTGCCTTTGCGCAGGACATGGACGCTGTTGACCAGTTATTCCACGAATACGCGGAAATGATGCTGCATATTGGCAGGAATATCGATGCCAAGGTCATGTGGAGATGCGTGGAACTTTTAAAGACTTGCAAGCAGGCGCATATCATGGCGGTTGGGAACACCTGCCCTCTGGCGCAGTATATGGGGTTCCGGCTGGGAAGGATTGGCATTAAGTGTACGTATAATGTGGCGGCGGAATATTTTATGAACCATGTGAACCTGGCAGATCCGGAGGATATCCTGATCGCCATCAGCCAGTCCGGCTCATCCAAGCAGATCATCCAGGGGATAAAGCTTGGAAAGGAAAAGGGGCTGAAGAGCATAGCGATCACGGCGTATGCCCAGTCGCCGCTTTCCGACCTTGCGGACTATGTGCTTTTGTCCGGCGGCGAGGAATCCTTTTTCAGTTATTACAAAAGCTACGCCCACATGAAAGAGACTGCTGTGATCGACGCACTTTTGGACTTTGTCACAAATGAGGATCTGATTAAGGCAAGGCAGGCGGATAAGCCGGAGATGATATTAGCGGAATACAAGGTATGATCAGAGCGGCGGGGCGATCATCCGTGGCCAATGGCCAGGGAATTGCCCCGCTGTTGTATTTGGACGCCGGGCAAGGTCCGGCGTCCATGTAGGAGCGATTGGCAAGGAGGAATCAGGATGAAGCGTTCAAGGATCAATGAAGTGATCAAAGATATGGAGCAATTGATAAAAGAGCACGGGTTTGAAATCCCGCCGTTCGCCAAATGGGACGCGCGGGCATGGGAGACAGTGGGGCATGAATATGATGAGATCAGGGATAACAAGCTTGGCTGGGATATCACAGACTATGGCCTGGGGAAATTTGATGAAGTCGGGTTTGCGCTCCTTACTATCCGGAATGGGAACCAGCAGATGCCGGAGCGTTACCCGAAGCCATATGCCGAGAAGCTTTTGATGCTTTATGAAGGACAGACATCGCCGCTCCACTACCATATTTCAAAGATGGAGGATATCATCAACAGAGGGGGGAACGATATCTATATTACAGTTTACAATGGGAACCCGGATTTGACGAGGCAGGATACGGACGTGACGGTTTATAAGGACGGGAAAAAAGAACTCGTCCCGGCTGGGACAAAGGTACTGCTGACGCCGGGGGAAAGCATTACGATCACCCCGTATCTGTATCATGACTTCATTGTCCCGGAGACAGGCGGCCCGGTGCTGCTGGGGGAAGTCTCGATGTGTAACGATGATGATAACGATAACTTCTTCTATGAGAAAATGGGGCGGTTCCCGGAGATCGAGGAGGATGAACCGGCGTACAGGCTGCTTTGCAATGAGTACCCGGAGGCGAAGTAAGGAACAGGGGAAAAGGAGTCAGGGATGAACTATTTGCTTCAAAACGGGCGCATAAAAGTGGGGCTCTCTTCGCTGGGCGCCGAATTACAGTCCATCCAGAAGGATGGCGTGGAATACCTGTGGGGCGGGGACGCGCGTTTTTGGGCGGAGCGTTCGCCTGTGCTGTTCCCATATGTAGGGAGATTCACAAAGGGGCAGTACACGCTGGATGGCAAGGCTTATGAGATGGGGATCCATGGGTTTGCGAGAAGGATGGAGTACCGGACGGCTGGGATCCGGGATTCAAAGATTGTTTTTGAATTGAGGGACACGGAAGAAACATACCGGAATTACCCTTACCATTTCTGCCTGCATATTTCTTACGAACTGCTGGAAGATGAAATCCAAATCGGCTATGGGGTGGAAAATCTGTCGGATGATACCATGTATTTTGGTATCGGAGGGCATCCGGGATTTTGCGTACCCTTGGAGGACGGGCTGGACTTTTCGGATTACTACCTGGTATTCGCCGGGAAAAGCCAGCCGCAGAGGGTCGGACATACGCAAGCCTGTTTCCTGAGCGGCGTGGATACAGAATTCCCTCTGGAAAACGGCTGCATCCTTCCGCTTCGGCATACGATGTTTGACCAGGATGCGATCGTCCTTCGCCATATGTCAGACCAGGTGACGTTAAAAAGCGATAAGAGCGCCAGAAGTGTCACGGTCTGCTATCCGGACATGCCTTACCTGGGGCTTTGGCATGCACCAGGGACAGAAGCGCCGTACCTTTGCATCGAGCCGTGGACATCTTTGCCGTCCAGGCAGGATGTGGTGGAGGAATTTCGGTATAAAAGCGACTTGATACGCCTGCGGGCGGGGAAGAAATATAGCAATCGTTGGAGTATCAGGGTAAAATAAAAAAGGAGGGATTCACTATGGAAAATATGCCGGAGGTAAAAATGGGTGTTGTGGCGGTCAGCCGTGACTGTTTTCCGGAAAGTTTGTCCGTGACGAGGAGGGCGAACCTTATGAAAGCCTATACAGAAAAGTATGGGGCAGAGGGGATTTATGAATGTCCGATCTGTATCGTGGAAAGCGAGATCCATATGGTTCAGGCCCTGGAAGATGTCCGGAAAGCCGGATGCAACGCGCTGGTCGTGTATCTTGGGAATTTTGGGCCTGAGATTTCGGAGACGCTGCTTGCGAAATATTTTGACGGTCCAAAAATGTTCATTGCGGCAGCGGAGGAGACCGGGGATAACCTGGTACAAGGGCGCGGGGATGCTTACTGCGGGATGCTGAACGCAAGCTACAATTTAAAGCTTCGCAATGTGGGAGCGTATATCCCGGAATACCCGGTAGGGGACGCCGCCGGGTGCGCGGACATGATACATGATTTTGTGCCGATCGCAAGAGCCGTCATTGGACTTAGCAATCTGAAGATCATAAGCTTTGGCCCAAGGCCGCTCAATTTCCTTGCCTGCAACGCGCCAATCAAGCAGCTTTACAATCTCGGCGTTGAGATTGAGGAAAATTCCGAGTTGGATCTGTTTGAAGCTTTCCATAAACACGCGGGGGATGAAAGGATCCCGGCGGTTGTCAAAGAGATGGAAGAAGAGCTGGGCAAGGGCAATAAAAAACCGGAGATCCTTCCGAAGCTCGCGCAGTATGAGCTGACGCTGGAGGATTGGATCAAAGACCACAAAGGCTGCCGGAAATACGTTGCCGTCGCCGGGAAATGCTGGCCGGCATTCCAGACACAGTTCGGTTTTGTGCCGTGTTATGTCAATAGCCGTCTGACCGCGCGGGGAATACCGGTTTCCTGCGAAGTAGATATCTACGGGGCATTGAGTGAATTTATCGGGACAATGGTGAGCAATGATATCGTAACACTTCTGGATATCAACAATTCTGTGCCGGAGGATATGTATGAGGCGGAAATCAAGGGGAAGTATGATTACGCTTTACAGGATACCTTCATGGGGTTCCATTGTGGGAACACTGCCGCCTCCAAGCTGTCTTTCTGCGAGATGAAATACCAGTTGATCATGGCAAGGACCCTTCCGCAAGAAGTGACGCAAGGTACGCTGGAAGGTGATATCGTGCCCGGCGACATCACGTTTTACCGGTTACAGAGTACGGCGGACAATCGGCTGCGTGCTTATATCGCCCACGGCGAGGTGCTTCCGGTCGCAACGCGCTCCTTCGGCGGGGCAGGGGTATTTGCGATCCCGCAGATGGGAAGGTTCTACCGGCATGTGCTGATCGAGGGCGGATACCCGCATCACGGCGCGGTCGCTTTCGGGCATCACGGGAAAGCATTGTTCGAGGTGTTCAAATACATCGGCGTCCCTCCGGAGGAGATAGGCTATAACCAGCCGGAGGGCGTAAGATATCCGACAGAGAACCCGTGGAGATGACCGCTTAACCGTCCGCGCCATATTTGGCAGCCCATGCCAGCGCTGCGCCGGTCTCCTTTTCCCGGTCGGGAGAGGCGGCATCTGTCCATTCTAAATAGGCGTTCCAATGTGTTTCCACCGTGTTCGCATAGGACGCCTTTTCTTTTTCATAATCCCGGATCTCCCATTCCAAGTATTTTTTGTACTCTTTTTCCCCCAATGGGTTGGGGTTGTTCTCATCCTTTAATTCTTTGAGCGCTTTCTCTGTGTCCTTTATTTTTTCTATGCATTTTCTGAAATTTTTCCAGGCATCCACGAATTCATCCATAAAAGAACCCGACAGGAGAAAGTGGAGGAAGGAAGTTCGGTTCAGGCGTTCAAACCCGCAGCAGTCAAACCAGCTTAAGGCTTGGGCGCGTTCATCGGAGCCATGGCAGTATGTGCCGTCCGTCAAATCTCCGATAAAGCCTTCCAGAAGCTCTTCAATGCTCAACTCTGCGATGGCAGCCGTTTTTGCCAATGCCTTTACATCTGAATCGGAGAGCCTGAGCTTCAGTTCCCTGGGCGTTGCCTTTATGATTTTTTTTGTCCGCTTTTCCATGGCGTGGCCATCCTTTCGTGGAGCGTAAGATTTACAGGCAGCCATTTTCAGGCTTTTCTTGCTGCGTTGCCCATCGCTCCGCGGATATTATAGCATAAACAGGCAGCTTGTGGGTCCATAAGTCCATATCGGCTTAAAAAAAGTCAAACACACACCTGTTTTTCGCGGGATTTGGAGGGCAGCTACAGCCGCTGACAATCCGATAGTAGGCGTTGGAGGTAATGCGGTACACGATGACATAAAAGAGCGCGAACACAAGGAAGCTGCCAATCGTAGTGCCTATAAACAATGGACGGTTATTCAAGTTAAAGCATAACAGCAATTTTTCAACAATCGGGAACGCGAATCCAAGGTGCAGCCCTGCCATTCCCAGCGGCAGGATGAAAACCGTCAAAAGCTGCGAATTGATGCTGCGCCGGATATCCCGCTTCGTCATGCCAATTTTCTGCATGATCTCAAACCGCGGCACATCCTCGTATCCTTCCGATATCTGCTTATAGTAAATCATCAGCACAGCGGCAAGGATGAATACGATGCTGAGGATGATTCCGAGGTAGAAAAGCCCGCCATACAGCGAATAGAAGTCCTGACGCTCATATGCGCGGCTTTCGACATCGTAAGCGAACGTGCCGTGACTGTCTGCTTTCAGCTTTTCAAAAGCATCCTTCATTTCTTCATGCATAGTGATATCCGTGCCGTCATCGGCGGAGGTGTCGAACCAGTAATCCCACTCTTTAACAGCCAGATCCATGCCCTCTGCGTTTGTCAAACCCTCAGAAGCCTTCGCTAAATCAGGCACAACCACCACGATAGATGGCACAATATCCATCAACATATCCGGGCTTAAGAAACAGTCTTTGATGTTTTCCTTGACCTTGTACTGCCTAAGCCCTGAAAAGCCAAAGGTATCTCCGTCGAATGTATCCGACGGTGCATAAATAAGGACTTCATTGCCGGCAAGCGTCTCGTCTGTTCCCATCATGTAGTTATAATCCTCGACCGGAACGAGGTAAAATTGATGCAGGTCAGGATATATGGCGATGCTCAAATCGTTTACGTCATTTATGTCAAAGGTGACTTTACCGCCATTCAGCATTCCTGCTATGGTTACGGAGTGATATTTTATCACGTTGCTTGCCGATGCGCCGTATTTTTTTAGGATCCCAGCAATGGCGTCCTCGAACATTGCCTGGTCTTCATCGGTCACATCTTCGTTTTCATCCATGCGGAACCATGTATTCATTTCTCTTGGATAACGGCTGTAAATCACACTTTCCCCGCCGATGAAGAGCGCGGAAGTGGATGAGATCATCACCAGCACCATGGTAGCAAGGATACAGATCGACGCCAGTCCCGCACCATTTCGTTTCATGCGGTAAACCATTGACGATACGGAAACAAAATGATCCGGCCTGTAATAATAGCTTTTCCTCTTTTGCAGGATGCGGCAGAACAACACAGATCCGGCGATCATGATAAGATACGTTGCCGCAATGACCATAAGAACGTCAATCATGAATGCCGAAAGCGCTGAAATCGGGTCTTTGATCGTGGCGGCTGTGTAGTAGGCAGCGCCAAGGATCAATACGCCGAGGATACCGAAAACCCAGCTTGCCTTTGGCGGCTTCTCGCCCGCGTTCCCGCTTTTCATCAAGGATATGGCGCTGGAAAACCAGATCTGCCGCAGTGAATTCAAAAACAGGAGTA
>CAZYVA010000030.1:0-19045 GCA_964650695.1 uncultured Dorea sp. | reverse complement strand
AGCAGGGGATGCTGAAGCTTCTGGAAGGCAGCGAGGTAGAGGTGCCGGTAGGGGCTAACAGTAAAAACGCGATGGTGCCGTTGACGATGGTGGATACGAAAAATATCCTCTTCATCTGCGGCGGTGCATTTCCAGATTTGGATCAGATCATCAAGGAACGCCTGTCCAGGCAGTCCTCCATCGGGTTCGGCGCGGATCTGAAGGACCGCTTTGACAAGGAGAAAAACATCTTACAAAAAGTTGAGACAGAAGATCTGCGTAAGTTCGGCATGATCCCGGAATTTTTGGGGAGGCTTCCGGTCGTGCTTTCGCTGAAAGGGCTGGAAGAGGATATGCTGGTGCGTATCCTGAGCGAGCCGAAGAATGCGATCCTGAAGCAATACCAGAAGCTTTTGGCCTTGGATGAGGTGAGGCTGGAGTTTGACGACGGGGCCTTGCACGCGATCGCGGAAAAAGCGATGGAAAAGGATACCGGGGCAAGGGCGCTGCGCGCGATTATTGAAGAGTTTATGCTGGATATCATGTATGAGATCCCCAAGGACGACAGCATCGGGCAGGTGACGATCACGAGGGCATACATCGAAGGAACCGGGGGGCCGGTCATTACGCTCCGCGGCCAGGATGTGCCGCGGCTGGGGAACTGACACAGACATATGGTACATAATCCAGCCAGGCATAAGGGAGGCCGGATCCTTCATATACTGGGTTAAAAGGCTTTTAGAGGCCTGTGTTATGAAGGATAAGAGGTGTTTTTATGTCTGTCCGGTGTAAAGAAATGATCCTCTCCGAGGATTACCGGGATTTCCTGATTCCCGATTACCGTTCCCTGGAGGCGGTGGAAAGGCCGGAGGAGGAGTCCTGCCTGTTGGATCTTGGGCTTGGGTACCGCGCGCTCTATATGGAGCAACGCTTTGCCGGGGAAATCACGATAGAAAAATACGGATACAATACGATCCCCGGATGTTACGGGCTGATCGGCACGGATGCGCTGAATGAGAGCGGCATCAGCACACTGCAGAATTATCCATCGCTTCAGCTTTCCGGGAAAGGCGTCCTGATCGGGATCGTGGATACCGGCATTGATTACCGCAGCCCCGTATTCATGGATGACACGAACAGGACAAGGATCCTGGGGATCTGGGATCAGACGGTCCAGACCGGGGTAGCGCCGGAAGGCCTTGTCTATGGGAGCGCCTATACGCAGGAACAGATCCAGGGGGCGCTTCTTTCGGAGGATCCCTATGAAACGGTCCCTAGCCGGGATGAGAACGGGCACGGGACGTTCCTGGCAAGCGTGGCGGCTGGGAAAAGCGACCCGGCCCGTCTGTTCCAGGGGGCGGCGCCGCAGGCAATGCTGGGTGTTGTGAAGCTAAAGGAAGCAAAGAAATACTTGAAAGAGTTTTATGCCATTCCGGAGGCGGCGCTTTGTTATCAGGAAACGGATATTATGGCCGGGCTTGATTACCTGGAAAAGCTGGCGGAGCAATACGGCCTGATGCTGGTGATGTGCATCGGGCTGGGGAGCAGCTTCGGGAGCCATGCCGGTACTTCGATGCTTTCCCTGATGCTGTCGAGGTATGCCAGCCTTTTAAACCGCTGCGTGGTGATCGGGACGGGGAACGAGGCGGTGAAACGGCATCATTTCATGGGGACGCTCGAAAGCGCCGGGCAGGCGCAGGAGGCGCAGCTTCGGGTGGAATCCGGGACAACCGCTTTCTGCGCGGAATTGTGGGCCTCGCTTCCCAATATTGTAACCATTTATGTCACTTCTCCGTCCGGGGAGCGCAGCCAGACGATTTCCCTCCGCCAGGGGAGCAGGTATACCCTCAATTTTTTCCTGGATGGGACGGTTGTGGATGTGGAATACCGGCTTCAGATCGACATTGGGAATTCCCAGTTGATTTTTCTCCGGTTCCGCGGGGTTGCGGCAGGGCTTTGGACAATCGGCGTCCAGGGGCTGCATGTATCGGACGGGCAATACCATATTTGGCTTCCGATGGAGGGCTTCCTGGAAACGGACGTTTATTTCCTGGAACCCAACCCGGACGTAACCCTGACGGAGCCTGGGAGCGCGCAGGGGGCGATCACCGTCTCTTATTATAATAGCCAGGAGAATAGTGTTGATATTAATTCGGGAAGAGGGTATACTAGGGATAACGTGATCAAACCGGATTTCACAGTGCCGGGCGTTGCTGTTACCGGGGCCTGGCCGGACGGCGCTTTTGTGGAGCGAAGCGGTTCCAGCGCTTCCCTGGGGCTTGCGGCGGGAGGCTGTGCGCTGCTCATGGAATGGTTAGGCGGACAGCCGCCCATCCGGGGGGTTACAAGCAGCCAGGTGCGCAATATCATTGTGATTGGCGCGCGCCAGAGGAGCAATGCGCCATGCCCCAACCGGGAGTGGGGATATGGAAGGATGGATCTCTACCAGTCTCTTGAAAGGCTGAGAGAATTATAGGACAAAACAAAAATACACGAAAGTGAGGAGATGACGATGTCAGATTTTTGGGATGGTATCAGCAGAAAAATTGGCGAAGTGGCGGATGATTTGGGACGGAAAGCCGGGGACACGATCGAATCGCAGAAGATCAAGGGTGAGATCCGTTCGCTGAAACGCGCCAACGAGCGGGATTTTGCCGATATGGGGCGGATGGTTTATAAAAAGTTCCAAAATGGCGAACTGGACAGTACAGACTATATTGCCATCTGCGAAGCAGTTGAGAAACGGGAAGAAGAAATCGGGAACAAAAAAGAAGAGCTGGAAAAGATCCGAGAGGCCGTATCATGATAGCGGGAATATGCGCAGGGCTGTTTGCGTTGCTGCTCTGTGTGGATATGGGGATCAAACAGTATGTTGAGGATGATTTCCGGGAGAGGGAAGAGAGAGATACCCTGATCCCAGGGATGGTGATGCGTAAAGCCTATAATAAAGGCTTCGCGTTTAATATCCTGGAAGACCGGCCGGAGATCGTAAAGCGCACTTCCGTGGCTGGATGTGTGGTGATCTTGCTTTATGACATTTATCTGTTTTTCCGGAAGAAGAAAAATTTCCGGAAGCTTGGGATGGCATTTGTGACAGCCGGTGCGCTTAGCAATACTTACGACCGCGTGATACGTGGGAAAGTGATTGATTACATCGGTTATAAGGGCAAGCGGGGAAAAGGCTTCCTGGGGCAGGTTACCTGGAACCTGGCGGACCTCTTCCTGGTGGCAGGCGCCGCTATGACGGGACTTTCCCGAAGCCATGGGAAGCGGCAGAAAGCGCGGGCAAAGGCGAAAAAAGCTGCCGCAAAGAGCAAAAGCACCCGTCACGCCGCTACGGCGGCAAGGCGCGCTTGCCTTTCCGGCAGCAAACCTGTCAATGGTTGATTTTTAAAGCTATAGGGAACGGCGGAAGCCGTTTCCTATATTTATTATTATCATTGCTTCTGTTTTTGCAGTTCACGCATCTTCATGGCACGGACTTTCAGCGGCAGGCCGAACAGCTTGATAAATCCGTCCGCGTCATGGTGGTCGTACAATTCCCCGGTCGTGAAGCTTGCCAGGGATTCATTGTAAAGGGAGTACGGGGATGTAGTACCGGCTTTGATGATATTGCCTTTGTAAAGCCGGAACTTCACTTCGCCGGTCACGTATTCTTGTGTGCTTTCCACAAATGCCTGGATCGCTTCGCGCAAAGGCGTGTACCATTTTCCCTCGTAAACGACCTGGGAGAGTTTGTTCCCCATTTCTTTTTTTACTTCGGAAGTGGCGCGGTCGAGGACCAGCTCCTCTAACTGCTGGTGCGCCTCGTACAGGATCGTCCCGCCCGGCGTCTCGTAGACGCCGCGGGATTTCATGCCTACGACGCGGTTTTCCACAATGTCTACGATGCCGATGCCATGTTTGCCGCCGAGCCGGTTCAATTCCCTGATTATATCGGAAACCTTCATTTCTTTCCCATTGATACGCTTAGGGATCCCCTTTTCAAAGGCTATGGTGACCGATTCCCCTTCCTCCGGCGCATCCTCCGGAGTGACGCTCATCATGAGGAGATGCTTGAAATCCGGCCCAAGCGCGGGATCCTCCAGTTCGAGCCCTTCGTGGCTCACATGCCAGAGGTTCCGGTCGCGGCTGTAGCTGTGGCTGACGTCGAAAGGAAGGTCGATGCCGCGGGCTTTGCAGTAAGCGATTTCGTCCTCGCGGGACTTCATGGTCCAGATGTCCGTCATCCGCCATGGAGCGATGATTTTTAAATCCGGCGCCAGGGCGCTGATGCTTAGTTCAAAACGGATCTGGTCATTGCCTTTGCCTGTGGAACCATGGCAGATGGCGCTGGCGTTTTCTTTCCTGGCGATTTCCACAAGGCGTTTCGCGATGGCGGGGCGTGCCATAGCGGTGCCCAGCAAATATTTGTTTTCATAAACGGCATGGGCCTGTACGCAAGGAATGATATAGTTCTCACAGAAATCGTCCGTCACGTCCTCGACATACAATTTGGACGCCCCCGCTTTTTTCGCCCTTTGATCCAGCCCGTCCAGCTCATCCCCTTGCCCGCAGTCCACACAGCAGCAGATGACCTCATAGTCAAACTGCTCTTTCAGCCAGGGGATGATGGTTGTGGTATCCAGCCCCCCGGAATATGCCAATATTACTTTTTCTTTCATTTTCAGACCTCCTGTCATTTTTTAAAATGATGTTTTTGCGCAAAATTGCTGCTTGCTTATTTGGATATTTGACCCTGGTATCCACACACTATACACTATTATTTATAAATATGCAATAATAAAATGCCATGCCCCCGTCAAACCGAGTGGAATCCTTTTCCGATGATCTCGCTTGTATTTGAGATCAGTAAGAACGCGTCCGGCGAATTCTGCCGGATATAATTTCTGAGTTTTACGGCCTGGGCCCGGCTCAGCACTGTAATGATCATATATTTGTCCTTCCCGGAAAACGCGCCCTTTGCGTCCATGATCGTCGCCCCCCGGTGAAGCTTCTCATTAATGTAGGTACAGATGGGATCCGGGTGTTCGCAGATGATATTGAAATACTTAGACAGGTTCAGGCTTTCGATGACCCCGTCAATCATAAAGGAACGGATCGCCAGCCCCAGGAAGGAGTAAAGCCCGGTTTTGATGTCGAATACAAAGCATCCGGCCAGCGTGATAACGACATCTGTGGCCATCAATGCTTTCCCGATATCGAAGCTGGAGCATTTTTTAATGATCATGGCGATGACATCCGTTCCGCCGCTGGATGCGCCGATATTAAACAGCACGGCGGAGCCAAACGATGGGAGCGCGACGGCAAACGCCAGTTCTAGGATGGGTTCGTCTGTGAGTGGCTGGGACATGGGATAGAGGCGTTCCAGCGCAGACAAGGATACGGAAAGCAAGATGGTGCAATAGGCGGTTTTAGCGGCAAATTTTTTGCCGAACATCAGCCATCCGACAATCAGCAGAAAGATATTTGCGGCAAAAGAGAAGTCGCTGGCAGAGATGACCCCCGATTTCGCGACAAGGACGGCAAGGCCGGTAATGCCGCCAAACGTAAAGTTATTGGCAAATTTGAAAAAATAAATCCCGGCCGCCATGATAAGCGTGCTTCCGGTCATCAGCCCGAACATTTTCAATTGCGTTTTCATTTTTCTTCCCCGACTGTAAAATATTTGGCGTAAACGTCCGCAATCCAGCCAGATGAATTGTAACGCTATGTTTTTTTCCCGTCAACAGGCAAGGCTTATTTCCGTAAAGAAAATCAAGAATATTGATAGATTTATTGTAAGAGTCCTGGATCCTGGCATTAAAGATATATGAGCGGCCTTGTGGCCGTGGATCGTAACGAATAATTTCCAGAATAGGGAATCTGGAAATGTAAATAATGATAGTGGGACAGATAGGAGGGATTTTCTATGCAGCGATGTTTACCCATTACAGATGTGTACGCAAGAGAAATCCTCGATTCCAGAGGGAACCCTACGGTAGAAGTGGAAGTGTTGGCGGGCGAAAGCGCGCTGGGCCGGGCAAGCGTCCCAGCGGGTGCGTCAACAGGGAAGTTTGAGGCGGTTGAAATCCGGGACAAGGAGAAACGGTACCAAGGGAAAGGCGTCCTGCAGGCGGTAGACAATGTCAATGCAACGATCGCGCCGCAGATTACCGGGATGAATGTCTATGGGCAGGCCAAGCTGGACGCCGTCCTCCAAAAGCTGGATGGCACAGAAAATAAGTCCGTTCTTGGCGCGAACGCAACGCTAGGCGTATCTATGGCTGTGGCAAAGGCGGCGGCAAAATCGCTGGGGATGCCTTTGTATGCATATCTGGGCGGTGTGAATGCAAAATGCATCCCGCTTCCTATGATGAATATTTTAAATGGCGGCCGCCATGCCAGCAACACCGTGGATGTCCAGGAGTTCATGATTTTCCCGGCGGGGGCGGGATGCTTTCGGGAAGGGCTTCAGATGTGTTCGGAAATTTACCACGCGTTGGAAGCCATTTTGAAAGAAAACCGTATGCACACCGGCATCGGCGATGAAGGAGGATTTGCGCCGGACCTGGCCGACACGAAAGAGGCTCTGGGCTATATTATGAAAGCGGTGCGCAAAGCGGGCTGCCGGCCGGGGAAGGACGTCCGGCTCGCCCTGGACGTCGCGGCTTCGGAATTGTACGACCAGGCAGCGGGGAAGTATGTCTTTGAAGGGGAAAGCCGCTCGAAAGGCCATACCGTTGCCCGGAGCGCGGAGGAAATGATGGACTATTATGAGGAGCTTCTTGAAGATTTTCCGATTTTCTCATTGGAGGATCCGTTGGATGAAGAAGATTGGGATGGGTGGGCGCATTTGTCGGCAAAGCTTGGTACGCGCGTCCAATTAGTAGGGGACGATCTGTTTGTGACCAATACTGGACGGCTGAAAAAGGGGATCGGCAGGAAAGCGGCAAACGCAATCCTGGTCAAGGTCAACCAGATCGGGACGCTGACGGAAGCGTTTGATGCCATCGAAATGGCAAAAAACGCGGGCTACCAGGCGATCCTTTCCCACCGGTCCGGCGAGACGGCGGACACAACGATCGCCGATATTGCGGTGGCGTTCAATGTCGGGCAGATCAAGGCCGGCGCGCCATGCCGCGGGGAGCGGGTGGAAAAATATAACCGGCTTCTCAGGATCGAGGAGCAATTAGGGGACGTATCGAAAAATTTTCCTTGCATTCCCGCTTTCCGTATGCTATCATGCCTATAGATTTGTCCACAGGAGGTAGAGCGATGGATGTTTTGAAAATCATTCTTTTGATTATATTCGGGATAGACTGCGTTGCGCTGACAGCGCTGGTGCTGATGCAGGAAGGGAAGTCAGCAGGGCTTGGGACGATCGGCGGCATGGCGGATAGCTACTGGGGGCAGAATAAAGGACGTTCGATGGAAGGTACGCTGGTGAAAGTGACAAAAATCCTTGCAATCCTGTTTATTGTGCTTGCAGCAGTGTTGAATTTGAAAGTATTTGCCTAGTACGATCGAAAGGATACGCCTTTCTGTTCCACGCAGCATGCATTCCAGCCGGTAAGGCGTATAGACGGTGGCGCAGCAAGGGCCGCGGCGGGGCAGAAGTGGGTGCGGTATAGGAGGATTCAGGCAGGC
Organism: uncultured Dorea sp.; assembly: GCA_964650695.1. Taxonomy (GTDB): domain Bacteria; phylum Bacillota; class Clostridia; order Lachnospirales; family Lachnospiraceae; genus CAZYVA01. The sequence goes on along the minus strand of CAZYVA010000030.1, from coordinate 11,437 downwards.
AGGTTTACGGGGGCAAAGGCTTTTGACCCCAACATCGATATATGTTTAAAGCAGAAAAAGAGCGTCCGGCGGGCGCTCTTTCATCTTAGGAGCTGTTTAAAGGGGAGTAAAGGATTTGGAGCGGACATTCGAGAAAAGAAAGAAAGTAGTTTATGGTTTGATGAAGGAGCCGTTGTATACGCCGATGAAGCTGAAAGACTTGGCGGTGTTCCTGCAGGTCCCGAAAGAGCGGAGGGACGACCTCAGGCTTGTCCTGGAAGCGCTGGAGCAAGAAGGGAAGATCCATCTTTCGAAACGCGGGAAATACTGCCTTGGGGACGAAGGGCGGCTAACCGGGCGCTTCAGGGCGAACCAAAGAGGCTTTGGCTTTGTGGAGCCGGAAGAAAAGCCGGGACAGGGAACGGGCGGCGATATTTATATCAGGGAGGAAGATACAGGCACGGCCATGGACGGCGATCTGGTGGAGGTTGCCGTCCTTACCAGGGGACCGGAACAACGCAAAAACCAGAAAGGCGCGGGACAGGCAAGGCGGGCGCAGGAACAGGAGGCCGGGGAAAGGGAAAGAAAACGGGAAGGCAAAATCGTCCATATCATAGAACGGGGAACAGCAGCGGCCGTCGGGCTTTTTGAGATACACCCCGGAAAGAATTATGGTTTTGTGATCCCGGACAACCGGAAGCTGATGCACGATATCTACATTCCGGCAGAGAAAGCCAAGGGCGCAGTGTCCGGGCAGAAGGTCGTAGCGGAGATAACCTTTTACGGGGACGGCAGGAGAAAACCGGAAGGGCGCATCGTGGAGATCCTGGGTCCTGCCGGTGATCCGGGGGTCGATATTTTGTCCATCGTCAGAAGCTATCAGCTTCCGGAAGCGTTTTCTGATAAAACCTTAAACCAGGCAGAGCGCGTGGCAAAGCCGGTCAGCGCGGCGGATTGCCAGGGGCGGCTCGACCTGCGGGGCTGGCGGATGGTGACGATCGACGGCGAAGATGCCAAAGATCTGGATGACGCCGTATCGGTGCGCAAGGATGGGGAGAACTATATTTTAGGCGTCCATATTGCCGATGTGGCCAATTACGTACAGGAAAACAGCGCCCTGGACCATGAGGCATTGAAGCGCGGGACCAGCGTCTACCTGGCGGACCGGGTGATCCCGATGCTGCCCCGATGCCTTTCCAATGGCATCTGCTCGCTGAATGCGGGTGAAGACCGCCTTGCCCTGAGCTGTATCATGACGGTGAACCCAAAGGGAACAGTGATTTCCCATGAGGTTGCCGAGACGGTTATCCGGGTGGACGAGCGGATGACCTATTCGGGCGTGTCCAGGATACTGGAAGGGCAGGACGCTTTGGCGTGCGCACGTTATGAAAAGCTGGCGCCCATGTTCCGGCTGATGCAGGAGCTTTCCCTGATCTTGCAGAAGCGGAGGCAGGACAGGGGCGCTATTGGTTTTGACCTCCCGGAAGCGAAAATCCTATTGGATGAAAACGGGAAGCCCGTAGATATACGGCCTTATGAGAGGGATACGGCGGCCCATATCATTGAAGAATTCATGCTGCTGGCCAATGAGACGGTGGCGGAGGATTATTTTTGGCGGGAGATCCCGTTCCTGTACCGTACCCATGAGCCGCCGGAGGAAAAAAAGATCCGCGCACTGGCTGTCTTTGTCAATAATTTTGGCTACCGCCTCCATATCGGGGCAAATGAGGTACATCCGAAGGAAGTGCAGAAATTATTGCGCAAGGTGGAAGGAAGCCCGGAGGAGGCGCTGATTGGCAGGGTGGCGCTCCGTTCCATGAAGCAGGCGAGGTACACAACGGAAAATACCGGGCATTTTGGGCTGGCGGCAAAATATTACACGCATTTCACATCCCCAATCCGCCGTTACCCGGACTTGCAGATCCATAGGATCATCAAGGACAACCTGCGGGGACGGATGAAAAAAGATAAAATCCGGCATTATGCGTGTATCCTGCCGGAGGTGGCCGAACACACGAGCGAGACTGAGCGGCGGGCGGACGAAGCGGAACGCGAGACGGTAAAACTGGAAAAAGCGGAATATATGCGGCAGTATATCGGAGAAACATACGAGGGCGTCATCAGCGGGATGACAAACTGGGGGATGTATGTGGAACTGCCGAACACGGTAGAAGGGCTGGTGCATGTCACACGGATGACGGATGACCATTATGATTATATAGAAGACCGGTGGGAACTGGCAGGGGAGCATACCCGTAAGAGCTATAGGCTAGGGCAGAAAGTAAAAGTGCGTGTCGTGGGCGTCGATTTGTTGATGCATACAATTGATTTTGAACTGGCATGACCTTGCAGATGCAGGATCTGCGGAAGGAGACGAAAATGGCAAAAACAAACGGGAAACTGATTGCCAACAACAAAAAAGCGTATCACGATTATTTTATCCTTGATACGTGCGAGGCGGGGATTGCCTTGCATGGCACGGAGGTCAAGTCCCTGCGTATGGGCAAATGCAGCATCAAAGAGGCTTATATCCGCATTGAGGGCGGTGAAATGTTTGTCTGCGGTATGCATATCAGCCCTTATGAAAAGGGGAATATTTTCAACAAGGACCCGCTGCGCGTGCGCAAGCTTCTCCTGCACAGGGCTGAAATCAATAAAATGCTGGGAAAAACAAAGGAAAAAGGGATTGCAATTGTCCCTCTGAAAGTGTATTTTAAAGGCAGCCTGGTAAAGCTGGAGATTGGGCTTGCCAGAGGGAAGAAATTGTATGACAAGCGCCATGACATTGCGGAAAAAGACCGGAAAAGGGAGGCGCAGAGGGAGTTTAAAGTACGGAATTTTGGGTAAGCAGTTGTCACGGGATGCGAGTCTATATATCTATTTCAAATCGGCCGTGGGCCGTAACGGCGTATACCAAGTGACAGCAACGCGGCCCAGGGAGATTTAGACAGGAGAAATGGTATGGATGATACAATGAAACAAATCGAGCGTAGTTTGTTTGGCGGTTATAACCGGAAAAGCGTGGATGAATATTTGGATGAGCTGCAATCTGTGATTGTGGAGTTGCAGGTACAGGGAACGCAAGCGGAAAAAACCCAGGAGCAGCAAAAAGCAGAGCTGGCAAAGGCGCAATCCAGCTACGCAAAGCTTTGCGGGCGCAGTAAAGAGCAGGCGGAAGTCATCCAATCACAAAAAGAGCAGATCAAGCGCCAGGAAAACGAAAGAAAGGTCAATGAAGAAATCATCAAAACCCTGAAAGGGAAAGTGCAGGCCCGCTCCGATACGATACGCAGGCAGGAGGCGGAACTGCAGCGGCAGCAGGAAAAGGCGCATGCCCAGGAAATCCGGCTGCAGGAGCAGCAGCAGGAGATGGATGCCCAAAAAGAGGCGCTTGCGAAGTTAAAGACTGCATACGAAAAAAAGGAAGCCAGGATCGCATTGCTGGACAGGCAGCTCCGGGCATCCAGGGATATGGCCGCAAGCCTGGAAGATAAACTGGAAAAATACCAGTGGCTCCAGGAAGAATTTTTCAAAAACAGGGACAGGGCAACGGTTTCCCGGCTGGAGAGATTTTTACAGGATCATTTCGGGCATATCCGGAAGCCTTAAAGCGGTTTCCCCAGTTTAGGGGAGTATTTATGGTTCTCGCAAGATCCCAGCATGATCCAGGGATCTCCAAATCCTGTTTGGCAGGAAATCGGATTGTGGGGACGGATGGGGCGGAGACATTATGGAAACCATAGAGATATTGGAACAGGTGCAGGCGGGGAAGATGTCTGTGGAAGAGGCGGAAAGATATTTGCGCAGGCAGCCCTTTGAAGAATTAGGGTATGCCAAGCTGGATACCCACCGGAAAATCCGTTCCGGTTTTCCGGAGGTTATTTTCTGCAGCGGGAAAGCGGATACGCATCTGACCCGGATCTTCCAGGAGTTGTATGAGGAGGAAGGGGAGGCTTTTGGCACCCGCGCGACGAAAGAACAGTACGCATTGGTGAAAGCTGTGATCCCGCAGGCCGAGTACGATGAGGTATCCCGTATTTTAAAAATCACAAAAAAGGATAAGCCGAAAAAGGGCCTGATCACTGTGTGCAGCGCAGGGACAGCGGATATCCCGGTAGCGGAGGAAGCGGCGCAGACCGCCGAGTATTTCGGGGCGAATGTAGAAAGAGTCTATGATGTGGGCGTCAGCGGCCTCCACCGTCTGCTGTCCAGGCTGGAAGTGATCCAAAGCGCCAACTGTGTCGTGGCGGTAGCCGGTATGGAAGGAGCCCTTGGAAGCGTCCTTGGCGGCCTGGTGGACAAGCCGGTGATCGCCGTGCCGACTTCGGTAGGCTATGGGGCGAATATGGGCGGGCTGTCGGCGCTGCTTACGATGATCAATTCCTGTGCGAACGGGGTGGCTGTGGTGAATATCGACAATGGATACGGGGCCGGGTATATAGCGGCGCAGATCAACCGGATTGGCGTGTCCGCGAAAGGAGCGGACTGCCGGACGGATGAATAAAGACGTCAAAGACAGGGCGGGAGCAAAGCGGAAAATGGAGAAAAGCTTATATTTTGAATGTTACAGCGGGATCAGCGGAGACATGGCCGTTGGCGCGCTTTTGGATTTAGGCGTGGATGAAACCTACCTGATGGGCCAGCTTCGCACGCTTCCGGTCGAGGGGTTTGGCGTGGAAGTGGGGAGGGCGGTAAAATCAGGCCTGGATGCCTGCGACTTCCGCGTGACCCTGGATGCGCCGTATCAGAACCATGACCATGATATGGCGTATCTGTACGGGCACCGGGCAGGACGGGAAGAATATACATACGGGCATTCCCCTGGCGGAGGATCCGCACACGGGCATTCCCCTGGGGATGGACAGGCACAGGCCCACGCCCACCGAAGCCTTGGGGATGTGCTTTCGATCATTGAGGGATCAGGGATCTCCAGCCGCGCCAAGCAGACGGCGGGGGATATTTTCAGGGTGCTTGCAGAAGCAGAGGCGAAAGCGCATGGCTCAACCGTGGAGCAGGTACATTTCCATGAGGCGGGGGCTGTGGATTCGATTGTGGATATTGCCGCTGCCGCGGTCTGCCTGGATGACCTGGGCGTCAAAAATATCATCATACCGGAGCTTTACGAAGGCTGTGGAACGGTGCGCTGTGCGCATGGGATCCTCCCGGTTCCCGTCCCCGCCGTTATAAATATTGCCAGCAGCTATGGATTGCACTTGCATAGGACCGGGGTAGAAGCGGAGCTTGTCACGCCGACCGGGGCGGCAATCGCGGCGGCGGTCCGGACTTCCGGGAAGCTTCCGCGGCAATACCGGGTATTGAAAACCGGCATGGGCGCCGGGAAACGGGATTATGAATGGACCGGTATCCTCCGGGTGATGCTGATCGAAAGCGAGGAGGCGAAGCCGGAGGATGTGGTGTGCAAGCTGGAAAGCAGTATCGATGATTGTACGGGTGAAGCCATGGGCCATGCGATGGAACGCCTGATGGAAGCGGGGGCGAAGGACGTGGGCTTTCTTCCGATCTATATGAAAAAAAACCGCCCGGCCTATGAGATACACATTATCTGTGACGAAGAAAAGGTCCCGCAGATGGAGGCGATCCTTTTTGCCGAGACAACGACGATCGGGATACGGAAAATCCGGATGGAGCGCACGGTGTTAGAACGGGAGCCCCAGACGATCGGGACGTCATTGGGAAAAGTAAAGGTCAAAATATGCCGGGCGGGGGAAAAGCAGAGGCTCTACCCGGAATATAGCAGCGTAGCGGCAATCGCGGAGGAATCCGGGATGGCTTACCCGGATGTCCTGGCGCAGATCCAAAAGGAATTGCAGGGATGGACGGACGGACAGGGGATGAAAGGAAAATCGGAGAACTGAAACGGATCAAAAGAATGGGATATACGGAGAATATCATTGAATTAAAACATATTACAAAAACCTATGAGGATGGCTTTTCGGCAGTTTCGGATTTCAGCCTGGAAGTAAAAAAGGGGGAGTTTGTCACGATTTTAGGGCCATCCGGGTGTGGGAAGACGACAACGCTCAGGATGATCGCGGGATTTGACATCCCCTCCGAGGGGGAGATCCTTTTGAACGGGACGCCCATCACCCACCTCCCGCCGAACGAGCGGCCGGTCAATACGGTTTTCCAGAGATACGCTTTGTTCCCACATATGAATATTTATGAAAATATCGCGTTTGGGCTGAAGCAGAAAAAAACACCGAAAAAGCTGATTGGGAAAAAAGTGAAAAAAGCGCTGGATCTAGTCGATCTGGAAGGGTTTGAGAAACGGAGCGTCGCGACGCTTTCCGGCGGGCAGCAGCAGCGCGTCGCGATCGCGCGGGCGCTCGTCAACGAACCAAAGATCCTTCTCCTGGATGAACCGCTTGGCGCGCTGGATTTAAAAATGCGCAAGGAGATGCAGATTGAGCTGAAAGCGATGCACAGGGAGCTTGGCATTACATTTATTTACGTGACCCACGACCAGGAGGAAGCCCTTACGATGTCGGATAAGATTGTCGTCATGCGCAGCGGCCGTGCGCAGCAGATCGGTACGCCGGAGGATATTTACAATGAGCCGGTCAACGCGTTTGTGGCGGATTTTATCGGGGAGAGCAATATTTTCAATGGCATTATGACAGGGCATCGGAAAGCCCGTTTCTGCGGTGGGGAATTTGCCTGTGTGGATGACGTGAAAGAAGGGACGCATATCACGGCGGTCGTGCGCCCGGAGGACGTGCAGGTGACCGCGCCGGAAAAAGGGATCATCCGGGGGAGGGTGATTTCCGTGATTTTTAAAGGGATCCACTATGAGATCACAGTAGAGTCCGGGAAGAATGAGATGGTGATCCAGTCGGTAGACCCTGCCAGGGAAGGGAGCTGGGTCGGCCTCCTGGTGGATCCGGAGGATATACACATTATGATTGCCGAAGACCATACCAATTATTTCACGGCGGAACTCAACAAAGAGTATCAGATGGAATACAACGGCATGGTCCTGGACGTGGACCTGACAAAGATCATCCGGGGCAGCCGGCGGGATGAGGGCGGGAAACTGCTGGACGCGGACGGCGAAGCGATCGATACGGACAAGGTAAAGATCCAGGTTTCCATCCAGCCGCAGGACATTGAGATGACAGATGAGCGGGAAGCCGGGCTGGTGCAAGGCTATATCAGCAACCTGATTTACAAAGGAGACCATTACAGCTATGTGATCCACACGGAATTGGAACAGGATTTTGTCGTGGATGATGAATATCTTTGGAATATGGAGGACCAGGTAGGGCTGATCATGCCGGTGGAGCGGATGGCTTTTGCGGTGAAAAGATGGAAGTAGGAAACGGCTGCTTTGGATAGAAGGACATGTCCCATGCTTATCCGGCAAGGGGAAAGGAGGATACGAGGATGCGCCGCTTATCATTTTCCAGGAAAGCGCTGGCGATCCCTTACGCGCTTTTTTTAATCCTGTTTGTTGTGGCCCCGCTGCTCGTGTTGTTTTACTATGCGTTTACAGATGGGCAGGGGCAGCCGTCCCTTGCCAACCTGGCGGGCTTTTTTACGGATCCGAACACGCTTGGGACGCTTTGCTACAGCATAGCGGTCGCTTCCGTTGCTACGCTCGCCTGCCTGCTTTTGGCGTATCCGGCCGCCTACATCCTTGCGATGAGCCATTTCAAAAGAAAATCCGTCCTTGTGATGGTGTTTGTCATGCCGATGTGGATCAATTTTTCCCTGCGGATCACCGCGTTAAAGGAAATACTGACCTGGATCGAGGGGAACCTGGCCTACCATCCGTTTTTCAATGCAGTGGCCGGCATGGTTTATGATTTCCTTCCCTTTATGATCCTGCCGATTTTTACGACGCTTTCCAAGATGGACGGGGCGCTTCTGGAGGCGGCAAGGGATCTGGGCGCGGGGGAGGCGCAGGCTTTTATGAAGGTGACGCTGCCTTTATCCGTCCCAGGGATCGTCAGCGGGGTTTCCATGGTATTCCTGCCCGCCATGACAAACTATGTCGTGCTGGATATGCTCTACAACAGCACTTATATCATGGGAAGCCTGATTGGCAGTTATTTCGCGGCGTACAACTGGCATGGCGGTTCGATGATCGCCCTGATCCTTCTTGGGATGATCGGTTTGTTCACGCTCTTTACTGGAGATATGGAAGGGGAACGCGAAAGAGGAGGGGCGCTTTTATGATGAAAAAAGCATGGAAGGTTGGATTTATCGTGCTGCTCCTTCTGTTTTTGTATCTGCCGGTGCTGGTGCTGGCGGTTTACAGCTTTACTAGCGCAGCCAATATCGGGGCGATCCGTGGGTTTTCCCTGCAGAACTATATTACCCTGTTTACGACCCCGGAGCTGGTCCGGATGATCGCGGGGACGCTTGCGCTTGCGTTTGGCGCGGCGCTTTTGGCGACCGTGCTTGGGACGCTGGGGGCGATCGGCGCCTTTTATTCAAAAAAAAGGGTTGCCTCCGCCATTTCGGCCATGAACCAGATCCCGGTTGTCAACGCGGACGTGGTGACGGGGTTTTCGGCCTGTATTCTTCTTGTAGTCGTGTTTGGCGTGGATAAAGACACGTTTCTTCCGCTGATCGTCGGGCATGTGACGCTGTGCGCGCCTTTCGTGTACCTGTCTGTGATGCCGAAGCTTCGGCAGATGGATCCCAGCATTTACGAGGCGGCGCTGGATCTGGGGGCGGCCCCTGCGTCCGCCCTGGCCCGGATTGTGATCCCACAGATCGTCCCAGGGATTTTGTCCGGGTTTGCCCTTGCGGCTACGCTGTCGCTTGATGATTATTTTGTGGCAATGTATACGAAGCCTGCGACCTTTGACACGGTCAGCACTTATGTGGTCAATGCAACGAAGGGGGCGCAGACGGATATCAAGACCGCTTTGTGGGCGTTGTCAACGGTTATTTTTTTCGTGGTACTGGCGCTGGCGATTGGCATGAACCTTGGAAAGCAGGAAAATGGGGCGGAAAGGACGGATGCATGATGGGGAACGGACGGGGAAAGGGCTGCTTTGCGGGCATCCTGTGTATGCTGTTTCTGGCGGCGATTTTTGGAAATGCAACAGGGGTGGATACGGTTTGGGCGGAGGATGGACAGCAGCGCGGCGGGACGCAGGAGACAGAGCCGGGCCGCAGCCCGGAAGAGATCACGCTCCGTGTCTGCAATTGGGAAGAATATCTGGATCTTGGGGGGTGGGACGCATCGGAAACGATTTCCCTGGAGAGCGGGGACATCATAGGGGAGCGTCCGATGATCCAGGATTTTGAAGAATGGTATAAGGAAACTTATGGCGATCAAGTCCATGTCGAGTACTCCACGTTTGGCACCAATGAGGATTTATACAACATGCTGACGCTAGGGGATGTGTATGATCTGATCTGCCCTTCGGAATATCTGGTCATGAAGCTGATGGTCCAAGGGCAGTTGGCGCCGCTTTCCGATTCCTTTTTTGACCCATCGGACAGTACGAATTACTATATCAACGGGGTCTCCCCTTATATCCGGGATATCTTTGACACCAACGAGATCAACGGAGAGCCGTGGGGGAAATATATGGCCGGATATATGTGGGGGATCACCGGGATCGTGTACAACCCGGCAAAGGTCAGCCGTGCGGATGCTTCAAGCTGGAAAATCCTGGATAACCCTGCCTATAAGCGGCAGATCACTGTAAAAGATAATGTCCGGGATTCCTATTTCGCGGCGGTAGGCGCGATCAAATCGGATCTTCTGACTTCCAGGGAGTTCTGCTCGGATCCGGACTACAAAAAAAACCTGGAAAGAGAGATGAATGACACGTCCCCACAGATGATCGCTAAAGCGGCGGATTATCTGCAGGATGTGAAAAATAACGCCTATTCTTTTGAAACGGATTCCGGGAAAGCGGATATGGTAAGCGGCAAGGTTGTGGCAAACCTCCAGTGGTCGGGGGACGGGGTCTACACGCTGGACCAGGCGGACGAAGAGGGGATCGCGCTTGCGTTTGCCGTTCCGGAAGAGTCCACGAATATTTATTTTGACGGCTGGGTCATGCTGAAAAATGGCATTGGGGGCGATGAAAAAAAGCAGCATGCAGCGGAAGCGTTCATCAATTTTATTTCCCGTGCGGATAATGTCATCCGGAATATGTATTATGTCGGCTATACCTCTGTTATTTCCGGAGGGGAGGACCGGCGTGTTTTTGATTATGCCAACTGGTGCTATGGCGCTGATGAAGAGGAGAAGGATGTCGTGGATTATGATTTGGGCTATTTTTTTGCCGGGGACGGGGACGCCGGAAGCGGGGAGGATGAGGATTATGTGATCACAGCTCCCGCAGACCAGGCGTACCGGCAGCTATTTTCCCAGTACCCGGACGAAGAGGCGATCGCCCGGTCCAGCATCATGACATACTTTGACGATGCGCAGAACGAAGCCATCAACCAGATGTGGATCGGGGTGAGGTGTTATAATATCCATGATATCCCGGCGTGGGCATGGGCGATTGCGGCTGTGGCCGTTTTGTGCCTGGCAGGTGGGATGGTGTGGAGGAAAAGTTGCAATTAAATGCGGTTTCCTATTGACAGCACAGTTTTGGATGGTATAATAGACACAAACATATGAACAAATGCTCATATGAAAAACAGAGATATGGAGGATGATACCATGAAAAAGACTTACAAGATCGATGTGGACTGTGCAAACTGTGCGAACAAGATGGAGCAGGCAGCGAAAAAAACCGGCGGGGTCAAGGATGCAGCCGTCAATTTCATGGCGCTGAAGATGATCGTGGAATTTGAGGAAGGAGCCGAACCAAAGGCCGTTATGGAGGATGTACGGAGAAACTGCAAAAAAGTAGAGGACGACTGCGAGATTTATTTCCAGTAAAATCGAAACGGGATACCTTAACGTTTCACGCAGAATAAAGGAGAAGCGCGATGAATAAAAAACAGAAAAAAGTCCTTCTTCGGATCCTCCTGTCGGTGATCCTGATCGCCGTGATCCGCTTTCTGCCGGTGGACGGTTATGTGCGGCTGGCGTTATTTCTGGTTCCGTATCTGGTGATTGGATATGATATTTTAAAAAAGGCCGTAAAAGGGATCCTGAACCGCCAGGTGTTTGATGAAAATTTCCTGATGGCGGCCGCTACGGTTGGGGCGATCCTGCAGGGGAAGTATACCGAGGGCGTGGCGGTTATGCTGTTCTATCAGATCGGGGAGCTGTTCCAGAGCTACGCGGTCGGGAAAAGCCGCAGGAATATCAGTGAACTGATGGATATCCGCCCGGATTATGCCAACATTGAGACGGCAAACGGGCTGGAAAAGACGGACCCGGATGAAGTGGAGGTTGGCAGCATGATCGTTGTCCAGCCGGGGGAGAAGGTCCCGATCGACGGCGAGGTTTTGGAAGGGGTTTCAACCTTGGATACAAGCGCGCTCACTGGGGAGAGCGTCCCAAGGGCGG